>NZ_DASVWK010001016.1:0-8589 GCF_036389735.1 Archangium sp. | reverse complement strand
CTGCCTCCCGGAGCAGGGCCCGGCCGTGGGTGGCACGGGCACGCCCTCCTCCGTGAAAGCGACCTCCTCGCGGACGAGCGTGGAGGAGTACCGGGCGAACGATGAGAACCAGGGCCGGGCGGGCAAGGCGCTCGAGTCCTTCTATGCGCACGCCCTCAACGCCCTCCCTCCTGGCGGGAAGCTGGAGCTGTCCACCCAGGGGCGGGTGGGACTCGAGGCCGCGGGCGAAGTGAAGGCCAAGGTGGAGGTGGAGCGCGGCGAGGACGGCTCCTACCAGGTGACCGTCCGGGGCGGGCTGGGTGGGGGCGTGGCCGCGTCCTCGGGGGCGAAGGGGGCCAAGGGGTCCGCCATGCTCGGCATGCAGGGGGCGGTGACGCTGCGCTTCGAGAGCGCGGCGGAGGCCGCGGATCGACTGGCGGCGCTCGCCCAGGCGGAGGTGATGAGCCTGGCGGGGTTGGGAGGGAAGGCGGCGGTGGCGCTCGGGCTCCTGGACAGCGACTCCATCGAGCGCGCGCTCCAGGTCCAGAAGAACGTGAAGAGCTTCGAGGTGGGGCTGTACGCCGAGCTGAAGGGAGAGCTGGAGCTGACGGCCCTCAAGGTGGGGGCGGCCCTCGTGGGGGAGGGCACCTTCCGGGTGGATGTGAAGGAGGGCAAGCTCGTCTACGAGAGCTCGCTCCAGGTGCAACTCCAGGGCGAGCTCCAGGGCGGCTTCGAGGGGCTGGGGGGCGGGCTGGAGTCACGCGTCCTGCTCCGGGCGGAGGTGGCGCTGACGAAGGAGGAACTCGCCCGCCTCAAGGACGGCAAGCTCGAGCCACGGGAGCTGATGAAGCCCGAGCGCCTCCGCAAGAGCCTCACCCAGGAGGTGAAGGGAGAGCTCTCGGGTGGGTCCACGCTCAAGAGCGGCGTGTCCATCAACGCCAAGCGCGAGCTTCCCCTGGAGTCGCTCGGGGATGTGGCGCGCGTGATGAATCCCCTGGGCGACTGGGAGGTGTCGGCGATGCGGAAGACGAGCCTCGCCCAGGAGACGCTGGACGCTTCCGTCGTCGAGCTGAAGGCGGAAGCCTCGGTGGAGCAGCCGCTCTTCGACAAGCCGCGCACGATGCCGTTGGGCGCGGTGCGAGCCTTCGTGCACCAGGCGGAGGTCCGGTCCCAGAGCACCGAGCACCTCCTGCTGGCGCGTCGGGCCCTGGGCCGTTGAGAAGGAGGGCCGGAGCCCTCCCGGTCAGCGCCCCGCGGTGGGAGCGGCCCCGCGCAGGGTGACCTTGCGCGCGAAGCCTTGATCCACCCGGCCGAGGAAGGCGCGGAAGGCGGCGTAGTCGTCCGCCTTCACGCGGGCGGCGGTGAGCGCTACCTCGCCGTCGGCGATGAGCTGGTTGCCCTCCTGGCGGTAGGTGAGGCGCACCCGGCCAAAGGGCGTCTCCTCCTGCTGGTTGGGCGGCAGCTCGGCGACGCTGTAGCCCTGGGGCAGCGTGTAGCGGAAGGTGAAGCGGTTCACCCACGGGCTGTTCATCACCAGGTCGAAGCGGCGCTCGGCGAGCGAGGCGTAGGACTGGGTGTAGGAGCGGCCGGTACCGAAGGGCAGGAAACGCAACTGGCCCGGCACCGCCTCGGCGAAGCGCGGGATGCTCATCCGGAAGTCCACCTGCACGTCGTCGTCCAGGCGGGTGGTGTCGTTGAGCTTCACGTCGTGCACGGTGAGGCCGGGGAAGCTCTGGGCCCAGGAGCGCTCGAAGGTGGACTTGCGAGAGGCCACCGCCCGGTAGGCGCGGCGGTACTCGGGCGCCATCTGCCCGCCCACGGTGGTGGCTCCCGTCACGTCGGCTCCGCCATCCGGCTTGAGCGCCAGGTCCATGGCGAGGCGGGTGGCGTTGTCGTCGGGCGCCGCCTCGGGCGTGGTGAGGAAGGTGGCCTTTCCACCCGGCTCCACGATGAGGACGTTGGCCACGCGGTCCGCGCTGGGCAGCTCGCGCGCGCCGTGGAACTCGGCCGTGCCGTCCAGGTACAGCTCGAAGCGCGGCACGTAGACGATGGCGTGGTTGAAGGCCGCGAGGCTGGCGGGCTCCTGGCCGATCTCCCCCAGGTTGCGCATGCGCAGCAGCACCAGGCGGCTCTCCACGCCGGCCACCTTCAGCATGGCGTGGATGAGGCTCGCCTTGTCCTTGCAGTCACCGAAGCGGCGCGACAGCACCCGGTCCACCCGATAGGGCTTGTAGCCGTGGATGCCGAACTCCAGCGCCACGTAGCGGGTGTTCGTCACCACGAAGTTGTAGACGGCTTGCACCACCGCCTTCTCGTCCTTGCGATCCACGCCCTGGAGGACGGTGTCCACCGTGCGGCGCAGCTCCTCGTTGGGGGTGAGCTGGTCGCGCACGAGGCCCCACCAGTAGCGGCCCACCTCGTCCCAGGTGCGGTAGGTGGAGACGTGGAGGTTGGCGGCCACCTCGGCCCAGCCGGGCATGCCGGGCTCCGGCACCACCTTGGCCACGTGCCTGGCGCCCCAGCGGTAGAGCACCCGGCCGCCGTCCACGTCCTCGCGCGAGTGCGTCACACCGGGCAGCTTCTTGTCGTTCCAGTAGAGGGGCCGCTCCTTGGGCATCTCCACGAGGAACTGGTAGCGCACCTTCGGGTAGACGCCCTGCACGCTCTCCACGTCGCCCCAGTAGTCGGACAGCAGGTTGTCCTGGGCGGTGTCGTCCACGCGGTACTGGAGCTCCAGCACGTCCCCGGCGGCGAGCCCGGGGAAGGAGAGCATCTTGGCGCGCGAGTCGTAGTACATGCCCGTCCAGGGCTCGTTCATGTTGCGGTCGCTCTCGCCGTAGCTGTCCACCACGGAGCCGTCCGCCTTGGTGATGCGGGCGCGCAGCACCTGCACCTCCTGGCGATCCGGCGAGTAGGTGATGGGGTAGCTGCGGAAGGCCTCCACGCCCCGGGCGTTGAGCACCTTCACCGCGAACTGGTGCAGCCGGCCGGACACGCCGCTCTTCTGCACGCGCACGTACTGGGTGTCCACGAGGTAGACGGCGTCCTCGTTGGTGTAGCCCTCGGCCTCCTTGAGGAGCTCCTTCACGTCCGCGAAGTGCTGGGTGCCCGCGCTGGCGGACTCGCCCTTGAGGGTGCGCACGGCCTCCTTGAGGGCGGGGTTCTGCGGGCGCAGCGCCAGCGAGCGCTCGAAGGAAGCGAGGGCCTCCTCACGGCGGCCGGCGGCGAGCAGGGCACGGCCCTCGCGCTCGTACACCTCGGGCTCGTCCGGGGAGAGGGCGCGGGCCTCGGCGAACAGCGCGGTGGCCGCGTCCAGCTGGCCATTGGCGGCGCGCAGCTCCGCCAGCTTCACGCGGGTGGAGTTGTCGAAGGGGTCCATCACGAGGAGCTGCGCGTACTCGCGCGCGGCGGCCTCCACCTGGCCCACGTCCGCCAGCAGCATGGCCAGCACGGCGCGGCTGGAGCGGTCGTCATGACGCAGCGCCAGCGCCACGCGCAGCCGGGCCACCGCGTCCTGCGAGCGGTCCATGGTGCGGGCGGAGCTGGCGGCGGCGCGTACCACGCGGGGGATGCGCGGCAGCCGCTGGAGCGTCTCGTCCACCATCACGTGCGCGAGGGCGGACTGGCCGAGCGCCTCGTGGGCGCGCGCCAGCGTGAGGCGGGCGGCGGCCGAGTCCGGGGCCAGCTCCACCATGGGCTTGAGCAGCTCGACGGCGCGCTCGGGGTGATCGCGGTTCAGCTCGTGCTCGGCGAGCGCCACGCGGGCCTGGATGGAGGTGGGGTCCGCGCGCAGGGCGGCCTCGAGGTAGCGGCGGCGCAGGTTGAGGTCGTCCCGGTGGGACGCGGCGGCCAGCAGCTGGAGGCGCACGTCCTGGGGGGCGGCGCGGGCGGCGCGGTCGGCCTCGACGGTGGCGGTGTGCTCGCGCTCATCGAAGGCGCGGAAGGAGTCGAGCACCGTGGCGTACTCACCCCGCAGCTTCGCGTCCTCGGGGGCCTTGTTCACCAGCTCGCGCATCGCGGTGGTGAGCGTGGGCAGCACCTGGGGCGCGGCGGAGGGGCCCTTGGTGAGGGCGGGCGGGGTGGAGGGGAGGGTGGCGCGGATGCGGCCGGGCGGGTCGCGCCTCAGGTAGAAGCCCAGCGCCCCCGACTCCTGGCACACCTTGAGGAGGACGCGGTTGAGGCCCTTGCGCAGGCGCACGGAGACGCGCGACTGGTCCGGCCGGGGCTGGTTGTAGGTGTCGCTGGTGGCCACCTTCTCGCCATTCACCCAGAGGCGGAAGGCGCCGGAGGTGCCCACGCCGAGCGCGACGCGCGTCTCGGCCGGGGCCTCCAGCCAGGTGAGGGCGTAGGCCACGGACTCGCGGTTGGGGCGCACCGCGGCGCCCAGGTCGATGTAGCCCTGCGTGGGGCTGGCGGAGAGCCGTCGCCAGGACACCTGGCGGCCCTTGGCGCCCGAGTACGTGGTGGACAGGTCCAGCGCGGCCGCCTCGGGGCCGAAGTCCGTATCGCAGCCGGACTTGCCCTCGTTGTCGAAGCCGCCGACGACGTAGAAGTCCCCGAGGTAGCCCAGGCCGTCCTGGAGCTCGGCGGCGCGCGTGAGCCGGCCGCGAGAGCGCTCCAGGTCCATCAACAGCATCTGGGCGGTGGCGCGGGTGTGGGGGTCCGTGTCGCGCCGGGTGGACACCTCGGTATAGGTCTTCACCAGGGGGGTGAGGTCCTCGAGGTCCTCGCGCAGGTCATGCAGCCGGAGGAGCTGCGCCGCTCCGCGCGGAGAGGGGGCGAGCGTCAGGGCCTCCTCGGCCTGTTCCCGGGCCGCCGTGGCGCTGTTCTCGGTGGCGGCCCGCGTCAGCAGTGGGCAGGCGAGCGCGAGCAGGGCGACGAGCCAGGGGGTGCGCGAGAGCGCGGCGAGCCGTGGGGTACGGGACATCCGTGTTCCTCGTCCGTCTGAAAGGGGTGCCGGGGGTGAGTGTCGGCGCGGGTGAACAGCCGAGCTTCGGAGAGCCTTCCCCTCCATGCGACTTCATAGGAGGACAAGCAACTGAAATGTCGGGTACTAGGCGAGCGAGAAGGCTCGGGCCAGCGTCAGAATCTCGACGCGAGGAGAGCCGGCCTCGCGGAGCGCGGTGGCGGCGGCACGGACGGTGGCACCCGTGGTGAGCACATCGTCCACCAGGAGAACCTCCCGGCCGGCCACGGCGGGGGACGCGGTGAAGGCGCCCGCGACGTTGTTTGCCCGCTCGGCCTCGGAGAGGCCCACCTGGCGCCGGGTCTCCCGAGCGCGGGAGAGGAGCCCCACGGGGGCCTCGCGACCGGTGGCGCGGGCCAGCTCGCCCGCGAGGAGCTGGGTCTGGTCGTACTGGCGCTCGCGGAAGCGCCGCTCGTGCAGCGGCAGGGCGACGAGCAGGCGTGGGGCCTGGGAGAGGAACTGGCCGCACTCGGTGGCGAGCAGCTCCGCGAGGGCGGGGGCGAGCTCCGGGTGGTCCTCGTATTTGAAGCGGTGGATGGCGCGGGCGACGGGGCCCTCGTGAGCGAAGGGGGCCCAGGCGCGGGTGAAGGGGGGCGGCGAGGCGTGACAGCGCGGGCAGGTGTCGCGAGGGAAGGTGCCGGGCTCGGCGCAGGTGCGGCAGCGAGAGGGCGGCAGGCGCTCCAGGGCCATGTCGCACGCCTCGCAGAAGGCGGCGCGCACGGGCATCACCTTCGTGCAGGCGATGCACGCGGGCGGGTAGAGCAGCTCGAGCAGTGCTTGGAACATGACCGGACGGGTCTACCTCACCTCGTGAAAAAAAGGAGTGGAGTCACCGGGAATCGCACCCGGATCTCCGCCATGCGAGGGCGGCATCTTCCTCTTGGACCATGACCCCGTAAGTCCCCGTCGTTCCTGAAGGACTGTGGGCGTCATGAGTTGCTGACAGGTGCTCCCGATTTTTGTTGGATGGCGCCATGAAGAAGCTCGCCATCGTCGCAGCGGGAGGTCCGGCTCCGGGCATCAACAGCGTCATCGGAGCGGCCACCATTCGCGCCTGTCTCTCGGGCGTGCCGGTGCTCGGCATCCAGGACGGTTTCAAGTGGCTCTCCGAGGGGGACATCTCCCACGTCGTGCCCCTCACCATCGAGGACACCAGCCGCATCCACTTCCGGGGCGGCTCGTACATCGGCATCTCCCGGGCCAACCCGACCCGCTCCCCCGAGCACCTGCAGCGGACCATCGACGCGCTCGAGCGACTCGACGTGGGCATGCTCATCACCATCGGAGGTGATGGCACCGCGACGCTGGCCCACATCATCTCGGAGAAGACCCGCGGGAAGCTCCGCGTGGTGCACGTCCCCAAGACGATCGACAACGACATCGACCTGCCCGACGACACGAGCACCTTCGGCTTCCAGACCGCGCGCCATGTCGGGGTGGAGATCGTCAAGAACCTGATGGTCGACGCGAAGACCACCTCGCGCTGGTACTTCGTCATCGCCCAGGGGCGCAAGGCGGGCCACCTCGCCCTGGGTATCGGCAAGGCGGTGGGGGCGACCAATACCGTCATCCCCGAGGAGTTCGCCCGGGGGTGCCCGGTCCCGCTCTCCCATGTGGCGGACCTCCTCGCCGGCTCGGTCATCAAGCGGCTGGGGTATGGCCGCCCGGATGGCATCGTCCTGCTCGCCGAGGGCCTCGCCGACTGCATCAACCCCGAGGACCTGGCCCGGTACACGGAGCTGCCGCGCGACCACATGGGCAACATCCACGTGGCGGAGATCAACCTGGGGGAGGTGCTGGAAAAGGTCGTGAAGGAGCGGCTGGCCAGCCTGGGCCTCAAGGCCACGCTCATCTCCAAGTACATCGGCTACGAGGTGCGCTGCGCGGATCCCATCCCCTTCGACATGGATTACACGAGGGACCTGGGCCACGCCGCGGCCCGCTACATCATCGAGGGGGGCACCGAGGCGATGGTCGCCATGGTCCACGGGCGCTTCCAACCCGTCTCCTTCCAGGACATGAAGGACCCGGCCACCGGGCGGCCCCGGGTGCGGATGGTGGACATCGACTCGGACCGCTACCAGATCGCCCGCAGCTACATGCTCCGGCTCAAGCGGGAGGACTTCGACAAGCCGGAGGAGCTGGCCCGGTTCGCCGCGGCGGCCCACCTCACGCCGGAGGCCTTCCGCGAGCAGTTCTTCCACCTGGTGAAGGACGAGCCCACCAACCCTGACGGGCGGGTGGGCTGAACGGTACCGCCTGGAAGTGGGGGCCGGGGCCCGGTTGCCCCGGCCTTCGGTTCAGGTGCTGCGATTCGTCCGGGGCTTCCGGGTCTCGGCGCCCTTCTTCTTGTCCTGCCGCGAGATGACCGGAACCTTGTTGCGACCCTTGCGGGTACGGCCCGTCGCCGCGGACGCTTCGGACTGCATCTTCTTGGCCTTGGATTTGCGAACTCCCGCCATGTGAATTTCCTCCGTTTCTCCCAAGTTGCGTACGGTCCCTGACAGAGGCACTGGCCTGGAGGACAAGGGACGCTCCCTCGCTCACTGCCTCGTCACCCGAACAACCCCAACCGGTTCATCTCCGAGGGCTTGGGCAGCCCCATCACCTGGAGCAGCGTGGGGGCGATGTCCGCGAGGATGCCGGGGCGCAGCTTCTGCCCCCGGAAGTCCGGGTGGATGAGGTGGAAGGGCACCGGGTTGAGCGTGTGCGCCGTGTGCGGCTCCCCGGTGGTCGGGTCCCTCATCTGCTCGCAGTTGCCGTGGTCCGCTGAAATCGCCATCACCCAGCCGTTGCGGGCGCACGCCTGCCCCAACTGCCCGAGGCACTCGTCCACCGTGGACACGGCCTTCATGGCAGGCTCCAGCAGGCCGGTGTGGCCCACCATGTCCGGGTTGGCGAAGTTCACCAGCGCGAAGTCGTAGGCCCCCGAGTCGATGCGCCGCACGAGCTCCAGCGTCACCTCGCGCGCGCTCATCTCCGGCTTGAGGTCGTACGTCTTCACGTCGCGCGGGGAGGGCACCAGGTGTCTGTCCTCGCCCGGGTACACCACCTCGCGGCCCCCGTTGAAGAAGAAGGTGACGTGCGCGTACTTCTCCGTCTCCGCGGTGCGGAACTGGCGCCAGCCCGCGTGCGCGAGGGCCTCGGGGAAGATCTCACTCGGCTGGTCGGGCGCGAAGGCCACCGGCAGGCCGAAGGTCTCGTCGTACTGCGTGAGGCATACGTACATGCCCACGTGCAGGCCGCCCCGGTCGAACTCCTTGAAGTCATCGAAGGCGATGGCGCGCGTCAGCTCGCGGGCGCGGTCCGCGCGGAAGTTGAAGAACATGGCCACGTCGCCGTCCTGGATGCGGCCGATGGGCGTGCCGTCGCCGTGGGTGAGGACGGTGGGGTGGACGAACTCGTCCGTCACCTTCTCCGCGTACGCGGCGCGGATGGCGGAGAGCGCGTCGGGGGCCTTGGGGCCCTGGCCGAAGACAATCGAGTCATAGGCCAGCTTCACCCGGTCCCAGCGCTTGTCGCGGTCCATGCCGTAGTAGCGCCCGCCCACGGTGGCGATTTGTCCGGTGCGCGTCTCGCGCAGGAACTTCTCCAACTCCTCCACGTAACCGAGCCCGCTCTGGGGCGGGGTGTCGCGTCCGTCG
>NZ_DASVWK010001015.1:0-5173 GCF_036389735.1 Archangium sp. | reverse complement strand
CGAGCGACCCTGGAGCACATTAGGGCCTGTTTCGCCAGGAGCCCTCATCCTCTCTTTGTTGCCCGAGGAGCAGCCGAGCAAGGGCGGGGCCTATCGAAACCGGCTCTTAAGGCCGCTGCTGCTTCAGCATGCGCGAGGCTAGGCGGTCGACGAGGCCCGGCACGAGCGCCTTGAGCGCCACCACCAGCTTCGCGGCTGGCCGCATCACCAGCTCGCGCTCGCGGCGCTCCATGCCCCGGAGGATGAGGTCCGCGCAGGTGCGCGCATCCATCATCTTCTTGCCTGCCTCCTCGGCGATGCGGCCCGGCCGGGAAGCGCCGTCGGGGTCGAGCGCACGCGCACGGATGTTGGTGGCGACGAACCCGGGCGACACGACGAGCACGTCCACGCCGCTGCCATTCAGCTGGATGCGCAGCGAGTCGAAGAACCCCTGCATGGCGTGCTTGGTTGCGGAATAGCCGCTGCGCCCGGGCGCCCCGCTCTTGCCCGTCAGCGAGGACACGGCCACGAGCAGGCCCCGCCGCTCCTTTATATATATGCGGGAGCGCGGCGTGCGTGCAGTAGACCGCGCCGAGGTAGTTCACCCGCATGAGGCGCTCGAAGTCGGAGAGGTCCGTCACGTCCTCGAAACGGCCCCGCATCGTCATCCCCTCGTTGTTCACGAGGTAGTCGATGTCGCCGAATGCCTGGACGGAGCGATCTACCATCCTCCGACAGGCCTCGGGGTCGCTCACGTCCGTGGGCACCACGAGCGCGCGTCCCCGGCCTGCTCTCACCGCTGCTTCACCCGGGTCAGCGCCGACTCGTCCCGCGCCGCGAGCACCATATTGAGGCCGCGCCTCGCGAGCGCCACCGCCAGCTCCTCGCCAATTCCCGAGGACGCCCCCGTGATGACCGCCGTCTTTCCTCTCATGGGGCACCATGCTCGCCCGCCCCGGCTGGCCCATGGCATCCGGGCCCGTACCTTCCTATTAGAAGAGGCGTGAGCGCCACCAAACGCCGCCGCGTGCTGGACATCGTGGCCACCGACGCCACCTTCGAGCGCACCGAGTCCCGCGGGCGCGAGGTGTGGCTCGGGAAGTGCTTGCACTGCAACGCGCACCTCCTCATCAGTCTGGAGGGGGAGCCCATCAGCCGCGCCACCATCGAGCACATCGTCCCCCGGGTGCATGGCGGGACGGACGCCCTGGAGAACCTCGGCCTGGCGTGTGCACGGTGCAACCAGGGCAAGGGCTCCCGGCATGATCGGCACTACCACCGGGACGCGCGCGTGCGGGAGTTGGTGGACCGGCTGCTGGAGCGCCGACGCGAGCGCTGGCGAGACCCCGAAGACGCCTGATCTTCCGGGGCATTCAAGCCCCCTTCCATCTCGCAGAAGAGAACATCATCCGGACAAGTTCGCAGCCGCGCCACAACGCCTCGGGTCGTGCTATCTCCCCGCGCGCGGACAGAGAAAGGTTGACACCCGGATAATGATGCTCGATGGTCCCGCGCCGCGTCGGGAGGGTATGAGGAGGAGGGACCCGTCCCGCGGCAACTCTTCATTCGGATGGGGTCGGGCGAGTCCGCATGTCTCCTGCCAGGGCAGGAGTCGTGGCAGCCACAGCAACGCCGTGCATGAGCTTCTTGATCCAGTCTCCCCGTTCCGTTTCCGATCCGGCCGCACCGTCCTCCCGGTTGCGTCCTCCGGAATCCACTGACTAGCCCCCGGTCCTGGTATGAGCGGTCCTCTCTTCCCACGCTGGACGAACACGGTGTCGCGGGCTTCCGCCGCGGCGCTCCTCGCGATCCCCGCGATCGCCCTTGGCGGTTTGATGGCGTACGTGCGTTCTCCGTTCGTCACCAACCAGAACCGCCCCCTCGAGCAGCCCATCGAGTTCGACCACCGGCACCATGCCGGTGACGAGCAGATCGACTGCCGCTACTGCCACTTCTCGGTGGAGAAATCGCCCTCGGCGGGCATTCCCTCCACCACGGTGTGCATGTCGTGCCACGCGCAGGTGTGGAACAAGAGTCCCTACCTGACGCTGGTGCGGCAGGCGTACTTCACGGACCAGCCCATCCCGTGGGTGCGGGTGCACAACCTGCCCGACTTCGTCTACTTCAACCACGCCATCCACGTGTCGAAGGGTGTGGGCTGCGTGACCTGCCACGGCCGCGTGGACACGATGGCCGCCATCGAGCAGGTCGCCCCGCTCACCATGCAGTGGTGCCTGGACTGCCACCGCAACCCCAAGCCCAACCTGCGCCCGCAGGAGTTCATCACCAGCGTCACCTGGCAGCCGCCGGCCGACCACAAGGAGGCCGAGGCGCTGGGTGAGAAGCTGGCTGAGCAATACGACGTTCACTCGCGCACGAGCTGCTCCACATGCCACCGCTGAAGCCCAAGCTCGACGGAGCCCCCATGAAGGACCTTCCTACCTCCTTCGCGCTGCCGGTCGTCTCGGACAAGGCCGAGGCCACCCCCGCGCACGACCACGAGCACGAGCACGACGTCGTCGGTGAAGCGCTCGAGCACGCCGCCGCCCATGGCGATGCCTCCGAGGGCGCCTACGGCCGCACGTACTGGCGCAGCCTCGAGGAGAAGCTCGGCAAGGCCGAGTACCTCGAGGAGAGCCGCCCCGAGTTCCCCGAGGGCGCGGACCTGCCCCCCACCGGGGTCGCCCGCCGCGATTTCATGCAGCTGCTGGGCGCCTCGCTGGCGCTGGCCGGCGCCACCGCCTGCTCCACCCGTCCGGTGGACGAGCGCATGGTGCCCTACACCCGCACGCCGCCCGAGCTCGTCCCGGGCAACCCGCTGCACTACGCCACGGGCATGACGTTCGGTGGCCACACCTCCGGCATCCTCGTCACCGCGCGTGAGGGTCGCCCCATCAAGGTGGAAGGCAACCCGCAGCACCCCGTCAACCTGGGTGCGGCCGGCCCCTTCGAGCAGGCCTTCCTGCTCTCGCTGTACGACCCGCAGCGCGCCCGCGTGCTGCGCTACCGCAAGGAGCCGCGCTCGCTGCGCACCTTCGGCGAGGAACTCGTCGCCGGCATGGCGCGCTCGGCCCAGGACAACGGTGGCGCCCGCGTCCGCTTCCTCACCGAGCCCAACAGCTCGCCGGTGCTCGACCACCTGCGCTCGCGCATCCAGCAGCGGCTGCCCAACGCGCGCTTCCACAGCTACACCTCCGTCACGCAGGATCCGGCCAGCGAGGGCACGCGCACCGTGTTCGGCCAGCCGGCCACCCCGCTGTATGACTTCTCCAAGGCGGACGTCGTCCTGTCGCTGGACGCTGACTTCCTGGAAAGCCGCCCGGCCAACCTGGCCTACGCTCGCGCCTTCGCGAAGCGGCGTGACCCCGCCGAGGGCAACCTCAACCGCCTCTACGTCGCCGAGCCGCGCTTCACCATCACCGGTGGCATGGCGGACCACCGCCTGCGCGCGAAGTCCCACGAGGTGTTCGCCATCGCCGCCGCCATCGCCTCGCGCGTGGGCGGTACGGTGGAGGGCCTGGGCGCCGCCGCCACGCAGAAGGCGCAGCTCAACGCCGCCCACCAGAAGTGGGTGGACGCCGTCGCCGCCGACCTGCGCGCCGCCGGTGGCCGCTCCGCGGTGGTGGCCGGTGAGCGTCAGCCCGCCGCCGTCCACGCGCTGGCCGCCGCCATCAACGCGGCGCTCGGCAACGTGGGCCAGACGGTTCGCTACGTCCCCTCGGCCGTGGCCGAGAGCACCGGTGACGCCGGCCTCCGCCCGCTGGTGGACGAGCTGAAGAACGGCGCGGTGGACGTCCTCGTCATCACCGCCTGGAACCCGCTCTACCGCGCGCCGGTGGACCTGGGCCTCCAGGAGGTGCTGGATCCGAAGACGAACGCCAACCGCAACAAGCTCAACGTCATCTACACCTCCCTGTTCGAGGACGAGACGAGCGCCTACGCCGACTGGTTCATCCCGGCCGCGCACGAGCTGGAGGCCTGGGGCGACGGTCGGTCCGTCGATGGCACCGTGTCCATCGTGCAGCCGCTCATCCAGCCGCTCTTCAACGGCGTGTCCACCCCGGAGCTGCTCGCGCTCTTCCTGGGTGAGCCGTACCGCACCAGCTACCAGATCCTCCGCGACTTCTGGCGCGGCCGCGCCGCCGCCGGCACCGACTTCGAGACGGCCTGGGAGACGTGGGTGTCCGTGGGCATCGTCCCCGACTCCGCCCCCGCCGCCCTGGCCGGCACCCCGAACGTGGAAGGCGCCCGCGCCCTGGTGGATGCCTACACCCCGCCCGCCACGGGCGAGCTCGAGGTGAACTTCGTCGCGGACTACAAGGTCTACGACGGCCAGTTCGCCAACCTCTCCTGGCTCCAGGAGCTGCCGGATCCCATCTCCAAGATGACGTGGGACAACGCGGCCTACCTCAGCCCGGCCACGGCCGAGCGCCTGAAGCTCCAGGCGGGTGACGTGGCCACGCTCACCTACGGCGGCCGCAAGCTGGACGTGCCGGTGTGGATCATCCCCGGCACCGCGGACGACGTGGTGGTGCTGCCCCTGGGCTACGGCCGCACGGGTCTGTTCGAGACCGTCGCCAAGGAAGTGGGCTTCAACGCCAACCGGGTGCGCAGCGTGAACGCGCCCTGGTTCGACGGCGGTGCGAAGCTGGAGAAGGCGCGCAGCACCCACAAGTTCGCCCTCACCCAGCAGCACTGGCGCATGGAGGGCCGCCCGCTGGCCCTCGACATGACGGTGGCGGACTTCCGCGCGGAGCAGGAGAAGGAGAAGCGGCACGCCAGCCCCCTCCTCACCCGCGTGCGCGGCGAGCATGAGGCGGCCAACCTCATGCCGGACTTCAAGTACGAGGACTACAAGTGGGCGATGGCCATCGATCTGGCCCGCTGCACGGGTTGCTCGGCTTGCGTGGTGGCCTGCCAGTCGGAGAACAACATCCCCGTGGTGGGCAAGGAGCAGGTCGCCCGCAGCCGCGAGATGCAGTGGCTGCGCATCGACCGCTACTTCACCGGCAGCGAGCTGAGTGACCCGGAGATGGTCATGCAGCCGGTGGCGTGCGTGCACTGCGAGAAGGCGCCCTGCGAGTACGTGTGCCCGGTGAACGCCACCGTCCACTCGGACGAGGGCCTCAACGACATGGTGTACAACCGCTGCGTCGGCACGCGGTACTGCTCCAACAACTGCCCGTACAAGGTC
>NZ_DASVWK010001014.1:0-8848 GCF_036389735.1 Archangium sp. | reverse complement strand
GATCCCTCGTGGCCCGCTGCAGCTCGTTCAGCAGCATGTGCAGGGCCTCGGCCGAGCCGTCGCGCACCTCGCGCACACGCTCCTCGTTGCCGTCGAAGACGCGCAGGCGTCCCGGCACGAGGGTGATGAGGGGCTGGCGCGGGTAGCGCCGCTTGAGCAGCCCCAGCAGCAAGGGGTGGTCCTCGTCCGGCCGGCGCGCGTCCACCACCACCAGGGCCGGCTCGTCCTCGGCGATGGAGTCCAGGGCCTCGTCGGCGTCCGCCATGGCGACGACGGAGAGGTCCGGCTCCGCCAGGAGGCGCGAGAGCAACTCTCGGGAGGGGCGGTGCGGGCTGAGGATGACGATGCGTTGCATGGGACTGAGGAAGGGTAGGCGCTTGGGCACGCGAAAAGGAGGCCCCCAGGCCCCCCAGCGCCCGGCGAGCCAGCGGCCGAGCCCTCCCTGGGACAGCGACGGGCTCCAGCGCCCTCGCCCCTTCGATTGTTCACCTCTGAACATCCACTGGCCTTCCACCTGCGAAGCCCCTGGAAGTTTCCTCCGGGGACAGCCTGCCAACCAGAGGAGAACCAACCTCGAAAGTCATGCGCTGGCGCTGGTGCGAAGATCGGGTTACTCCCGTCTCCCCACCTCTCCCCACTGAATGGCGACCGAGCTCCACTTCGACTGTGGCACCCTGGTGGCGCCCTCGCTGCCGGACGATGCCGCCTTGCGCGCCCATTTCCAGCGGGACACGCGCACGGGGGTGTATCGGGCGGCGGCGCACCGCTACCGGGAGGTCGTACTGCGGCTGCGCGAGCTGGGCCTGCCCTACGAGGACCGGGCGAAGCGTTTCGAGCCGCTGGAGGTGGCGCTGGCCACTCCCATCGAGCCCTTCCCCCACCAGCGGGCCGCCCTGGAGGCGTGGAGCGGCGCGGGCGGGCGCGGTCTGGTGGAGCTGCCCACGGGCGCGGGCAAGACGCTGCTGGCGGTGCTGGCCATCGCCCGGGTGAAGCGGCCAACCCTGGTGGTCGTCCCCACGCTGGATTTGATGACGCAGTGGCAGGGCGTGCTGTCGCGGCACCTCGGCCTGCCGGTGGGGATGCTGGGGGGCGGGGTGAGCGACCGGCAGCCGCTGACGGTGACGACGTACGATTCGGCGGCGATGCAGACGGAGTTCCACGGCAACCGCTTTGGCTTCCTCATCTGCGACGAGTGCCACCACCTGCCGGCGCCCAGCTACCGCTTCATCGCCGAGGGCTCGCTGGCGCCCTACCGGCTGGGCCTCACCGCCACGCTGGAGCGCACGGACGGCGGAGAGCGCGTGTGCGAGGAGCTGCTGGGCCCGCTGGTGCACCGCACGGACATCCGCGAGCTCCAGGGCCGCTACCTGGCGCCCTACGAGGTGCGCCACATCGAGGTGCCGCTGACGCCCGAGGAGCAGGCGCGATACGACGAGGCCCGGGGGCGCTACCTGACCTTCATCCGCCAGCGAGGCATCCGCTTCGACGTGCCGGAGGGCTGGGCGCGCTTCCTCGCGGAGAGCC
Organism: Archangium sp.; assembly: GCF_036389735.1. Taxonomy (GTDB): domain Bacteria; phylum Myxococcota; class Myxococcia; order Myxococcales; family Myxococcaceae; genus Archangium. The sequence goes on along the minus strand of NZ_DASVWK010001014.1, from coordinate 7,324 downwards.
AGCGCACGGACGAAGGGCGCGCGGCGTACCGGGGCTACCGGGAGCAGCGACGCATCGCCCTCACCTCGAGCGCGAAGGTGGACGTGCTGTGGCGCATCCTCCTGGAGCACCGGGAGGACCGGGCCATCGTCTTCACCGACGACAACGAGACGGTGTACACGCTGGCGCGGCGGCTGCTGCTGCCCGCGCTGACGCACCACACGCCCGTGCCGGAGCGCAAGGCGCTGCTGGCGGCCTTCGCGAGCGGGGAGCTGCCGGTGCTGCTCACCTCGCGGGTGCTGAACGAGGGCGTGGACGTGCCGGAAGCGCGGGTGGGCGTGGTGCTCAGCGGCAGCGGCAGCGTGCGTGAGCACGTGCAGCGCCTGGGTCGCATCTTGCGCCAACGCCCGGGCAAACGCGCCCTGCTGTACGAGGTGTGCTCGGCACAGACGGCCGAGGCCTCCATCAGCGAGCGGCGGCGCCAGCACCGGGCCTACCAGGAAGAGGGTGAGCCATGCTGACGCGCGAGCTGCTCCTCTTCCGCGTGCGCGACGGGAAGTTGCGCCCCTCCTTCGTGAAGCAGGGGGACGCGGGGCTGCTGGCGCTCGCGGGCGAGCTCATCGCCGAGGTGGAGGCCGCGCGCGGGCGCTCGCGGGACGAGGTGGAGGAGGCCCTGGGGCTGAAGGCCGGCGCGTACACGCGGCCCAAGGTGGCGCGGGGGCTGGCGAAGCTGCTGGTGGACCGGATGAGCTTCGAGGAGCCCGCCGAGGGCGTCTGCGAGGCCCGCGCGGCGACCTTCCGCGAGGCGGCCAGGGTGCTGCGCGCGCTGCCCCCGGACGCGACGGTGGAGGGCTACGAGGCGCGGCTGGCCGAGACCCTCCCCCACCCCCTGCCCGAGCTGCGCGAGGCCCTCTACGCCGACCTGCCAGGTCACCGGAAGCTGCTGGAATGGGAGGCGCTGAGCCCGGGGGAGCTGCTGGCGCGCTACAACCTGGCGCTGGCGCAGGGGCCGCTGTTCGACGCGAGGCGGCTGACGCTGCGGGCGCGGGCGCCAGAGCTGCTGCGGGTGCGCAAGGTGCTGCGCTGGCTGAAGTTCTGCCGGCTGGTGGCGGAGGTGCGGCGCGACGGCGAGGACTGGGTGCTGGAGGTGGAGGGCCCGGGGTCCATGCTGGCGCTCCAGAAGAAGTACGGGCTGCAGCTCGCCAGCTTCCTGTCGGTGGTGCCGGTGCTGGAGCGCTGGCACCTCACGGCGGCCATCGAGAACCCACGGCGTCGGGTGACGCTGGTGCTGGACGAGAAGGACCCGCTGGTTTCACCGCACGCGGCGGCGCTGGGGCACATCCCGCCCGAGGTGGCCTCGCTGGCGGAGAGCTTCGAGGACGCGGACTGGGAGCTGGACCTGCTGCCTCTGCCGCGTCACATGGGAGCCACGGGGTTGTGCGTGCCGGACCTCACCTTCCGTCACCGGAACACGGGGCGCGAGGTGGCGCTGGAGCTCTTCCACGCGTGGCATGCGGGCCCGCTGGCGCGGCGGCTGGAGGAGCTGCGCTCGCGACCGGACGAGGGATTGCTGCTGGGGGTGGATCGGGCGTTGGCGAGGGATGCCCAGGCGCGCACGGAGTTGGAGGCCCACCCGCGGGTGGTGCTCTTTCATGGATTCCCGTCGGCGAAGAGGCTACGCGCGAGGCTCTCACCGTGAACCAGTCACCCTCCCTACCCGTTCTTCTGACCCAGGTGCGCGGCGACGAGGCTGAGCACCCGGAGCGAGTTGCGATCCAACTGGCGCGCCCGACGCAGCAGGCGGCGCAGCTCCGCGGGCTCACTGGCCTCGGGAGGCGGGGGCGGAGGGGCCCAGGTGGAGGGACTCTCGGAAGCCAGGCCCAGCGCCTCGTCCGCGGACAGGGCCAGCACCGCACACAGCTTGCGGAAGGTGGGAACGCTCGGAAGCATGTTGCCGCGCTCCAGACGCCCATACACCTCGGTGGCGATACCAACCCGCTCCGCCACGTCTTCCTGTGTGAGGTTGAGGCGCTGCCGGGCTGCGCGTGCGCACTCTCCCAGCCTCGTTGCCAGCTTTTTTGCCATTGTCCCGGGACCCGAGTGGTTCACCGCTGGCAATATGACTCGGGAGGTTGGTTTCCCAGGACGACTGGGGTAGTACGTCCGAACGAAGACCCATCACGTTACATGCCAGGTCCTGGAGGTCCGGGATGACCACGGACGCCGCGCCCTCCTACCTCATCGTCGATGAGGATCCACTCCAGCTCTCCGCGCTGCGACGACTGTTGCGCGACCTGCCGGGCAACAAGCGCTCCGCCACCAGCGCGGAAGAGGCCCTGCTCATGGCGGAGCAGGAGATGCCCTCGGTCCTCATCGCCGCGTACATCTTGCCGGGTATGGATGGGCTGTCGTTGATCTCCACCCTGCGCGCGCGAGCGCCCGGCCTCCGCTGCGGCCTCCATACCACGCAGAGCCCGTCGCGGGACATCGTTCCGCCCGACGTCACCATCCTGCTCAAGCCCTGCCCGCCCGACCGGATGCGCGCCTTCGCGATGTCGGCGGCCGCCACCGCGCAGAGGTGAGAGGAACCGGAACGCGAGACGGAGGCACGACCTTGGAGGTCGTCTCGGGTCCGCCTGGGTTGGCCAGGGCACACGACCTGTCGGGTTTGAGCCGCGGTGGTGCGAAAAACCACTTCCGAGGACCTGTCAGGGGGGCTTCCGCGTACCGCTCCACCGGGTGCCCCGCGTGAGTGCCCGCGCGTAGTCCGCAGCCACGCGCGTGAAGCGAGCACCCGCGAGCCCGCTCACGTACTGGCGCATCATCGCCCGCGTGGAGCCCACGTAGAACAGCGCGCGGCGGGTGCGCTCCAGCTCGCGCTCGGTGCGCCCCGGCTTCGTCTCCATCCAGGCCATGTCGTCCAGCGCGTCCACGCCACAGAAGAACACCACCGGGCTCTCGTGCCCCTTGCACGAGAAGGCCGTCGTCACCCGGACGTAGTCCACCCGGCCCACGCTGAAGCCCGCCACGTCCTGGCCGCTGCGGCCACCGAAGGCCACGGCCTTGAGCCCCTCGCGCTCCAGGGCCTCGGCCAGCCGCGCCGGGCGCACGGGCGCCACCACCAACACGTCCGCCGGGGCCACGCCCTCCTCCTGGCTCAGCCGCTTCACCTCGCGCACCAGCCAGGCCTCCTCCGCCTGGGGTGAGTCGAAGGCCCGTACCACCGGCAACCCGCCCTCGCGCTCGGTGCACTGCAACCGGTACAGCCCGTCCACCCCGGGCACCGGCTCCTCCAGCAGACCCTGCTCGCGCAGCTCGTGGGCGCGCATGAACTCGCGCATGCCGGGGTTGGGCAGCCGGTGCAGCCCGAGCGGGTCCAACACCACGTTGAAGGCCAGCTCCGACACCTGACGCGGGGAGCGGAAGGCCTCGCGCAGCACGCGCACGCGTCCGGTGAAGTCCAGCCCGTCCGGAAGCTGCTGGCGCAGGGCATCGACGGCGCTGTGTCCGTAGACGTTCTGCGAGTCGTCCGCGAAGAGCAGGAAGGTCTTGAGCGTCGGCCCCTCCCCGCGCGAGAGCGGGCGGGCCAGGGAGTAGAGGTGGGCGAGCTCGGTGGCGCTCAAGTCCTGGGCCTCGTCCACGAAGACGGCGTCGAAGCTCTCCGGCGCGAAGGAGCCCGTGCCCGTCATGTGCATGAGCGTCACCCGCTGTGTCATCAGCGGCGCCTGCTTCCCGAGCCGCTGCCGCAGGGCCGAGACCAGCAGGCGCGAGAGCAGGGGCGTCAGGGCCTTGTTGAAGAAGGACACCAGCACGCGCGCGTCCCGGTGCTCGGCGAGGTAGCGCGCCACCCACTGGGCCAGCACGTACGTCTTCCCGCTGCCGGCCACGCCGCGCACCAGATGGTGCCCCTCGTCGAAGCGGCGCTCGAAGAGCGACACCTGCTCCTGGGTGAAGAGCGGCCCCATGCCCCGCAGGGCGTCGATCTCCTGCCCGAGGGCCTCGGGCCGCCGCGCCACCTGGGCGCGCACGCCCGGCATCACCAGCAGCGGCTGCAACGAGAGTCGGGGCTCCAGGCTCGGCGCCACGGGCGTGAGCAGCTCCAGGAGCTGCGAGGGGATGGCGGCCTCGGACTCGGCGCGCGAGGAGAGGACGAAGAGGTACTCGCGGGCGCGGCTGGCGGCCACGTTGAGCATGGGGGTGAGCTCGCTCGGGGCGAAGGGGCGCCCGGCGGCCACGGTGTCCACCATGACGACGTCGTACTCGGTGCCCTGCTGGCGGTGGATGGTGGAGGCCTGGAAGCGCGACTCGCTCCAGCCCTTCTCCTGGGCCCGGGCACGCAGCAGCGCCGCCTGCGCACGGTACGGCGTCACCGCCAGCACCTTGAGGCCCGCCTTCAGCGCCGGCTCGGCGAGCGCCACCAGCAGGTCCGCGGAGAAGGGCCGCCGGTAGCCATGGCCGGACTCGCCGCGCTCGTGGCAGACGCGGCGAGCGTCCCGGGTGGCCTCGTCCAGCACCACCCAGCACGCGCGCGCGGCCGGGTACACGTCCACCGTCTTCGGCTGCCGGGTGCGTGGGCCCTCGCCATCCTCCAACATGCCCGCGTAGGAGAAGTGGCTCACCACCTTGCCAATCTGCGGGTGCATGCGGTGCTGGGTGCGCAGCAGCAGCACGTGGGGGGACGCGGAGGCCTCCTTCGCGTCCTCCAGGTGCGACAGCGCCGAGCTGCGCATCCACGTCTGCACCGGCCGCTCCGCGCCCTCCAGCGCGCGGCTGACGGGACCGATCTGCTTCGGGTCCCCCCCCAGCAGCACCTTGCGCGCCAGCGGGGCCAGCAGCCCCACGGCGGCGCGCGGCACCATGCCCGCCTCGTCCACCACCAGCCGGTCGAAGCGCTCCGCCCCCTCCAGCTCGGACACGAGCCGCAGTGCCCGGTGGACGGTGAGCACCATGAGGGTGGCGTAGCCCTCCTTGGCGACGAAGAGCGTCTCGTCCGTGAGGCCCTCGCGCACCTTGCGCAGCTCGGCCTTCGCGGTGGCCAGCCGCAGGGGGGCGGCGCCGTTGAGGAACTCGCGACGGACGCGCTCCTCCATGTGCTCGACGCGCGCCGCGTGCTTCTGGTAGCCCGCGTCGTGGAGAAGCGCGGGGAAGGTGTTCGTCAGCTCCTGGCCCACGCCCAGGCCGCCGCGGAAGATGCGGCACGTGGTGTCCGGCGCGTGGAGGGCCCCGGCCTTGGACAGCATGCGGGCCACGCGCAGGGCGAGCGTGTCGGCGGCGCGGTTGGTGGGCGCCACCGCGAGAATCCGCTCCTTGGGGTTGGCCTGGATGGCCCGCGCGAGCAGCTGCGCCATCGTCTCCGTCTTGCCCGTACCCGGAGGACCCCACAGCAGGGCCCAGGGCTTCTCCCACAGGTGCTGGGGGTCGGGCGGAGGGCCGGAGCCGTCGTCGGGGATGTCGCCGCGGACGCGCTCCAGGGCCTCGCGTACACGGGGCCCGCGCGAGTCATAGGCCCTCGAGGCGGCGAGCAGCGCCTCGGAGAAGTCATAGGGCTGGAAGGCCCAGCGGTCGGCGGAGATGACCTCGGGGGGGATGTGGCTCAGCGAGCGCGTGGAGATGAAGACGCGCCCGTTGGTGGGATCCACATGGACGATTTCCCCCACGAAGCGGCGGTCCTCGCGCAGGAAGCCGATGAGCTGCCCACCGCCCCAGCTCGGATCGGCGGCGGGCTGAGGGGTGAGGCCGAGCAGCGCCTCGTCCTCCAACCGCACGTCCACGGCGCCCTTGAGCATCACCCATCGGTACAGGGATCGCTCGCACTCCAGGGCCGCCAGCAGCTCCTCTGGCAGCACCGAGCGCACCACGAGGTCCGCGGGCTCGGTGTCGCGTGCCTGTGCTGATTCGTTCGCCATGCGGAGGACTGAACCGATGTTCCCCCCCATGGTGCCCTGATGGACCGCGAAGGGAAAGCGAACAACTCGGGAGTCCATTACCGTGGACGGTGCACCATGAAGCTCTACGCCCTCAGTGATCTCCACCTGCGCTACGAGGACAACCAGCGGGCGCTGGAGTCGCTCGCCCGCCATCCAGACGACTGGCTCATCGTGGCGGGGGACGTGGGCGAGACGCTGAAGCACATGGACTTCGCGTGGCGCACGCTGACAGCGCGCTTCCGCCAGGTGATATGGGTGCCGGGCAACCACGAGCTGTGGACGATGAAGAGCGAGCAGCCCGCCCTGCGCGGCGAGGCCCGCTACCAGCAGCTCGTCGAGCACTGCCGCTCGTACGGGGTGCTTACCCCGGAGGACCCCTACCCGCGCTGGCCGGGCGAGGGCCCCCACCGGGTGCTGGCCCCCCTCTTCCTGCTCTACGACTACTCCTTCCGGCCGGACCACGTGGCCGAGCAGGACGCGCTCAACTGGGCGATGGAGGAGCACATCCTGTGCACTGACGAGGCCGTGCTCCATCCGGACCCGTACCCGTCGCGGGCTGAGTGGTGCGCCGCCCGGGTGGAGCGGACGCTCGCTCGGCTGGAGGCCCTGCCGGCCGACTGCTCGACCATCCTCATCAACCACTTCCCGCTGCGCTACGAGCACGTGCGCCTGCCGCGGATCCCCCGCTTCTCCCTCTGGTGCGGCACGAAGAAGACGGAGGACTGGCACCAGCGCTTCCGGGCCGAGGTGGTCGTCTCCGGCCACCTCCACATGCCCGCCACGCTGTGGCGCGACGGGGTGCGCTTCGAGGAGGTGTCGCTCGGCTATCCCAAGCAGTGGAACTGGCGCGGCGACATCTCGGGACTCCTGCGGGAGATATTGCCCGGTCCCAGGACCTAGTCACGAGCACGGCTCCCGCTGTGCGTCATGCTCGAGGCGTCTCCTCGATGGGTTGATAGGGCAGCTCCAGCTTGAAGGTGGCGCCACGCCCGGGCCCGTCACTGTGGACCGTCAGGGAGCCCCCCAGCTCCTGCGCCGCCAGGGCGCTGGAGTGCAGGCCGAAGCCGTGCCCCTCCTTCCGGGTGGTGAAGCCGTACTGGAAGATGCGTGTGACCATGTCCTCGGGGATGCCCATGCCGTTGTCGTGGATCTCGATGCACACGCGGTCGGGGACGGGCAGGTCCAGCTTCACGGTCAGGATGCGCTGCTCCGCCGGCGTCCCATCCATGGCGTACTTGGCGTTGCTGATGAGGTTGACCAGGATCATCAGCACCTTGTGCTTGTCCGTCAGCACGAGCGGCAGGAAGCGCAACTGCCGCACCTCCTTCACATGGTGACGGGTGAGCGCGGCCGCGTTGATGCGCAGCGCGTCGTCCACCAGCGACGACAGGTGGACGGGCTCGTTCATCCGGGGGGGG
>NZ_DASVWK010001013.1:0-5058 GCF_036389735.1 Archangium sp. | reverse complement strand
AGGAGCGCCTCGTCGTCGTCCAGGAGGTCCACGCACGGCACGAGGGCGTCCGCTTCGAGGAACTCGCCCAGGCCGTCCGCCAGGCCGTGTCCGCCCGCCACGGCATCCACCTCGACACGCTGGTGCTCGTCCGCCAGGGCTCCATCCCCAAGACGTCCAGCGGGAAGATTCAACGCAACGCGTGTCGGCAGGACTTCCTCGCGGGCTCGCTGGAGCCACTCCACACGGCCCGGCTCGTGCCTCCCCGAGCCGAGCCCATCGACACGAGCCCCGCCGCCTTCCTGCGCCAGCAACTCGCCCGTCTCGTTGGCATCGCCCCCGAGGCATTGGACCCCACGCGCACCCTGGCCGAGCTCGGGTTGGACTCGATGGCCCAGCTCGAGCTGCAACAGCTCCTGGAGAGCCGGTATGGGCGCGGCCCGCGCAACGAGGAGCTGGGCTCGCGCGAGCCCCACGCCGAAGCGGCCTTCTCCATCGCCTGGGACGTGGCCCGCGACGCGCCCGCGCTCTGGCGCCACCTGCGCGACAGCGAGCCCTGGGTGGCCGAGGCCCTGGAGCGGATGCGGCGTGACATCCCCGTGCCGCCCACCAACGGTACCTTCGAGTCCGCGGGCTTCTTCCGTCCCCAGGGCCACTTCCGCGCCTTCTACCAGCGAGGTCCCGGGGAGAGCGTGCTGGCCATCAAGGGCGCCGAGGTGCGGTGCGAGGACCAGCTCGGGTTCCTCCAGCTCCTCCAGCAGCGGCTCTTCGAGCGCTTCGCGAAGCACTCGGTGACGAACACGCTGGAGTACTTCCTCATCCAGGAGCGCAAGGTGCCGGGCGCGCTCACCCTGCCCGAGGCCCTCACCGAGGCCCAGCGCGCCGCCGAGCTCCAGGTCCGCTTCCTGGAGGAGTACGGCGAGCCCGGCGGCGTGCCCCTGCCACTGCTGGTGGTGCGCTGGTCCGAGGATGTGCTGGCCCGCTTCCGCGCCCGGCTCCTGCCCCTCTTGTCCGGCTTCTCGCTGAACATCGCCCAGGGCGAGCTGCGCGACGGGCTCGCCTGCTACGTGTACTGGTTCCCCAAGGCGCCCTTCCCGCGCGTGAGCCACTTCGCCGGCTCGCTCGCCCAGGAGAGCCAGCGCACCGGCTCCGGCGGCTTCGCCAACACGCGCCTCGTCTACACCACCCTCAAGCACAACCTGGACCCCGAGGCCGTCGTCGACTCGTGGGTGCGGCTCGTCGCGAGGCTGCTGCTGCTCGGCTACTTCCCCAGCGACATCCAGCACTTCAAGAACGGGCAGTGCATCGAGCCGCAGAACGTGCTCCTCAACGGCACCTTCGCGGACATCGACTCCGTCACCCCCATGCGCCAGCTCGGGAGCGACCGCGAGTTCTACGCCAGCTTCCTCGCCATGCTGAACCTGCTGGCCAACACCGTGCGCGTCTTCCTCACCGCCGAGAGCAACGGCACCACCACCCTCCCCAGCCCCTTCCCCCACCAGTTCCAGCGCCCCGACTTCCTGGAGATGCTCTCCGTCCTCCACGTCTGGGAGCGCCTGAAGGTCCACCTGCGCGAGCAGCGCGGAGCGCTCCGCGGCACGTTGGATCCACGGCTGGAGGAGCTCGTCTCCTCGAACCTCTCCTTCCCCGTCCTCTTCGAGAAGGTGCTGTTCTCGCTCTACTACGCCGGGCCCACGTTGCCCGAGAGCGCCCTGCACCTCTTGAGCATCGCCGACGTCTACAACGAGGTCGGCTCCGAGGAGCGTCGGCCCTCGCGCAAGGTGGAGTACAGCCCGAAGCTCTCCGTGGACGCGGTGGCGCTCGCCACCCTGCCCCACTCCTTCCTGGAGCAGCTGCGCCTCACCCCGCGCGAGTTCATCCGCGACTGCCTCCGGGGAGACGCATCGCTCGTCACGGTGTACGAGACGTTCCTCGGTCGCATCGGGCTCGTCGTGCTCCCGCTGGAGGATGCCACCCTCTACGTGGACCGGCGGGCCACCGTGGAGGCCGTGGTGAAGGGGCTGGAGGAGGCCGCGCGCCTGGGCGCCGATACCGTGTCCCTCACCGGCCTCATCCCCTCGGCCACGGACTACGGGCGCGCCGTGACGGAGGCCCTCGCCGGACGCACCGGCCTGCCGAAGCTCACCACCGGCCACGCCACCACCGCCGCCTCCTTCGTGATGATGGTGGAGCAGGTGCTGAAGACCAGTGGGCGCAGGCTGGAGGACGAGCACCTGGTGCTTCTCGGCGTGGGCTCCATCGGCACGGCCATCCTGCGGCTGCTGCTGCGCACGTTGCCGCACCCGCGTGTCCTCCGCCTGTGCGACGTGCCCGCCAAACGCGCGCACCTGCTGCGCATGAAGCAGGAGCTGGAGGTGGAGCTCGGCTTCCGGGGAGCCGTGCACCTGGTGGACATCTCCGGGTCCGAGGCGCCTCCCGAGGTGTACGAGGCCTCCGTCCTCCTCAGTGCCACCAGCGCGACCCACCTGCTCGACGTGGAGCGGCTCCGGCCTGGGACGCTCGTGGTGGATGACTCGGCGCCGCACTGCTTCGACCCGCGCCGCGCCATCCGCCGCTTCCAGGAGCGCCGGGACGTCCTCTTCACCGAGGCCGGCGCCATCCGCAGCCACCGGCCCATCCGCGAGATTCGGGAGCTCTCCTTCGCCACCGGGTGGGACCACAAGGTGCGTGCCGCCCTCAAGCTGCTGCACCCCGCCGAGGACACCGTCATGGGGTGCGTCTTCTCCAGCATCCTCAGCTCGCGCTTCGAGGACGCTCCGTGCCTCGTGGGCACGCCCACGCCGAGGGATCTCGACCTGCATTACCGCAAGCTCCGGGAGCTGCGCTTCGAGGCCGCGCGGCTCTACCTCGAGGACCACGTCCTGGATGAGGATCTCGTGGGCATGTTCCGCTCACGGTTTGGACGTTAGACGCGCGCGAGCCCGCGCCTCGGCCAGCAGGCGCTCACGGGTCTCCTGCATCATCGACGTCTTCGTCATCACGGAGTCCGTGAAGCGGTAGAGGGCCGTGGCCACCTCCAGCAGCAGGGGGTGCAGCTGCTTTCCGAGCAGCACCGTGCCGACACCCGCGCCGCAACCGAGCAGGAACGAGGGAACATTGAGCTTCACGAGCACACCTCCGGACATTGCCTGGAGGTGGCGCCGCTCCCCTCTCCGCGCAAGGTGTCACGCCGCGCGCCCCCTGCCCCGGAGGACAGAGTTTCCCTCGGACGAGCCCTTGCACTCGGAGCGACCCGTACCTATGCCACCCACACCGCCAGTGGAGGGCAACACGCACGAGCCCTCCTCGCATTTCGGCTCTCAACGGATTCTCACAGCAGGAGAATTTCGTGCGGTCAAGCAGGGGAAACCTGTTCGGATTGCGATAACATCCGAGACGTGCCGCGTTGTGTGACATGCGGGCAGCGTTGGGAGGGGACCCACGCGCATTGTCCCCGAGGAGCCACCCCAGCCGATGCCCCCACGCACGGGCGCGGAAGGCCACCCCCATCCCTCGTCGTGCCCGGCTACCGTCTGCACGAGGAGGTGGCTCGCGGCGGCTTCGGCACCCTCTACTCCGCACGGCGCGAGAGCGATGGTCTGCACGTGGCCATCAAGCTGGCCCACGCCGAGGTGGCCCTCGCCCGCACCCAGCTCGCCCGCGAGGTCGAGGTGCTGCGGGTGATCGGCCCTCCCACCGTGCCCGCCGTGTACGAGACGGGCAGCCTGCCCGAGGGCTCGCCGTTCCTCGTCATGCAGTTCATCCCCCTGCCCACCCTGGCCGTCCGTCTGGCCGAGGTGTCCGGCCCCCTGTCCGAGATGGAGTTCACCTCGCGCGCCCTGGCCCTGCTGGAGGCCCTGGCCGTGGTGCACGCGCGCGGCTTCCTCCACGGTGACCTCAAGCCGGAGAACGTCTTCCTCAACGACGCCACGCGCTCGGCCGGCTTCTTCGACTTCGGTCTCGCGCGGCCCGTCACCGCGGCGGCCCCCTCCTCCGCCGAGGAGCCCACGCCTCCCATCGGCGACTCCTTCGCGGGCACCGCCGAGTACATGTCTCCGGAGCAGTGCTCGGGCGAGCCGGAGCTGGACGTGCGCTCGGACATCTACTCCCTGGGTGTCCTCTTCTACGAGATGCTCACCGGCCGGCCTCCCTTCTTCGGCACCCCGGCCGACGTCATCCAGGCCCACCTCGCGCGCCGGCCCACCCGTCCCTCGGAGCTCGCGCCCGTCCCCGCGCCGCTGGAGCAGGTGGTGCTGCGCTGTCTGGGCAAGGAGCGCATCCGCCGCTACGACACCGTGGCCTCCCTGCGGATCGCGCTCCAGGACGCGCTGGCCAACATCACCGAGCGCACCGTCGCCCCGGCCCAGCCCCTCTCCCGCCCCCAGGAGAAGAGTGCCCCGGCCGCGCCCGCACGCCGCTCGGTCGCGGTGCTCTTCTTCCGCTCGGGCGCCAACCCCGTCACCGTGCAGAAGGCGCTCGCCAGCTTCGGCGGGCAGATGGCCTTCCACGAGGGCACCCGCTTCGCCGGCGTCTTCGACCCCGACGTGGGGGAGAACCCCGTGCAGCGCGCGCGGCAGGCCGCCGAGGGACTCGCCGCGCAGAACCTCGCCCCCGCCGCCCTGGTGGACGTGACCACGGTGACGGTGCAGCGCCGCCCCGGTGGCCCCTCGCGCTACCTCGGCCCCATCTTCTCCCGGAAGGATCGCTACCCCACGGATGAGGACCCCACCACGTTGCTCCTCACCTCGGCCGCGGCGGAGTCCCTGCCGGAGCTGCCGTGCGAGCCGCTGACGGGCCGTGATGGCATCTTCCGGCGCGCGCCCACCTCCACGGGGCGAGAGGACGTCACCATCCTCCAGCACGGCAGCGGAGTGCTGGTGGGCCGCGGCAACGAGCTGGCGGAGCTGATGGAGAGCGCGGGCGTGGCGCTGGTGCGGAGCGCGCCCACGCTCGTCACCGTGCTGGGCGACCGGGGCCAGGGCAAGACGCACCTGAGCGCCGCCCTCGTGCAGCAACTCCAGGTGGCGCTGCCCCACGCGCGGGTGGCCGCCTGGCGTGCCCGCGAGCCGGTGCAGGGCG
>NZ_DASVWK010001012.1:0-6099 GCF_036389735.1 Archangium sp. | reverse complement strand
CGGAGTCGCAGGCGGGTCCGCTCGTCCACCTCGTCCCTCGCGGGGAGGAAGGCGTCCCGCAGGTGAAGCAGCGCGTCGTCTCGGAACCCCCTCATGCCGCGCTGGGCGTGCTCGTACATCTCGGCGCGGCGAGCCCCGACGAAGTCTCGATGGGCGGCCAGGTGCAAGCCAGTGGACTGGACGAGCTGCCAATCGCGCTCGACACGCTCGCGCATCCGGCCCAGGACGCTTCCCGGCTCGGCCCGCACCTCGACGAACGCCGCGTGAATCACGCCGTAGAGGCGGCACATGTGGCTCCAGAGACTGAACTGGAGGTTGTAGAGTTGGAGTCCGAGCAGCCCGTAATCCACCGCCGCGGGGAGCTCGGCGGCCCATGGGGAGGGGCGCGGGGACGCACCCGCCACGGGCTTGCCATCCAGCAGCGTCGCGAAGAACTCCTCCACCAGGTGTGGGGGACCGGCGCAAACCCCTCGGGGCGAGAGGAAGAGGTTGTTGTGTTCGGCGATGCGGTACAGCTCCGCCGCCGTCATGGGCGAGTCGTACGTCATCCCCGACTCCGGGTCCAAAAGCAGGGTGGCCATCACCATCCGCACACCGTCCGTCACCCGGAACATGGAGGACAGCACGGGATCCAGCCCACCGTTGGGGACGGGCTCCTTCCCACGCATCAGCAACAGGGTGGGCAGGGCCAGCACGGCGAAGGACACGGCGTGAAGATCTCCTATCCGCCAGCTCCCGTCCGGAAGCAGGGAGTAGCGGCGCAGGAACTCCTCGCGAACCGCGAGCGTCCCCTGGAGGACCGGCTTCCAGTGCCGCGTCATCGACCTGAGCGCCGTCACGTTCATCATCGCATCGTCTCGATAGCGGCTGCCCGGGTAGGGACACGCTCGCCACTCCATCGGACGCTTCATGCGCATGGCTTCGGGGAAGACGTTGTTCTCCCCGACATGGCGCCCCTCCGCGTCGAGTGCGGGGTGTGCGACGCGATGCAGCGGAACCACCGCTTCGAGGAAGCCCAGTTCCAGCGGACGTCCCACCAACCGCGCCATGACCCGGGGACAGTCCGGGTTCCACCACAGGGGCTCGGTGGGCGCATCCCGCCGGGCCTCGGCCTCCAGGTATTTCTGATGGGCGTTATCCTCGGAAGAAGGCTTCGGCGCCTCGCGCGAGAGGATCTCCTCGGCCAACAGGGCCTCGAGCAGTTCCTTCACGCGCTCCCAGGGGTAGGGCTCACCCACGCTCCACGTGGTGGCGCTACCCGCCATGAACTGGTCCTGCTCGAGCAGCGTCTCTCCGAAGGAGAGCAGGTCTGGCTCATCGATCGTGATCTCCTTGACGCCGAAAAAGAGGTGCAGCTCCCGGGTGCCCTCGGGGGTGGTCACGTACTCGCTCGTGAACCGACGCCGCAGGGGCACGTACAGCGTCTCATGGGGATCAACCGACACGGCTTCCTGACTCATGCGAGGGCTCCTGGGAGCAAGCCCGCGATGTTCAGGCACGAAGGGGCTGCTCCATCATCCGGGGGTGGTTCTCCTCCGGACTGACTGGGGAGCGCGGCTTTGTGATGCGCGTCACGTCGGGAAGGTCTCCGCGGCTCCCAAAACACGATCGCCAGCAGGCGGCGTACCGCCCACTGGCGACTCGAGCCCAACGTGTCTTCTGCTCGTCACACGTAATAGCGACAACCGCCCGTGTACTTGATGGAGCTGACGGCGAGGCCACCACGAACGTTCGTCTTGATCTTCATGTACTTGCTCCGGGGTTGTGCTGCGTTTCATCCGGATTGAGCAGGGGGCCTGGTTTTGTGATTTCGGCATTCGAGTCACTTCTGGTGGGCCCGCTTGGAAGGTGAGAGGACGAGCAGTTCGCTCCCACCCAGAGTCGCTGACAAAACCGACGGGCGCGCTCCACCACCGAGAGTGTGGAGTCGAGCCCCAGGGTGTCCCTCATGAAGGTTGAAAGCATTTTCCCCCGCACCTCGCGTGCGCTGGCGAGAGGGCGGGGACGGCCGGCGCTCTGGCTGTTACCGGTGGGGCTGATCGCGATCTGGGCGGGCTGGTTCTTCCTGGCGAGGGTCACCGTCTACGAGCGCAGCGTGCAGGCGCGGGTGGAGCTCCATCGCGAGGTGTACGCGATCGATGCACCCGTGGAGGGCCGGGTGGTGCGGACCCAGGTGGAGCTTCACCGCTCCGTGCGTGCGGGAGAGGTACTCGTCGAGCTGGCACGGGAGCAGGAGGAGCGCCAGGTGGCGGAGGCGGAGGCCCTGCTTCAAGGACTGGGGCCGCAGCTCGAGGCCGCGCGCGCGGAGCTCGAGGCTGAGCAGCAGGGACTGGTGGAGCAGAAGGGGGAGGGGATTGCCGGTGTGGAGGAGGCGCGGGCCCGGCTCACCGAGGCCGGGGCGGTCGCGCGGCGAGCCCAGGAGGAGGCGGCCAGCACCGAGCGGCTCTGGAAGCGAGGGGTGGTGAGCAAGCTGGAGTGGAGCAGGGCCCATACGGAGGTGGAGCGAGCCCTGGCCGCGGAGGGGGCCGCGCGTGCCGCGCTGGCGCGAGTCAGATCGGAAGGAACGACACAGTCCACCGAGCGGCGCACCCGCCTCGCCGCGTTGCGAGGGGAGATTGCCCGACTCGAGGGGGAAGAGAGCGTCGCGCGCGCCAGCGTGGCGCGGCTTCGCGAGGAGCTGGAGCGCCGCATCGTGCGAGCGCCAGCGGATGGGATCCTCGGCGAGACGAGCTCCGTTCGAGTGGGCGCGCAGCTCAAGGCCGGTGACCCCATCGCGACGGTCGTCGCGGGTGGACCCGTGCGCATCGTCGCGCTGTTCTCCCCGGACTCCTCCTTGGGGCGCGTCCGTGCGGGCCAGCGGGCGCGGATGCGGCTGGAGGGCTTCTCCTGGACGGAGTTCGGGATGCTGGAGGCCAGGGTGGTGGCGGTGGCGAGTGAGGTTCGCGAGGGACTGGTGCGGGTCGAACTCTCGGTGGATGGTCTGGCGTCGGGCATTCCGCTCCAGCATGGGCTGCCCGGAACCGTGGACATCGCGGTGGAGCAGGCCACGCCGTCGCGGCTCGTGCTTCGCGCCTCGGGTCGGAGGCTCGACGGCCCGGCACCGAAGGGCGGGAGCTGAGAGTCATGGCGGGTACACCACGGTTTTTCATTCCGGAGGTCCTCCAGACGTCGGCCATGGACTGCGGTCCGGCGGCGCTCAAGGCCTTGTTCGGCGGCTTCGGGGTTCCGGTCAGCTATGGGAGGCTCCGGGAAATCTGCCAGACCGACGTCGATGGCACGTCCGTCGACATGCTCGAGGAGCTGGCCGTCAAGCTGGGTCTGGATGCGGAGCAGGGGATGATCCCGCGCGATCATCTGCTCCTCGCCGAGACCGGGACGTTACCGGCGCTCGTGGTGGTCCGGCTCGCGGATGGCAACCTGCACTTCGTGGTGGTCTGGAAGAAGCGGGGCCCTTTCGTCCAGATCATGGATCCGGCGCAGGGGCGGCGGTGGGTGCCCATGGCCGAGTTGCTCGACCGGCTCTACATGCATGTGATGCCCGTCTCCGCCGAGGCATTCCGCGAGTGGGCCGGCACGGAGGAGTTTCTCGTCGGGCTGCGGCGCAGGCTGGCCGTGCTCGTCGATGGGCCTTTGTTGGAGCGGCTCGTCGCCGAGGCCCTTGGGGATTCCACCTGGAAGAGCGTGTCTTGTCTGGATGCGACGGTGCGGTTGGTGCAGACCCTCGTGGAGGGCGGAGGCATCCAGCGTGGCGAGGTGGCGGCGGGATTCCTCGAACAACTCCTGCGCGAGGTGCGCACGGCCCTGGACGAGGGGCGCGCCCAGGAGCTCATTCCCCCCACCTACTGGACGGCGGTAGGAAAGCCGGATGCCGAGCAGCTCCTCTTGCACGGAATCGTCTGCCTCCGGGCCAAGGGGCTGCGCGGCGAGCGCGGGACGGATGAAACGCCGATGTCGCCGGATCTCGCGGCCGCCTTGCGCGAGGCTCCTACCCGCCCGCTGCGGGAGCTCGTGACCCTGTTGCGCCGGGATGGGGTGCTCACCCCGACGGTGCTCACCGCCATTGGGGTCACCGCGGCGGTGGGCGGCTTCCTGGAGGCGCTGCTCCTGCGCGGGGTCATCGACGCGGGGCGCTATCTCACGACCCCGGAGCAGCGTCTTGGTGGCATCGTGATGCTGCTCGCCCTGCTGGGCGTGCTGTTCGCGCTCGAGCTGCCCCTCTCGCTCGGGACGCTCCACCTGGGGCGACGGTTGGAGCTCCGCCTCAGGCTCGCGTTTCTCGATAAGATCCCGCGCCTGGGTGATCGCTACTTCCGCAGCCGACTCATCTCGGACATGGCCCAGCGCTGCCATGGCATCCACCTGGTGCGCAACGTGCCAACCCAAGCGGTCATGGTGCTGCGCGCGTGTGCCGAGCTGCTCGTGACGCTCGTGGGACTGACGTGGTTGGCACCGAGGAGCGCGCCGCTGATCTTCCTGGCGGGTGCACTGGCGATCGCCATTCCCGTGCTCGCGCAGCGCTCGCTGCTCGATGCCGACCGCCGGCTGCGGGACTTCGACGGGGTGCTCTCGGGCTTCTACCTCGACGCCCTGCGGGGGGCCGTGGCACTGCGGGCGCACCGTGCCGAGCGGACGCTCCGCCGGGCCCAGGAAGAGCCCCTGCACGAGTTCATCTCGGCGGCCCGCACGTTGCTGCGCCGTGGCATCACCGCCGAGACGATCTCCTCTTTCGTCACCACCGGGGGCTCGGTGGCGATCGTCCTGCACGCGCTCTCGCGAGGGGTACAACCCGGGGCGGTCCTGCTGCTCGTCTATTGGGCGCTCGCCTTGACGACGCTGGGCCGGCAGATCGCCGAGGGATTGCGTCAGTACCCCGCCGCGTCGTCGCTCACCGGCCGGTTGATGGAGCCACTGCTCGCTCCGGATGAGGGGGCCCACGGGGTCGTGCCGGCCGCGCCGAAGCGGACGGAGCAGCCGGCGGAAGGGGCTCGGGGGGTTGCCATCTCCCTGCGCCAGGTGGAGGTGAAAGCCGCCGGCCATACCCTCCTGCGCGGGATTGATGTCTCGGTTCGGCCCGGCGAGCACATCGCCATCGTCGGCCCTTCGGGAGCTGGAAAATCGTCGCTGGTAGGCGTCCTGCTGGGATGGCACCGGCCGGCCGCGGGCAGGGTCGAAGTGGATGGCGAGCCGCTGGAGGGGGATGCCCTCTGGCGGTTGAGGCGGGAGACGGCCTGGGTGGAGCCCGAGGTGGCTCTCTGGAACAGGTCCCTGGTGGACAACCTCGCCTATGGCGCCAAGGCGGACGAGGTGCTGCCACAGGTGGGGCAGGTCCTGCACCGGGCCGATCTCATCGGGTTGGTGGACAAGCTGCCCCAGGGGCTCCAGACCCGACTGGGCGAGGGGGGCGGTCTGCTGTCGGGCGGGGAGGGGCAGCGGGTGCGCCTGGGCCGGGCGTTGCTCCGTCCAGGGGTGCGACTGGTCATCTTCGACGAGCCGTTCCGAGGCCTCGAGCGTGACCGTCGCACGGCGCTGCTGGAGCGGGCACGCCAGGGGTTCGCGGGCACCACGCTGCTCTGCATCATGCATGACATCGCCGAGACGCTCTCGTTCGACCGCGTCCTGGTCATCCAGGGTGGGCAGCTCGTCGAGGATGGAGACCCCCGGAGGCTCGCGGCGCGCGAGGACTCCCAGTACCGCGCCTTGCTGGACGAGGAGGCGGCGATGCGGAGGGATTTGTCCGGGCGGGAGGGGTGGAGACGGATCGTCCTGGAGGAAGGCATGCTCTCCGAGCGACAGGAGGGGGCGGCTCATGGCGGGTGAGCTGGAGAGGGTGGCCTGGCCGCTGGAGCGCGCGGGCGAGGCCTTGGAAGCGTTGGCCCGTGCGGCGCGGCTGCCGCTTCCCAACCCGCTTCCGGTCCTCTCGCACGTGGTGCCAGCGGAGCCGAGCCGGGTGGGAGAGTGGCTGGACGCGGCGGCCCAGGCGCTGGGGCTGGAGCTGAAGTTGCTCAACACACGCCACGGCGAAGTCGAGAGCGCCCTGGGCCGCGCGGCCCCGGCGCTCGTGGAGCTGACGAGCCCCGAGGGGCCCGCGGTGATCGCACT
>NZ_DASVWK010001011.1:0-7650 GCF_036389735.1 Archangium sp. | reverse complement strand
ACCCGGCCCACCTCGTCCTTCGTCTTCTCCGCCTGCCCGAGGATGTAGCCGAGCACCTCCTTGGGCAGCTTGAGCTGACCGGCCAGGGAGCGGATGCCCTCCTCCGTCATGAAGATGGCGCCCAGTCCCGCCACCGCCACCTTGCGCACGAACTCCGGCACGAAGCCCGCGCGAGAAGCCTCTTCCGGCTCGTCGCCGAGTAGCGGATCGAAATCGTCGTCGGGGTCCTTTCCGGGCGCCATGGGAGTCCTCGGGGTTCGCGGAAGCGCCTAGCGTACCACCGGCAGCTTCACCGCCACCCGCATGTTCTCGGTGGAGACGCGGCCCGCGATGTTGCGCGCCATCGCCATGAAGGCCTGGGCCTCGGCGCTCTCCGGCGCGCTCAGCACCACCGGCACGCCCGCGTCACCCGACTCGCGAATCTTCAGGTCGAGGGGGATTTCGCCGAGGAACGGGATGCTGAACATCTCCGCCGCCTTGCGGCCACCGCCCCGGTTGAAGATGGGCGTGGCCTTCGAGCAGTGCGGGCACACGAACTGGCTCATGTTCTCCACGATGCCCAGCACGGGGATGTGCACCTTGTCGAACATCTGCTTGGCGCGCACCACGTCCGCCAGCGCCACGTCCTGCGGCGTCGTCACCAACACCGCGCCCGACGCCTTCACCGCCTGCGACAGCGACAGCGCCACGTCGCCCGTCCCCGGCGGCAGGTCGAGAATCAGGTAGTCCAGCTCGCCCCAGCGCACGTCCCGCACCAACTGCATCAGCGCCCCGTGCAGCATGGGCCCGCGCCAGATGAGCGCCTGATCCGCCTCCACCAGGAAGCCGATCGACATCACCTTCAGCCCGTGCTTCTCCATCGGCAGCAGCGTCTTGCCGTCCGGGCTCGTGGGGCGCTCGGTGATGCCCGTCATCAGCGGCACCGACGGGCCGTAGAAGTCCGCGTCCAGCAGGCCCACCTTCGCGCCCTCTCGCGCCAGCGACGCCGCCAGGTTCACCGACACCGTGCTCTTGCCCACGCCGCCCTTGCCGGCGCCGACGAGGATCACGTTCTTCACCTGCGGAAGGAGCGCCTGCCCCTGCGGACCGCCCACACCCCCGGCGGCCGAGCGCACCTGCGCGCCCCACTCGATGTCGAAGGTCTTCAGCCCCGCCACCTGCTTGAGCGCCGCCTCGGCGTCCGCCTGGATCTTCCCCTTCATCGGACAGGCCGGCGTCGTCAGCTCGATCTTGAGCTTCACCTTGTCGCCGTCCACGCGGATGTCCTTCACCATCCCCGCCTTCACCAGGTCGATGTGAAGCTCGGGATCCATCACCTTCGACATCGCCGCGAGGATGTCGCGCTCGGAAACGCTCATCTGGGGTACCTGAGTCCTTCTTGGAATCCGGGGGGTTGGGGGAACTCCCCCTCTCGGAAGGGCGCGGAAATAGCCAGCCCCCCCGGTGGTGTCAACTTCCTCTAATCCCCTACCTTCTGGACCGCATGCCTTCTCATTCGAGGGCCGCGATCCGGTACTCGCCTGCCTCTCGGACCAGAAGCACCGCTCGATCTTCTCCCAGCGGGAGCTCCGCCCCCGTCGCCGTCACCCGCACCTGCCCCTTCTCCAGGGCGAGCCGCACCCGGCGCACCCGCTCGGTCGCCAGGGGCTCTTGCCGGAAGTCCGCGCGCAGGCGCTCGGGTGTGTAGCGGGCGCGCAGGGGCTCGCTCAGCAGCGACCAGGTCGTGTTCCAGTCGTCCGCCTTCACGGCATCCAGGAAGCGGACCAGGACGACGCGGGGGACGTCCGCCAGCTTCTCCTCGAGAACCCGCCAGCCCTCCTTCGTCTGGGTCAGCGTGAGGGCCGACGCCCGGGCCTGGAGCTCCGGCACGGCCGCGCGCACCTCGGCGACCCGCGCCTGGCGCACCGAGGCCTCCGCGTAGCGCTCCTGGAAGGGCTTCAAGTCCTCCCGCGGCGCGGTCGTCAGGGCGTAGGCGTCCGCCAGCCGGTTGTCCTCCAGCGCCTGGGCGTAGGCCGACGCCACCTCCTGGGGGCCGGGAGTGTGAGCGCAACCCGTGGCCGCCAGGGCGACCAAGAGGGACAGCGGGAGCCTGCGAGGAGGGGGGGAGGACATGGGGGGGCCTACTGGAAGTCCGCGTGCGTCCAGGTGCGCTCGGCGAGCCGCTGTTTGACTTCCTTGATGTAGGGACGAGCGCCGCTGCCGCGCACGTTCTCGTCTCCGTCGTACCAGTCACCGGAGAACCAGGTTCCGACGCAGCCCCACTCGTCACCCTTCACGTAGCCGCCCTGCTTGCCGGGTTGGTTCAGCCAGGTGTACTCGCCTTCGTAGCAGGCGCGCCGAGAGGCCAGCGCGTAGTCGACGTTGTAGGCGGTGCTGTCGCGCGAGTGCGGGAAGGTGCCCACGTGCACCGGTGCCCGCACCTGCAGCAGGCCGAAGCTGTCCCCGTTGTCGCCCAGCGTGGACTGCCTCCACCAGCTCTCCACCACCGCCACCGCCCGCACGATGTCCTCGTCGAAGCCCCACTTGCACGCGCCCCACTGGATGATCTCATCCGTGGTGCCGGTGAAGTCGCCGTCGATCCTCCCGGCGAAGCGCGCGTTGTACGCGTCACTGGCCCCGACGATGCGCACACCGCTGGCCCCGCGCGTCTGGTTGGCCTGGGTGTTCTCGGGGCGGGGCTCCCACTCCGAGCGTCGCACCCGCCCGGCGCACTCCGCCCCGGAGGGCAGGGTCGAACCGGGCGACAGCGTCGAGAAACGACCGTCGTCGGGCTTGACGTTGGTCGGGGGGGCTCCCTGCTCCCCACAGGCCTGCGTGAGGGAGAGGCACAGCACCAGGGACACAGTGGGCAAGCGCGGCGGACTCATGGACACCTTGTCGAGGAAGCGGAGGTCCTCAATATAGACGGGAGCCTCGTCCCTTGGTCAGGCCGACGCACCGCGCATTGACCCCTCCCAGAGACAGGTGTTTTACGCGCCACCGGAAACCTGAATCAGGTTTCAATTTGGTCGCGTTCGCACAGGGGTGCTCATGAAGTTCACGATATCGAGGGGAGTCGTCGTCTCGCTGTTGTTGTCTTCCGTGGCCTGGGCCGAGGAGGGCGGAACCATTCGGGGCACGGTGTACGTCCTGGGGAACGAGCCGCTCCCGGAAGCCCAGATCGTGGTCGTGGGCACGGAGCTGGTGGCCACCACCAACGCCGAGGGGCAGTTCGAGATCCGCGGCGTGCCCGCCTCGAAGCAGGAGCTGAAGATCTCCTTCCCGGGCTACCGGGAGAGCACCCGCGCCGTGACGGTCGTCCAGGGGCAGGTCGCTTCGATCGAGGCGGACCTGGCGCTCGATGAGCAGTTCGGCGAGGAGATCGTGGTGACTGGCTCGAAGTTCGGGGAGAAGCGGCTGGAGTCCCCGGTCACGGTCGAGACGGTCAACGCGAAGACGATCCAGATGGCCGGAGGGGCCTCGTACATGACGGCCCTCTCGGTGATGAAGGGCGTCGATTACGCGGACAACGGCATCAACGAGAAGCGCATCTCCACGCGCGGCTTCAACACCCAGTTCAACTCGCGAATGATCACCATGGTGGACGGCCGGCTGGCGCAGATGCCCGGCAACGGCCTGCCGCTGGGAGGTCAGCTCCCGACCCCCAACCTCGACGTCAAGTCGGTGGAGGTGGTGGTCGGTCCGGCGTCCGCGCTCTATGGCGCCAATGCCCACGCGGGCGTCATCAACGTCCTCACCAAGTCCCCCTGGGACGAGCCGGGGGCCTCGGTGGTCCTGCGCGGCGGTACCCAGCAGCTGCTCGACGGGTCCGTGCGTGTGGCGGGCACCGTCGCCAAGGACTTCGGCTACAAGTTCAACAGCCAGTTCGTTCGCGGCATGGACTTCGCACCGAACCGGGACCTGCCCTCCCACTACTATGGTGGCAGCACGCGCCCGCTCATCTTCGAGGGCGACCTGCTCAACGACTACGAGACCCGCACGGACAAGGCGGAGGGCTTCCTCTACTACCGGCGGGGGGATTGGAACTTCAAGGGCGGCTACGGCTTCTCGCTGTACGACGGGGTGACGCTCACCAATGCCGGTCGCAACCACCTGCGCGGCTGGCAGGTGCACTACCAGACCGTGTCCGCCAGCCACCCGAACTGGTTCGCCCAGGTGACCCGCACCTCCAGCGATGCGGGCGGCTCGTACCAGTTGGATCGGCTGGCGAGCGTGACCCAGACCAATGGTGGCGCTCCGAGCGACCCCTCCTCGCTGGATCCGGTCCGGGATCAGATCAAGTTCATCGACCACAGCCAGCTCATCGACTCCGAGCTCCAGTACCAGAACACGTTCGGCGGCGTGAAGCTCATCTCCGGCGCCCAGCTCCGGCTCTACAAGCCCAGCTCCGAGGGAACGTACCTGGCCGATGTCGGCGGCAAGACCCTGAACGCCACCGAGTTCGGCGGCTATGTGCAGGGCGACTACTCGCTGCTGCGTGACAAGCTCCGGCTGGTGGCGGCCGCGCGGTTCGACACCCACTCCAACTACACGCCGCAGTTCAGCCCCAAGGCCGTGGCGGTCTACAGCCTGACCCGGACCCAGCACCTCCGGGTCGGCTACAACCGCGCGTTCAAGAGCCCCACCATCCTCGAGAACTACCTGC
Source organism: Archangium sp. (assembly GCF_036389735.1). Classification (GTDB taxonomy): domain Bacteria; phylum Myxococcota; class Myxococcia; order Myxococcales; family Myxococcaceae; genus Archangium. The sequence goes on along the minus strand of NZ_DASVWK010001011.1, from coordinate 3,005 downwards.
TCATCAGCAACACCCTGCTCGGCAACCGCACCGGCTTCCTCATCAGGGACGCCGAGGGGAACCTGATCTCGGAGATCCGGCCGCTCGTGCCGGAGCAGGTGGACTCGGTGGAGCTCGGCTACAAGGCCACCTTCTTCAACCAGCTCCTGGTGGATGTGGTCGCGTACCACTCGTGGTACCGGGACTTCATCAGCTCGCTGTCCGCGCGGGCCAACCCCTCGGCGGGGACCTTCGCCTTCTACCCGGATGGCACGCCCGTGGCCGAGGGGACCCCTGTCCAGGGCGGCCTCTCCACCTACTCCAACTTCGGCCGCTCGCGCGTGGGCGGGATCGATCTCGGGCTCGAGTATCAGCTCACGCCCCAGATCCTCCTCAACGGCAGCGCCTCGTACATCCGGCTGCTCAGCTTCCGGAACTCCGATGCGACCCAGAAGGCGCTCCTGCTGAACGTGCCGGACATGAAGCTCAAGGCCTCCATCACCCTCCAGGATCTGGTGCTGAAGAACTCGTTCGTCCGGCTCTTCGGTCGCTACCAGACGGCCTACCAGTTCAGCGCGGGCCGGTGGGACAGCGGCGTCTTCTTCCAGGATGGGAGGGTGCCAGCCCGCTTCGTGGCGGACCTCGGGCTCGGCTACACCTTCTCCAACGGCCTGGCGGTGAGCGCCAACGTCTTCAACCTCATGGATGACAAGAGCGTGGACGTCCTCGGCTCGGCCCCCAACGGACGCTCCGCCTACCTCCAGCTCTCGTACAAGTACGCGGGGCTCGAGTTCTAGGAGACCCGCACGGTGAGCTGCACGGCGCCCGGGGGACGGCACGTGGCACAGTAGACGTCGCCCTCGTATGCGAACGCGCTCCGGAGCTGGAGCCCCGCCTGGCACTCCGAGCACGCCAGCGGGGCTCCTCCCGGGGCCTTCGCGCCCACGGGCCTCGCCTGGAGGCTCGTCACTCCCCGCAGTTGTTCGAACCGGCCCGCTTCCAGCCAGACGCCCTCGCACCGGGGGCACACGTCGAAGGAGCCGGCCGTCGTCACCACCAGCGCCAGCCGCTGCCGGCACGCCGGGCACGACACCGGCACGCTCCGCGAGGCCTCCGCCCGACGCGCCTGTGCCGCCAGGTAGGGGCCCGTCGAGGGCCGATCCAGCAGCGTGTCCAACTCCCCCCGGTCGAACCACAGCCCATGACAGCGGGGACAGGTGTCGACTTCCACGTCCGAGACACTCAGGGGCCTGAGGGACTCGTGCTCGCAGAGGGGACAGGGGCGCGTCATGCGGGGACCCAGGTTACTTGAAACGCTCCCCTCCCCTGAACCCCAGCAGGCCCCAGGCCGTCGGGCACAGGGCATACAGCCCCGCCTGGGATCCACCCAGCAACAGTTTCAGCAGGGAGAAGCGCCGATCCGGCCCTCCGAAGAGGTGCAGTTCGAAGCGCTCCGTCGGCGCCTTCGCCAGCTCCATCGCATGCCGGCACGCCTCCTCGAAGCCCCCCGTCTTGTCCACCAGCCCCACCCCCAGCGCGCGCGTGCCGCTGTACACCCGCCCCTCCGCCAGTGCGTGGATCTCCTCCTTCGTCCGGCCCCGCGCCTTCGCCACGAATTCGAGGAACGTCTGGTACGTCTCCTCCATCTCCCTCTCCATCGCGGCCCGTTCGTCCTCGGTGAAGCCCCGCATGGGCGAGTAGAGGCCCGCGTTGCGCCCACGGACGATCTGCGTGCGGTGGATGCCCAGCTTCCCGAGCAGCTCCGAGGCATCGAACTTCCCCCCGAACACCCCGATGGAACCGACGATGGCGTGCGGCGTGGCCCAGATCTCCCGGGCCCCCAGCGCCGCCATGTAGCCGCCGCTCGCCGCCACCCGGTCCACGAAGGCGATCACCGGCTTCTTCTTCGCCACCCGCTGCACCGCCTCCAGGATGAGTTCCGAGGCCAGCGCCGAGCCTCCCGGGCTCGCGATGTACAGCACCACCGCCTTCGAGCGCCGATCCCTCCCCGCCGCTCGCAGCGCCTTCACCGCCACGTCCGAGCCCGCCATCTCCGGGCCCGGCCCCCCCGACCCGCCCTTGCCCGGGACGATCATCCCCGACAGCGGCACCACCGCCAGCCGGGGCCTCGGGCGCAGCGGGCGCCACTTCACCGGCGGCCACGGTAGCCGCGCCAGGTACATCGGGAACGGCTCCAGGCCCTCGTCCTCGTCCTCGTCCTCCTCGTCGCCCTCCTTCATTCCCAGCCGCGCGCGCAGATCCACCTCGCTGCACAGCCCGTCGATGAGGCCCGCCGCCGCCGCGCGCTTCGCGCTGTAGGGGCCCGCGTCGATCCACGCCCGTACCTCCTCCGGCGTGCGCTTGCGCCCCTTCGCCACGGTGTCCACCAGCTCCGTGAACCGCTCGTCCAGGAAACCCTCCAGCGTCTGCCGCTGGATGTCCGTCACGTGCGGGTGCGTGAAGAGCTCCGGGGCCGTCTTGTAGGGGCCCCTCCGGAAGAAGTGCGCCTTGATGCCCAGCCGGCCCAGGCCCTCGCCGATCGCCGTGGCCTCCGCGGCGTAGCCCACCAGATCCACCCGCCCCGCCGGAGCCAGCAGCACCTCGTCCGCCGCGCACATCACCTGGTAGCCCAGGTTGTCCGTGCTCACCGCCCACGCCACCACCCGCTTGCCCGCCGCCCGGAAGCCCTCCAGCAGCTTCACCAGCACCTCCCGCTTGGCCGGCGGCACCTCCAGCCCCTCCAGTTCCACGAGGATGCCCTTCACCTTCGGGTCCTTCGCCAGCAGCTCCAGCGCATGGCGGAAGCCCTCCAGCGACGTCACCGTGGCCGGCTCCGGGCGCCCCTGCCCTCCCAGGCTCAAGCGCCGCCGGCGGGGGCTCTCGCGGTAGGGGGGATCCCCCGTCAGCCGGAAGCGGATGTACGCGGGCCGGCTCCGGGAGGCGAGCAGGCGGAACGGCAGCCCCAGGAGGGCTCGCACCAGCAACAGCAGGTTGATCAAGGGGATGAAGAGGAGGCGCACGGGTCC
>NZ_DASVWK010001010.1:0-6741 GCF_036389735.1 Archangium sp. | reverse complement strand
CTTCTGGCCGCGGGTGGGGTGCTCGCCTTCCTGGCTCTCCTCAACCGCTTCCAGGTGCGCAGTGGCCTCGTGTACGCCGTGGCCGGTGCGGTCCTCTGGTACTTCATCCACCACGCGGGCATTCACGCCACCATCGCGGGCGTCCTGCTCGGGTTGATGATTCCGGCGCGAGGGCACCGTCCCGTGCGAGAGGTGCTCGAGGCCCTGAAGGTCCACTCCGAGGAGCTGGTGAGGCGCACGCCCGAGGAGGGCATCGCCAATGAGGAACTCTTGCAGATTGAGGAGCAGATTGAAGACCTGGAGCCCCCGCTCAACCGCTTCGTTCACGCGTTCCACCCGTGGGTGGCCCTTGGAATCATGCCCGTCTTCGCGCTCGCCAATGCGGGGCTTTCGGTTTCGGGAATGAGCCTGGACAGCCTCGCTCATCCCGTCCTGCTCGGCTCTGCCGTGGGCCTCTTCTTCGGCAAGCAACTGGGCGTCTTCCTCTTCACCTTCGTCGCGATCCGGGGGGGCCTGTCCTCCATGCCTGGCAACGCCCCCATGTCCCAGCTCTACGGCGTCTCCATGCTCACGGGCATTGGCTTCACCGTGGCCCTCTTCATCGCCAACCTCGCCTTCGTGGCCGAGCCCGCACTGCTCGACCCAGCGAAAATCGGAATCCTCCTGGGCTCCCTGGCCTCCGGCGTCGCTGGTTATGGCCTCCTGCGCGTGTTGAAGCCCCGTGTCGCGGCCACCAGTCCCGTTACAGACCAGCAGGCATAGGTGGGCTCACCCCGCTTCAGTGAGGGATGGGCTGGTGGGCTCGTCGACCAGGGTGCCCCCACGTCCAACTCCTCGGCCATCGCGGTGAGGACATCCTGGGTAGCCACCAGCTGTGCTTTCGACATACGGGAGAGCACCCGCTGCACGGCGGCCTCCACCGTGTTGGCGGCAGGTACGTCCAGCGCACGGCCTGCTTCCGTGAGGAAGAAGAGCGCCTTGCGCGCGTCGAGAGGATCCGACCTGCGCGCGACGTGGCCACGCCTTTCGAGCCGCTTCAAGACTCCAGTGAGCGTGCTGGGGTGGCTATGGAGTAGTTGCGCGAGTCAGCCCGCGGTGATGCGGTGCCAGTCCGTTCCCCGTCGCGGGCATCTCCGCATGACGCCGGGGCACCGCTGCAAAGCGCCATGCCGGGCTGGCACTTTGCCAGGGGGCAACGGCACCCTTGCACTCCACGGAATGTTGGATGGCCTGGAGGCCGGGCACACAGGGGAGGGGACTTCGGGTAAAGGAATTCCCGCTGACTGGAGGGCACGCGACCTGGTGGCCTCGCAGAGGGTGGTGACATGCCCGGGGAGGGGCAGAGAGAGCGATGACGCCAAGCCTGCGAGGACAACGTGCCGGAAGTGCCGTGCTGCTGGGTCTGGTAACGCTCGCCACGGCGGGGGCGCTCGTCGCCGTCACCACCTGGATGGGGCGTGACAGTGTGCACCTGTGGCAGGCCGGCGAGAGCGTTCGGGCGGCGGAGGAATTGGAGGTCGCGCTTCTGCTGCACAGCCGGGAGCGGCGCCTCCTGGAGGTGACGGGTGAACCCGAGCACGCGCGCGCGATGCAGGAGGCCGAGGCGCAGGCCCACTTCTGGTTGCAGCAGGCCCGGGCCCATGTGGGAGGGACGCTCGAGGCCGAGCTCCTCGAGGAGGTGAATCGGGAGGTCGAGGCCTACTTCACTCGGGGGCGGACCGAACCTGACACCGCACTCCCGCGCGGAGCGTCTGACCCGACCCTCGGGGCGATTCTGGAGCTGACCGAGCGCCTTGTGCACCTCAACGTCACCGAGGCGCGCAACCGAATGGAGGAAGCACAACTCTGGGACCGTCGTGCCAACATCCTCGGCCTTCTGGCGGTCCTGGTGCTGCTGACGGGCGTCGGTGTGGTTCTCTGGGCCGAGCGGCGCTTCGTCTACCGCCCGGTGGCGCTCATCCAGCAGGCACTCGTGAGTTTTCGGCTCGGGGCTTCATGGACGCCGGCGCCCGAGGTCGGGGCCCAGGAGTTACGTGACATCGCCCATGCCTTCAACGACATGGTCGCCCGTCTGGAGCGACAGCGGGAGGCGCAGGTGAGTTTCCTGGCAGGGGTAGCCCACGACCTGCGCAACCCCATCCAGGCCCTGAAGCTGGCCGCGAGCGGGGCCGGCTCCGGAGGGCTTCCACCCGAGCGGGCTCAGCAGCGCCTCGCCTTGGTGGAGAGGCAGGTGGAGCGGCTGGGGCGCATGGTGGACGACCTGCTCGATACGACCCGCATCGAGGCCGGGCACCTGGAGCTCCAGTTGGGAGAGAACGACCTCACCGAACTTGTGAGGGAAGCCGTGGAGCTTCACCGGCCGGTGTCCGCCCGGCATGTCCTCGAACTCCAGGTGCCCGAGCATCCAGCCCCCATGCGCTGCGACGCGACACGGATTTCCCAGGTGCTCAACAACCTGCTGAGCAATGCCATCAAGTACTCGCCCGAAGGGGGAACGGTGCGCATCCGTGTCGTGCCGGTGGAGGATGGCTACTGCGTCGCAGTGACGGACACAGGGGTGGGTATCCCTGCCCCCGAGAAGGAGAGCATCTTCGAGCCCTTCCGCCGGAGCTCCTCCACGCGCGGAGCCATCCCAGGCGTAGGTCTCGGGCTGGCGGTTGCACGGAAGATCCTGGCGGCCCATGGCGGCTCGCTAGACGTCGAGAGTGAGCCAGGAAGAGGCTCGACGTTCTACGCGAAGCTGCCGCTGCCCCGCCAATGACGGCTCCGTTCACGGGCCCGGAGGGGCGGGCGGGGTCCACCCGGGCAAGGGGGCCAGGTGGGGCTGGGGGGCGTCGAACACGCGCCAGGTGTGCTGCTCCCCACCCGCCGAGTGGTTGGGCACGTGGCAATGCACGAGGAAGTCCCCAGCGGCCGGAGGAAAATCCCCGGTCCCGGTGGTGGAGAGGGTGAGGGTTCTCCCCGGGCTCAAGAGCTGGGGCGCCTCGAATGGAGAGCCGTGGGCCTGCCTCGCCCGTGGCCCCTGACGCCTGTCCCAGGCATGCAGGTGGTGGACGTGGAACTCCGCGCTCCCCGCGTGCACCACGCGCAGCTTGAGGGGCTCGCCCACGTACGAGCGGAGCCGCAGGGGGGCCGCTCTCACTCTGGAGGAGGCGGGTGGGCGCTCGTCGTCCTCTCGGGGGTCCTCCTCCCGCTCGAAGGAGGGCTGACTGCGGTAGTTGAGACCGAAGGCACCGGGCCGGAAGGGGCCCGCCATCTCGTCCTGCACGGGCAGGAGGGCTCCGCTGGTGGAGCGCACGTCCGCCACCTCCGGGGGGCCCATGGCGTGGTAGAGCAGCGCCATCTCCCGGAAGTCCTGGCCCGTTGGGACGTCGATAAGGGCCTCCCAACCACTGCCATCACGGAGCGGCTCGCCCGTGGTGGCACTGCGATACACGGCGCCAGCCGGCTCCAGGACAAGGGCGCCGAAGAGCCCGCGCGCCTCCCGTTCGCCACCGTCCTCCGAGTCGTGCATCAGGTAGACGCCCTCGGCCTCCGGCACCTCGGGCAGTGAGAGGACGTACGTGAGGCGCTGTCCAGGTGGGACGGACGTGCCCGGGACGAAGCCTCCTGCCCGCGCGGCGCCCCTCACGGTGACGCGCAGGCCCTCGATGCGCAGGGCCGCTGGCGCGCTGGGCAGACGGTTGGTGAAGTGAATGACGAGGCACTCCCCGAGGTTGGCGCGGAGCACCAACGGGAGGGGCGCCTGCTCCTGGAGCGATGACGGCTCCTCCTCGAGCGTGTACCTGAGGCCCTGGGGGACATGGTCCCCGTGCTCATTGAGCGGGAGGACGGCGGGGAGGGCGGCCACGGCGTACGTCCTCACGGGAGCCCCGGGAGCACATCCGTCCGTCCACTCCTCGAGGGGCCGCACGCCGGGAGGAGGGCTCCGTCCATCGGACCGCCAGGCGCAGGAGACTCCCAGCACCAGCAAGAGCCCCACCGGTGATGCGACAGCGCGCGCGCCGGGAGTGGCCCGCTTCGGACGACGGCGCAGCAGCAGCAGCGCCAGGGGGAAGACGGGCACCTGGAGCACCAGTGCATCCCGCGCTCCGGCCCACGCGGCCTCCGCTGGCGAGCCACCTTCCGACGCCTCGGGGGTGGAGGCGTCCGGAGCGACGGCCGCGCAGAGGAAGCGGCTCTCGTCGCCCACGTCCGAGCCCGTCGCGGAGACGGGCTGCCCCTCTGGCGCCGCCGGGGAAGGGGAGCGTGCGAGCTGCCGCTGGAGCAGTCCTCGGCCGGTACTCACCGCGAGCAGCAGGGGCAGGAAGCACAACGACAGGGTGGCGGCCGCCTTCACCGGGCTCCTGGCGCGCCGCGTGAGGAGCGATGCGGCCAGCGCCACGGGCAGCAGGAGCGCCGCGTCCCATGCGAGTCGGGCCCCCAGCGCGTCCGCTCGCGTGCCAAAGCCCCCCGAGAGCAGCCATAGCAGGCCCAGCTCCCAGCCGAGCAGGCCGAGCGTGAGGAGGACGGCGAGCACCCACCGGTTGCGTGCCATGCTCACTCCTTCGCCCGGAGGTTCACGAGGTAGCTGATGAGATCCGCCATCTCCTGGGGGGACAGCGTCTCTCCATACAGGGGCATGTTGCTGGTGGGCCGTGCACAGGTCGCCTGCCCCGCGCACTCCGAGGCGATGAAGGCACCCGGGTCGAGCAGGGACTCGTAGGCGTACTGCGCCACGCTCATGCCGACAACCCGCGTGGCGCCCACCCGGGCGAAGTTGCCCAGGTGTGGTCCGAGCCGGACGCCCCGTGGCTCCGCGGGGTTGCCATGGCAGGACGTGCAGGCGAGCCTTTCATGGAAGAGGGCCGAGCCCGCGGAGGCATTGCCCGGCGGGAGGTCTTCCACGCGCCGGGGCCAGCCCGGGGGGCCCTCGCCGAGGCTCTTGGGACGCCGGGTGGACAAGAGGAACGCGCGCTCCGTGTCGCGCACCCACTCCAGGCGCAGGGGGGCAGGAGTGCGCGGGACATCGAAGCCCACCGTCACGGACAGCAACTCCGAGGGGCGCACGGTGAGCGGGGTGGCGCCTCCCATCGAGGGCCGCCACTCCGTCCCCCGCGAGGACTCGGTGAGGCGCACCTCTCCGGAGGAGAACTCCAGCGGGACGCTCCGGGGATTGAAGACGGTGAATTCCACGGCGAGGCGGCGTTGCCCGGGTGCCGGTGCCCCTGGCAGGGCGGGTAGGGTGGCCGTGTCCCCATGGTCGGTCGGTTCGTGCAGCCAGACAGCCCGCTCCAACCGCAGCCGGAGCCCGCCCAGCTCGGCTTCCCTCCGAGGCTGGACGGCCCAGGCGCGGAGCGCGAGTGCGGCCCCGGCGACAGTGGCCAGCAGCGCGAGCCCGCATGCCAGCCATTTGCTCCCCGAGGGTGGATGCATGGTGGCTCCGGGCGGCTACGGCTCGTCCGAGCCCGGCGTGGAGATGGGGACGGAGAGGTGGACGGCGCCCGCCTTCTCGAAGTGCAGGGTGAGGGGGAGGCTCGTGGACGAGGCCTGGACGGCGTACAGCATGAGGTGCTTGCCCCCCGGCGCCAGCTCGACGCGCCCCCCCGCCGGGACCGCGAAGCCCTCGGGCCTCGGGTGCATCTGGAGCAACTCTCCCTGGGCGATGACCTCGTGCAGCTCCACCCGCGCGGCGGCTGTGGACTCGGCGGAGACGAGCCGATCCTCCTGGCCCGTGGGGTTCACCAGCGTGAGGTAGACGGCCCCGACGCGAGCCGGTGTCAGCCGCGCGCGGGCCTTCTCCACCCGGGTCCCGCTCGCGGGCGCGCCGTCCTCGGCCAGGAGGCGCTGGACCTCTTGCTGCAACCGCTCGACGGGCACCGTGTAGGGCAGGCGCGAGCGCAGCGCCCCCTGCTTGTCGACGAGGAAGAAGGCCCCCGTATGATCGACGGTGTAGGGCAGCTCTCCGGTGAACGGGCGATCCCGGTAGCGCTCGGCGTCCGGGTAGCGGCGGGAAGCGGTGACACGCCAGGCGGACAGCATGGGCGCGAGGGCCTCCGGCTCCAGGCGCAGGCCGGTGAAGCGCGGGTGGAAGGCGCGCACGTACGCGTCGAGTTGCTGGGCGCCGTCACGCTCCGGATCCACGGAGACGAAGACCACCTCCACGTCCCGAGCGGCGGTGCCCAGCCTTCCATGGAGGCGCTGGAGCTGGGACAGGGTGGTGGGGCACACGTCCGGGCAGGCCGTGTAACCGAAGGACAACACCACCACCTTTCCCCGTTGCTCGCTCAGCCGGAACAGCTCACCCGAGGCCCGAGGGGCCTCCAGTGCCGGAGCGGGCTGGACGGGCACCACCGCGAAGTCCTCGCCCCGGTCCTTGCGGCAACCGGCGGCGAGCAGCACGAGCGTCAGCACTGGCAGCAGGCGCCAGGCCCGTCCGCCCAACCCGTGGCCTGTTCGTCCTCCCATGTCGAGCCTCTCCTACCGGGCATAGGTAGGGGGCTGAGTTAAGGGGCCCGGCGCTGAACGGCGAGGTGCCCTGGAGGGCAGGCCTCTGTTGCCTTCAGCACTCCGCTACTTCTTCGGCAGCAGGGCGTCGTCGATCTCGCGGGCGCGGATGGAGGCGGGGCGCTGCATGATGCGTCCGACATAGCGCTCGAAGGCCGGGCGCTTCTCGATGGTGCCGAACTGCATGCCCCAGCCGAGCTGCGAGCCGACATAGAGGTCCGCGGCGGTGAAGCGGTCACCGACGAGGTAGTCGCC
>NZ_DASVWK010001009.1:0-8150 GCF_036389735.1 Archangium sp. | reverse complement strand
GAGCGCCAGAGCGAGGCACCGCCCGCGAGCAGGTCCTCCAGACGCGGGTCCGGCACGGGCTCCACGAAGGTGCGCGCGAGGAAGCGGTCGGCGAAGGCGGCGAGCGCCTCGTCCTCGGGTAGGGCATTGGAGGCGCCCACGCACACGCGCAGGGGGCAGTTCATCCGGGTGTGGCCACGCCGGAAGACGCGCTCGTTGAGCAGGCCCAGCAGGGTGTTGAGGATGGCGGTGGAGCCGAGGAACACCTCGTCGAGGAAGGCCACCTCGGCCTCCGGCAGCATGCCGGCCGTCTCCGTCTCCACGAGGCCCTCGCGCAGCTTGCGCAGGTCCACGGGACCGAAGATTTCCGAGGGCTCGGTGAAGCGGCCCAGGAGGTACTCGAAGTAGCCGCCCCCCAGGGCCCGCGCGGTGCGGCGCACGGCCTCGCTCTTGGCGGTGCCGGGCGGGCCGATGACGAGCAGGTGCTCACCGGCCACGGCGCACAGCGCCACGAGCTCCACCATGGCCTCGCGCTCCACCAGACCGCGACCCGCGTCGGTGAGGGCATCACGCACCGCGGCAGCAGCCACCTCGAAAGACAGGGACATGGGGCGGACTTTATCCCGTCCAGCCCGCGGTTCGAGGCCCACTGGGAGACGTACAGCGGGTGTGGGTGGACCTGATGGGGCGGGTCTGGGCTAAGCTCCGCACCCAATGCGACACGTCGCGAGTCTCGGAAGCGTGTTGGTGGCGTTGTGGGCGGGGACCTCGGCAGCGGGCGAGTGGCGTGGTTACGCCTCCACCAGCGTCGGCTTCGTCATCGACCATCTCACCGGAGTGCGTGCCAAGGGCGGCGCGATCCAGGCCTATGCGGGCGTGGAAGCCCCCTTCGGGCTGTCGCTCGGGGTGGTGGGCGAGGTCGCCGAGACGTGGGGCGCCAGCCTCCAGGGCCAACAACTGGAGCTGGACTACCGCTCGCTGGGGGTGGAGATGCGGCTGCGCTTCCTGCGGGACGGGGGCGTGAACCCGTGGGTGGGGCTGCGCGTGGCGCAGAGCCGCTCCACGCCGCTCACGCTGGACGACCTCCAGTCTCCGCGACGGATGCTGCACGACGGGCTGAGCACGGCGGTGCGCTTCGGCATGGACACGTGGCTGAGCAAGCACCTGGGCATCACGGTCTCCACCGCCTGGCAGTGGTGCGACGTGCGCGTGGACTCGATGGCCGCGGTGCCCAACGCGTGCGCCAAGCCACTGCACTCCATCATGGGCGGCCCCACGTTCCGCTTCTGAGCCGCCCTGCCCCGCAGATGTTCACTGTCGCGCGACCAGCCGGTTCGCGGCGACGGGAATCCGCTCACGGCCCACGCACCCGGAGTTAAGGTGCGGCCATGAATCGGGAATATCACCGCTGGTACAGCGAGCGTCTGGGCCGGGACATGGAGCTGCTGCTCTTCGGGCACTCCGGCGAGCCGGTATTGCTGCTGCCCACCAGCAAGGGACGCTTCTTCCAGGCAGAGGACTTCGGCCTCATCGGGGCCATCGCGGAGCGCATCCAGTCGGGGCGCTACGTGGTGGTGTGCGCGGACTCGGTGGACGAGGAGAGCTGGTTCAACAAGTCCATCCACCCGCATGACCGGGTGGCTCGGCACGCGGCGTACGAGGCGTACCTGCTGCACGAGGTGGTGCCGCTGCTGATGTCGCGCAGCACGGGGGGCCGGCTGACGCTGGGCGGTTGCAGCTTCGGAGGCTTCCACACCTACAACATCGGGCTGCGGCACCCGAACACCTTCCGGCGGCTGGTGTCGATGGGAGGCAAGTTCGAGACGGAGGACTTCCTCGACGGCCATCACGACGAGAGCGTGTACTACCACTCGAGCATGCAGTGGCTGCCGGGGATGAACGACGCGGCGCAGCTCGCGGCGTTGCGCAAGGTGGAGATGGTGCTGGCGGTGGGCGAGCACGACTTCTGCCGGCCGTCGAACGAGAGCATGTCCAAGGTGCTGTGGAGCAAGGACATCGGCAACCACCTGTCCATCTGGGGGGGCGGCACGCACGACTGGCCGGTGTGGCGGGAGATGATTCAGCACTACCTGCCGTGGTGAGGTGAGGGCGGCGCTCGACCGCCCTCACGCCTCCAGCGGCTGGAAGGTGCCGGAGCTCTGGCGCTGGAAGCGCCAGAAGAGCGCGAGCGCCACGGCGGTGAGGCCCACGCACAGGCCCCACCAGATGCCCACCACGCCGAGCTTCAGCCCGAAGCCCAGCAGCAGCGCCACCGGCAGGCCCACCACGTAGTGCCCCACCATGTTGGCGAGGAAGGTGAACTGCGTCTCCCCCGCCCCGCGCAGCACGCCCGCGCCCACGCCCTGCACCCCGTCGGAAATCTGGAAGACGGCGCACACCATCAGCAGCGGCACCAGCAGGGGAATCACCTCGGCGGGTGTCCCCATCAGGTCCGCCAGCTGCCGGGGGAAGAGCGCGAACAGCAGGGCGCACAGCGACATGAAGCCCGCGCCCGAGGCGAAGGCCACCATCCCACTCCGCCGCGCCAGGGGCGTGTTGCGCGCGCCCACGGCCCAGCCCACCCGCACGCTGCCGGCGTTGCCGATGCCCAGCGCCACCGTGAAGGTGAGGCTGGCATAGGAGATGGCGATCTGGTGGGCGCTCATGCTCTCCGGGCCGAGCCACCGCGCCAGCACGCCCGCCAGCGAGAAGACGCCCACCTCGGCCGCGATGTGCAGGCCGATGGGCAGCCCCACCCGTGCCGCCTGGAGGAGGTCGGCCCGCACCGGCCGCACCGAGGGCACGCCCCCCGGCACATGTATCTGGCGCACCGCACTCGTGACGATGACCCACTGGAGCACGCAGCACAGCAGCGTCGCGATGGCCGAGCCCTTCACCCCCATGGCCGGCACCAGGCGCAGGGGCCCGAACCAGGCCGGCAGCCCCTCGCCCCCGAAGACGAAGAGGATGTCCGCGCCCAGGTTGAAGACATTGGCCACCACGGTGGCCACCACCAGCGGACGGGTAAGCGCGGCGGATTGCAGGTAGGTGCGCGTGTTGATGAAGAGCAACATCAACGGCAGGCTGGGCGCGCGCCAGTCGAGGTAGTCCTGGAGCTGGGGCAGCTCCGCGAAGTCCACACCCAGTCGGGGCAGCAGCCGGGGCACCACCACCAGCGGGATGGCCAGCAGCGTACCGGCGCTGAGCGCCAGGTAGCTGCCCTGCCAGAGCAGTCCCCGCGCGCGCCGCGGGTTGCCCGCCCCGAAGGCCTGCGACACCAGGGGATCCATCCCCATCAGCAGCCCCATGGCGAAGCTGCTGATGGCGAAGAACACGGCCGTGGCCAGCCCCACCGCCGCCAGCGCCTGCGTGCCGACCCTGCTCACCACCGCCGTGTCCACGAAGCTCATCATCGACTGGCCCGCCTGCGCGATGGCGATGGGCAGGGCGAGTTTCCAGAGCTCTCGGAGCTCCTGTCGACGGGTAGGCAGGGAGGCGGACATGGAGGGGCTCGCCTATACCATGAGCCGCGTTACGGCGAGGTGTACGTGAGGGGAGCGAAGCGCGAGGTGGCCAGCGGCTGCGCGAGGTTGCTCACGTGGGACACGCGCACGCCCGCGTCGGAGATGGCGTACACGTAGTCATCCGCCATCACACTGCGGCGCACGTGGGGCGAGTAGCTCCAGCTCCACTGCTGATAGTTGACCGTCTGGTACACGTCCTTCATGGACAGCGCCCCCACCGGGCTGAAGCCGGTGTTCGGGTCCACGCGGAAGACGCGCAGCTCGCTCACGAAGTTGGCCCAGTAGTCGCCGGAGTAGTTCGGCGTCCAGTCCGTGAAGGGGATGGCCACCACCCCCTTGGCCGGGAAGTAGTTGAAGGCCTTGTGCTCGGAGAGCGCCTCGCTCCAGCCGTAGACCGTGCCCACCAGCTGGGTGAAGGACTCACGCGGGTTGGCCGGGTCCGTCACGTCGAAGAGCGACAGCTTGAGGGAGCGCGAGCGCCAGTCCCCGTTCTCCGCCATGTGCACGCCGATCGTCAGCAGGTGCCCCTCATCCACCGGGTGGATGTACGTGGAGAAGCCCGGCACCTTCAGCTCGCCCACCTTGCGCGGGTTGGCCGGGTCCGACAGGTCGAAGGTGTAGAGCGGATCCACCTGCCGGAACGTCACCACGTACCCCTTCTTGCCCATGAAGCGCGCGCTGAAGATGCGCTCGCCCCTGGCCAGCTCCTCGCTCCGCCCCGCCAGCTTCAACTGCCCGTCCTCCTCGCGATAGGTGAAGACGCGGTTGCTCGTCTCGAGGCGGCCCCAGGGACTGTCAGGGTCCTGCACGCGCGAGGTGAGGGTGCTGGCCACGCGCAGCACGCCCTCGTGCTCGTCCATGCTGAACTGGTCGAGCAGGTGTCCCTCCACCGTGCCGCTGGCCACGTAGCGGGCCTGCCGCGCCTGGCTCAAGTCGAGCTTGTGGATGTACGTGTGCTCCTTCTGACCCGGCTCCGGCCACCACCACCAGTGCTGGGTGGCCAGGTAGAGCGCGCCCTCGGTGGCGTAGACCTCGCCCGGCTCCGTCACCAGCGAGGTGCGGCCCGGGGCCTGCTCCGCCGCCACGTCCAGGTCCAGCGAGGCCACGGTGACGATGCCCAGCTTCGTGGGCGCGTTCGTCTTGTGGAAGTCCTGGCAGTTGTAGCCCACCGCCTCCACCGTGCCGTTGGGCCGCCTGCGCCGGCCCTCGGGCAGCCAGTCCGACAGCTTGCGCGAGCGGATGAGCTGCTCGTTCTGGACCTTCAGCTTGTCGAGCTCCTTCTCCAGCCGGGCCTCGTCCTTCCAGAGTTCTTCCGAGTAGTCGGGCCACCAGCGCATGTCACCCGGCCAGCGGAACTGGTCACGCATCACCAGCCGCACCGAGCTGCCCGCCAGCCGCGCGTTGTGGTAGCCGCCCGGCAGGTACAGCTCGCCCAGCACCTGGGGCGAGGCCAGGTCGGACACGTTCACCGTCGTCACCTTGGTGAACGCGGCCGCGGAGCCGTAGCAGGGGCCCATGGGCGCGCACATCACCGACGACGAGGCGCCACTGCCCGAGGCCGAGCGCTGCTCGTACACGTCGGAGAAGACGACCACCTTGTCCTCGTGCAGGAACATCTCCCGGGGCCAGCCCTCGATGGTCATCGAGGACACGGCCTGTAGCGACTCGGCCGGCCAGGAGCGGTGCACGTACAGCCGCTGCCCGGAGAGGACGAAGATGCGCGTGCCGTCGTTCTTCACGAAGTCCGCCTCGTCCACCCCGGCCACCTGGTTGTTGGTGCTGGTGTGGTTGGTGGGCCCGGACCCGGACGTGGCGCCGCCTCCGGTGCTCGGAGCGCTCGGCGGGGCCGAGCCAGGCACCGAGGCGCCGTCCTCCATCACGGGGCCGCCCCACCCCCCTCCATTCCTCCAGTACGAGGGCTTGGAGCGCTCCAGCGTGGTGCGCATGTCCAGCACCGCGGCGTCCTCGATATAGGACTCGAGCGCCCCGCAGGTCCCGAAGGACTCCAGCCGCGCCGTCATCTGTACCGGCTGATTCTCGGGGATCTCCCCCTTCTGGCCGCACCCCACGAGCCCCAGCAGGGCGAGCCCCAGCCAACCACGGTTCTTCCCAAGCATGTTCCGACTCCTCGTCTTCCGGCCCGTCTTCGTGCCGCGGACACTGCCACCCGTGTGCCAGGGGGCGGTACACACGGGGACGCTCGGGATTTCGCGGAGTTAGGCGTCACCCGGGGGCGCGCGGGGGCCACGGAAAATCGTGGCCGGGAGCGCGAGACAGCCGGAAAACCGAGAGCCCGCCCCCAGGGGCCTCAACGTACGGGGGGAGCCAGGGGCCACTGCTCGGGATGCGCGTCGTACCCGGTCCGCAACCGGTCGAGCGCCTCGCGACGCACGTCCCGGTTGTACTTCTGGGCGCCACTCACCGCCCCGAAGAGGGTGCCCGAGTACCAGAGGGACTCCAGCACGCCGAGCAGCACCGCGAGGCCCACCTGCTCGCGGCGGATGGACTCGTAGAGGGCGAAGGCGAAGAGACCATTCCACGCGAAGGCGGCCAGCCCCGTCACGGGCTCGCCCAGGTAGACGTGGCCCGCCCCCGGCACCACCGAGAGCACTCCGGCCAGCAGGGGCGACTTGCGCGGCAGGGCGTTCCAGTTGCGGGCGGCCTCGGTGAGGGACTTCTGTCCGGGAAAGTAGGAGACGGCGGCGAAGGCCTCCGCCGCTCCAGCGCCCTCCCCCTGGTTCAGCAAGGCCCACCCGAGCAGGTACCGGGCCCGGTCCTCCTGCTCCGGTGAGTGCGGCGGCCCCTGCTCGGACAGGAAGGAGCGCAGGGTACGGGCGGCGGCCCCGAAGTCTCCCCCGGCCTGTCGTGCCCAACCCACCTCCAACAGCGAGCGCGTCCGCCACTCCGGCGAGCGCCCGGAGAGCGACCGCAGGTGGTCCACGGCGGCCTCGGTCTGTCCGCCTCGCACATACGCGCGGGCGATGGCGAGCCGGGCCTCGTCCGCGGCCGGTGACTCCGGGTACAGGTAGAGGAAGCGCTTGTACTCGCCAATGGCGCGGTAGTGGTCTCCCTCCTCCAGCAGGGCCTGGGCGAAGCCGAGCTGCTCGGGCTCGGAGCCACACACCAGCGTCACGACGAGCAGGGTCAGGGCAACCAGAAGGCACTCTCCGTCAGCGGGTCCAGGTACACGAGCCGCCCGCCCTCGAGGTGCACGGGCAGCAGCCGCACCGAGGAGGAGCGCGCGTCACGCAGGAGCCGGTCGTAGGTGAGCCACACCCCCACCACCAGGCCGTAGCGCTCCAGCGCCTCGCGCGAGTAGACCGAGCACGTGGGCCGGTGGGCGCAGCGCGGACCGTCGATGGGGGTGAGGACACTGCGATAGAAGCCGTGGGCCGTTCCCAGGAAGCTGGCGGAGGACGGAGCGGCTCGCATGCGTGGGAGGTGAGCTGTCCGTACGTCCCGGGTCACGGGGTGACGGGTGTCGCCGAAGGGCCCGGGCGGCGAGGCCGACAGCACCAGCGCGGACACCATCGTGCAAATTGACACCATCGCGGCGCGCACATTATCCCGCGCTGTCATGACCCTTCAATCCAAGCGCTTCATGCGGCTCGTCGCGGCCAGCACCGTCCTCCAGCTCACCGCCGGCTGTGCCAGCACCACCCTCATCCGCAGCGAGCCCGGCGAGGCCAACCTCTATATCGACGGCAGCAAGGTGGGGAAGACGCCCTATACCTATTCGGATACGAAGATCGTCGGCTCGGTCACGCGCATCCGCCTGACGAAGGAGGGGTACGAGGACTTCGAGACCCTCATGAAGCGCGACGAGGAGTTCCAGATCGGTCCCTGCATCGGAGGCGCCTTCATCTGGCCCGTGTGGCTGTGGGTCCTCGGCTACAAGCCGGAGCGCACCTTCGAGCTGGCTCCCCTGAAGCCGACCCGGCAGGACCACACGGCCGCCCAGGAGACCCCGGCGGCGCCCGGCACGACGTGAGACCCCCGACGCGGCCCGCGAGGAGCCGCTCAGCGGCCCGAGGACAGGAGCTGGTTGAGCTGCCGTGACACCTGGGCGCACTGCTCGATGTCGTGCGTCTCCAGGGCGGCGCGGCCGGAGTCCAGCAGCGACTTCACGTTGGTCACCGCCGCCTCCGCCTCGGTGCCGGGGTTCTCGGTGGCGCTCTGCTGGAGCAGCTTCGCCAGCTTCTCCCCGCGCTCCAGCAGCTTGCGGAACGTCTCCTCCGTCTTCTTCACGTCCTCCTTCGCCTGCTTCTGCGCGTAGGCGGCCTGCTCCTTCACGAGCCGCTCGGCCTCCGTTCCCGGCAGGTGGGGACGCGCCTCCAGCTTCACCGTCTCGGTCAGCCCCGTCTTCAGGTCCGCGGCGCGCACGGCCAGCGTGCCCTCGTTGGACAGCTCGAAGGTCACCTCCAGCGGCGTGTCCGTGCGCGAGGAGCCCTGGAGGTTGCGCAGCACCACCTCGCCCAGCTTGCGGTTCTCGTCCTGGAGGTCGCTCTCGCCCTGGTAGATGGGGATGCGCGCCTCCTTCTGCCCGTGGCTTCCCGGGTAGAAGAGGTCCTTGGCGCTCACCGGCACCGGGCTGTTCTTCGCGATGAGCGGCTTCACCCGCCCGCCCATCACCCCAACGCCCAGCGT
>NZ_DASVWK010001008.1:0-16491 GCF_036389735.1 Archangium sp. | reverse complement strand
GTGAAGCCCACGTAGCAGAGCCGCCGCTCCTCGGCCATCTCCTCCCCGTCCGGGTCATCCGCCGCCAGCGAGCGCTGGTGCGGGAAGACCCCGTCCTCCATGCCCGTGATGAACACCGCGTCGAACTCGAGTCCCTTCGCCGCGTGCAGCGTCATCAGCGCCACCCGGCCCTCTCCCACGTCCGCGTCCGCCTCGCCCACCAGGCTGATCTGCTCCAGGAAGGCATTGAGCGCCGGCACGTCCGCGGTCAGTGGCGAGGTGTCCAGGCCCTCGTCCTCCGGCGCGGGTGGTGCCGCGGCCTCCTCTCCCTCCTCATCACCCACCGAGGCCGCCGCCACCGCCGCCGCCGCCCGGTTGAGGTCGAACTCCTGTGCCGCTCCCAGGAACTCGCGCAGGTTCTCCGCCCGGGTGAGCGACTCCTCGCTGCCCTCGGTGACGAGCGCCTCCACCAGGTGCGAGTCCTTCAACATCTGGTCCACCGCGCTCGCCGCGTCCTTGGACTCCTGGGCGAAGGCGTGCAGCGAGGACACCACCGCGTGGAAGCCCGTGAGCCGCCGCACCGCCGCCGTGTTGAGGCCCTGGATGCGCTCGGGCGCCGCGGTGGCCTCGTACAGGCTCACCCCCGCCTGGATCGCCCAGTCCTGCAACCGCTCCACCGTGGTGTCGCCGATGCCGCGCGCTGGCGTGTTGATGATGCGCAGCAGGTCCGCGTCCGAGCGCGGGTTCACCATCAGGCGCAGGTAGGCCGCCGCGTCACGCACCTCGGCCCGATCATAGAAGCTGCGCCCGCTCACCAGCGTGTAGGGCACGCGCGCCAGCCGCAGTGCCTCTTCCAGCACGCGGCTCTGCGCGTTCGTCCGGTAGAAGACCGCCATCCCCGAGTATTTGATGAAGCCCTCGCGCTGGAGCTCGTGGATGCGGCGCGCGATGTCCTGCGCCTCGGCGCGCTCGTCCCGATTCATCAAGAGCTGGAGGTTCTCGCCCTTGGGCCGCTCGCTCCACAGCTTCTTCGCCATGCGCCGCGTATTGCGCGCGATGACCGCGTGCGCCGCGTCCAGGATGACCTGGTCCGAGCGGTAGTTCTGCTCGAGCTTCACCACCCGTGCCCCGGGGAAGTGCTCCGGGAAGGAGAGGATGTTGTCCACGCTCGCCCCACGCCAGCGGTAGATGGACTGATCGTCATCGCCCACCACCACCAGGTTGGGCCGCCGCTCCGGCGGGGCCAGCAGGCGCAGCAGCTCGTACTGCACCGGGTTGGTGTCCTGGAATTCGTCCACCAGGATGTGCTGGAAGCGCCGCCGGTACTGGTCCAGCACGTCCGGGCGCTTGCGGAAGAGCGCCACCAGCATGAGGAGCAGGTCGCCGAAGTCCACCGCGTTCGCCGCGAGCAGCAGCCGCTGGTAGGCACGGTAGGTCTTCTGCACCACCATCCCGCGCAGGTCTTCCGTGTCGACCACCATCTCGTCCGGCAGGCGCGCGGCGTTCTTCTCCTGATCGATGCGGTGGAGGATTTCCCGCGGCTGCATCACCGGATCCACCCGCACCTCGCGCATGGCGCGCTTGATGAGCTGGAGCTGGTCCCCATCGTCGTAGATGACGAACGAGGGGGTGAGCCCCACCACCGACGCCACCGACTCGTCCCGGAGGACACGGCGCAGAATCATCGACGCCGAGGAGTGGAAGGTGCTCACCACCAGCTCGTGCGCCTGGTTGCCGAGGAGCTGGGCGAGCCGCTCCCGCATCTCACGCGCGGCCTTGTTGGTGAAGGTGACGGCGAGGATGCGCCAGGGCAGCACCCCACGCATCTGGACGAGGTGGGCCACCCGGCGGGTGATGACGCGCGTCTTGCCGCTGCCCGCGCCGGACAGCACGAGGAGCGGACCATCCCCATGGAGGACAGCTTCCTTCTGGGGCGCGTTCAGGTCTTTGAGGAGTTCGTCGGCGTTCAAGGCAGGTGTTTTTCTAGAGGCAAACCCTGCTTGTAACGAGTTTCCGCCCGCCGGGAAGGACGTTCCACGGTGGCCCTCGCCCGCCTGCCCTGCCGGGAAACCTCTCCCGAGGGGTCTCAACACCCGGAGTCGCAGTTCTCCACGGCCGTCCCCGCCAACTCGGTGCCGTCCTCGCGGATCAGCCGCACCCGCTGTGCGGGCCAGGAGGCGTGCAGGAGCACTTCCACCTGCCCGTCTCCCTCCAGGTCCATCACCCCCGCGACCTCGTCCCCGTTCAGGTCGCTCGCCGTCAGCACCCGTTGCTCGCCACCGGGCCCCCGCACCACCGCCCGCGTGAGTTGCTCGTTGTAGTCCGAGCCGCACGCCGAGTTGCCCTCGCCCGTGATGAAGTGCGCCACCGTGAAGACGACGTGATGCTCCCCCTCCCGCGCGGAGTAGCGGGTCGCCCTCACGTCCTCCTGGAGCTTCTCCTGCACCTGCTCCGCCCGGACGGAGCCCTCGGAGCGCAGCGTGGCGAAGCGGGCGGACCGCCGAAGCTCGCTCTCCTGGTCGGCCACCTCCTCGGTGGAGGGCGACTCGAGCGTGAAGAACACCGGCGCCTTCGTGCCCACGGGCAGCGCGAAGGACAGGTCGCTCGGCGTCATCCCGCAGTCCAGCTCGGCGAAGGCCCACGCCCGGCCGCAGCCCGGCTCGTTGGAAGGCGGCTCCCGCTGGAAGTAGCCGGAGTGCGGCACGCCCCGGTTGATCCACGCGAACCCCGTCACCGCGCACCCCGACTGGAGACGCCCCGCCGCTCCGTAGAGGTCCACGGTGTCCCCTTGCGCGAACTGGTCGGTGGGGTCCTTCTCGGCGGGTGCCATCCACAGCCTCCGGCCCTCGTCCACCGGCGTGAGTCCCACGTTGTCACCCGCCTTCCCCAGCAGCATGAAGGTGCGCCCGGCGTGCACCTCCACGAGGCGGGGCGCTACCTCGAGCCGCTGGGCCTCCACGCGCGCGGCGACGGCCTGGGCCTCGGCGCGGCACGTGGCCTCCTTGCGCTCGCGATCGGGATCCAACGGCCCGGCGTTCTTCACGTACGCCCCCACCCCCGCCTCCGCCAACCGCTTCTGGAAGCCCTCCGCCTTCGCCTTGTCCGCGAAGGCGTGCGCCACCACCACCTCCAGGCAGGGCCTCAAGCTCCGGAATGCGTTGCTGGACAACCGGCTCGGCTCCGCGGGCAGCCCCGTCTTCTTCAAGGCCTCCAACACCTCCGTCCCCTCACCCGGCGTGGGCGAGGAGTGGAGGATGACCAGCCAGTTCCTCGCGTAGCGTGCCTCGGGAGGCGGGGGAGCCACACTCGGAGTGGAGGCATCTGGCGTCGAGGCGGCCGACACCTGGTGCGCCGACTCGGAGGAACCACACCCCCGGAGACCCTGGCACCCGGACATGGCCAGCACGACGAACGGGAGGAGACGCGGCAAGCGAGGCATGAAGCACTTTCTACCGTAGAGTCGCGCCATGTCCGAAGCCGAGACCCGCCCTACCCAGGAGCAGCTCGATCTATACGCCGAGCACTTCACCCAGAGCCAGACGATGCGGCTCCTCGGTGCGCGGCTGAGCTTCCCCCAAGGAGAGAAGGTCGTCATCACCCTGCCCGAGGTCCGCCCCGAGCACCGGGGGGGCCTGGGCACCTCCGCCATCAACGGGGGCGTCATCGCCGCCCTGTTCGACTACGCGATCGGCTGCACCGCCGCCCTGAAGGATCCCACCCGCCGCGCCGCCACCATGCAGCTCTCCATGAGCTTCGAGCGGCCCGTGCTGGGCGACGTCGCGCGCGCCGAGGCCACCATCGACTCGGTCGGCACCTCCACCCTCTTCGCCTCCGCCCGGATGTATGACGCCCAGGGCCAGGTTTGTGCCCGCTGCCAGGGCGTGGTGAAGTTGTCCCGGATGAAGTGGGCCTCGGGGCACAGCCCGGCCATCAGCTGACATACGCGCGAGTTGGCCGCGCGACACCACCCCTGGCGCCAGTGCTCGGGATGTGCTGAGCATCCGGCGCATGGAAACACAACCGCGCACCGCCGTCGTGGCCGGAGCGAGCGGGCTCGTCGGAGGCATCCTGCTCGACGCGCTGCTCGAGGAGACGCTGTACCGGGAGGTCCTCTCCCTGGGCCGCCGCCCACTGCCGAAGCAGCACCCGAAGCTCATCCAGCGCACCGTGGACTTCGCCCGGCTAGGGGACGAGGCGCTTCCCCCCGCCGACGATGCCTTCTGCTGTCTGGGCACCACCATCAAGAAGGCCGGGAGCCAGGAGGCCTTCCGCGCCGTGGATCACGACGCCGTGCTGGCCTTCGCCCAAGCCTCGAAGCGGGCGGGTGCCCGGCGCTTCCTGGTGGTGACGGCGCTCGGCGCGGACCCGGGCTCCCGTGTCTTCTACAACCGGGTGAAGGGCGAGGTGGAGGAGCACCTCAAGGGCCAGGGCTTCGAGTCGCTCGTCATCCTCCAGCCGTCGCTGCTGCTGGGCGAGCGCGCGGAGAGCCGTCCGGGCGAGCACGCGGCCATCGTGGCCTCGCGGGTGCTCGCGCCGTTGCTGCGTCCCTTCGCCAGCCGCCCCATCGAGGCTCGCACCGTCGCGCGGGCGATGCTCGCCCTCGCACGCGAGGCACCCCAGGGGGTGAAGGTGGCTCCGTCGGGAGAGTTGCAGCGGCTCGGCCAGTAACGCTGGCGACTAGAAGGAGAAGTCCCGCTCGAAGATCTCGTTGTTGCCCACCCGAACCATGAGGTGGGCGGTGCGACCGCCAGCGGTGCCGAGCTCGAACTCGAGACCTTCCGGGCCTTGCTGGGGTTTGAGGGAGGGCTTGCCGGGGGCGAGGAACACCGCCGCTGTCACGGCCCGACTGACGAGCGGTTGCACCAGGAGCCGGGCCCGCTGGCGCTCTCGCACGAGCACCACGCGGAACTCCCGCCGCTCCTCCAGGACTTCACGCTGCTCGGGATGGCGCGCGGCTCCGGGCCTGCGCGCGGGCTCGGCGGCGCGGGAGCCACGGACCGCGGGGGCGGACTGCTCGCGCGCCTGAAGCGCCTGCTCAATCGCCGCGTCCCCCTCTTCCAGGGCCCAGATGGCCTGTGCGCAATCCAGACAGTCCTGCGTGTGGCGATCCACCCACGCCAGCTCCTTGGCGGACATCATCCCCATGTCGAAGCGCCAGAGCTCGTCTTCTCCCAGGTGCTCCGGATGGCGCTTCTTGGGGGGAGCTTCGACCGTGGCGGTACGCGAGAGGTCCTCGCGACAGTCCGGACAACTCGCCAGGTGGGGACTCGGCTGCTCGGGCTGATTGCCCGGCGCGGCGAGGAAGTCGTCACACTCGGCGCGGTCGGTGAACCACCAGGCCTGGGCGCGCTCGGCGGCATCGAGCACGTCGCGCTCGGCTCTGCGCTGCGGGTTGAGGGGAATGAACCAGCGGGCCTTCGGGCGGAGCGCGGCGTCCAGACGTCCGAGGCCCTCGCGAAACGCTTTCAACCTCGAGGCCGTTTCGCCCTCCAGCGGCCCATGAAGTGATTCCCACTCGCCGATGGCACGGGCGGCGGACTCGGCCCGGTCCCGCGCGGTGAGCCCATCCAGCGAGGAGGTACGCCACAGCTCGGCCTCCGCTCCTTCCTCCGCGAGGGCCACCTCGGCGGCCTCCTCGGCGGCGCGCAGCAGCGCGGGCTGGAGGGCCTCGGGCTTCTGCGTCCGGAGCCAGGTGTCGATGTCCGTGCGGCTCAACCCCCGGAGTGCCTGCTCCACCCCCTCCCGGCCCAACCGCTCGCCGCGCCGGAGGACGTCCCCCACCAGCTCGAGCGAACCGTCCTTGGAAGCCCCACCCCGGGTGAGCTGCTCACGCCGGGACTGATAACGAGAGAGTGCATCGGCCATACGGGTACCCTCCTCCGGGTACATGGGGCTCACTCCTGCCCGCCCTCCTGCATGAGGTCGAGCAGATAGAGCCGCAAGTAGGACTGCGCGCGGCTGACGCGCTTGTACGAATTGACCACGCTGATGTTCAGGCGCCGGGCACATTCTTCGTGATCCTCGACGTCCTGGTGGTGGTACAGCTCCCAGGCCCCGGCCTCCTTGGGGTGCTCCTGCTGGAGGCGCTCGAAGGCCCTCCAGTAGAGTTCCTGGGACTCGGTGCGCTCCTGGGTGCGCCGTGAGGCTTCCACCGCGCGAATCGTGTCGGCGGGCGACTCCTCCGGAGCGTCGTCGGCGTTGGCCGAGGCCGGAGCGAGGTCCTCGCGCTGGCGCCGGTAGAAGTCGATGGCGACGTGCTTGACGATGCGCAGGAAGAACGTCTTGGGAGACGCGCTGCGCCCGGGCATCTGCTCGGAGACGCCGCGGAACTGGTCCAGGCCGCGGTCGAGGAACTTGCCGACGGCGTCCTGGTAGAGCTCGTCCGCGTCCGCCGGGGAGCCGCGACCGTAGCTGGCCTGGATCTTGGAGATGACGTAGCGGGCCGGCCGGGCCCAACGCTCGCACAGCGCGCCGAGCGGGGCGCCCACGGGCTCACCCGTGGAGCGGCGCTGGAGCACCTCAGAGAACAGTTCGTCATCCGTGAGATCGTCGAACACCGGAAGGACCTCGGAGAGCCGCCGGGAGGCACGAGCCCCCCACCTGGGCAGGGTGGGGTTCGGTGAAACGGGCGGTCAAGGTAGCACGACGGCATCCGAAGGCAGCCTCTCGATGACACGGACTCCGGATGTCCGACAAAGGGCATGCGGAGGGCGTCTGGAAGGCAAGGACGGAACACCCGTGGGATTCCTGACGGAGATTTTCCGGCCCATTTTTTCCTGGTTTTTCCAGGAGTGGTGCCGCCAAGCAGGGTTGCCTCCGAGCGACCCGGGGCGCACCGGCTGGCCCCGCCTCGCCCAAGCACCAGAGGGGGCGGACGACAGGGCCGGTGCAAACGGTTGCCGAGATGTCACCTTTGTAAGACAGCGGGTGAAGGAGAGCAGGGATGTGGGGAGGCCACACGGATGTCGACAGGCCCCCATCGGACGCAGGGGGTCCCTGGACGGAAGAGATGACCACGACCCTCCTGGTCGTGGGAGTTCCGGGCGCGGAGCTGGAAGAGCTGAAGGGGATGCTGGCGCCCCTCGGCCAACCGGTCCAGGTGGCCAGCCCCTGGAGCGAGGAGCTCCTCGCGCGCTTCGAGGAGCCCCTGGCCTGCGTCCTCGTCGATGCGCGTCAAGGTTGGGAGCTGGGCTTCAAGACGGCCCAGCGCCTGCGCGACCATGAACGAGCCCCGCACCTCCCCCTCCTGCTCCTCGGAGAGAATTCCTGTGACGAGGCGAGTCTGCTGCGCGCCTATGGGCTGGGGACGGTGGACTGCCTTCTGGAGCCCCTCCACCCGGACGTCCTGCGCGCCAAGGTGGGGATGTTCATCGAGTTGCACCGCCGCGAGCGGGCGATGCGCGAGGCGCTCGATCGGGCCGAGCACGCCGAGGCGATCGCGCGTGAGAGCGAGCGTGTCCTGAGCACCCTGCTGGGGAATCTGCCGGGCATGGCCTACCGCTGCGAGAACGAGCCGGGCTTCCCCGTGTCCTATGCCAGCCCGGGTGTTCTGCCGCTCACCGGCTACACCCCCGAGGACTTCACCGAGCGGCGCATGCTCTGGGACGAGCTGATCCACCCCGAAGACGCCCAGAAGGTCTGGGAGGAGGTCCAGGCGGCGGTCGAGGCCCGGACCCCCTTCACCCTCACCTACCGGATTCGCACACGGAGCGGTGAGGAGCGCTGGGTCTGGGAGCGCGGGGTGGCCATCCACGGGGCCCGGGGCGAGTTCCAGATGCTGGAGGGCTTCATCACCGACATCACGGCGCTCCACCGCGCCGAGCTCCACCAGAGCTTCCTCGCCTCGGTGAGCGAGACCCTGGCCAGCTCGCTCGATTACGAGGCCACGCTCGCCCACGTGGTGCAGCGCGCCGTGCCGTACCTCGGAGACGGCTGCTCGCTGGACATCGTCGAGTCGGACGGCACCCTGCGCCGGCTGGCGGTGGCCCACGTGGACCCGGCCCGGGCGGAGCTGACGTGGGAGCTGGCCCGGCGCTACCCCCCGCGGCATGACGCGCCGTGCGGACCGGGGACCGTCATCCGCACCGGGCACACCTCGCACCTCACCCACATCCCGGAAGAGATCTTCGCCCGGTACGCCGTGGACAGACAGCACCTGGAGCTCCTCCGCAACGTGGGCGTCACCTCCGCGCTGATGGTGCCCCTGCATGCCCGCGGCCGTACGTTCGGGGTGCTCTCCCTGGTCTATTGCCGCCCGGGTCAGCACCATGACGCGGAGGCCCGGCTCCTCGCGGAGGATCTGGCACGCCGGGCCGCGCTCGCGGTGGACAACGCGCGCCTCTACCGGGAGGCCCAGCTCGCGGTGCAGCTGCGCGATGAATTCCTCTCGGTGGCCTCGCACGAGCTGAAGACGCCCCTCACGCCCCTGCACCTCAAGCTCACCACCCTGACCCGGGAACTCCAGCAACGGGCGGGAGAGGCCGGCTCCGAGCGACTCCTCCGTCACGTGGAGGTCGCCCAGCGGCAGATCCGCAAGATGGCCACGCTCATCAACGCGCTGCTCGACGTCAGCCGCCTCTCCCAGGGGAAGCTGAAGCTGGAGCCGACGGACATGGATCTCGCCGAACTGGTGGGCGAAGTGGCAACGTGGTTCGCTCCCGAGGCGGCCCGGGCGGGCTCGGAGCTGCGGGTGGAGGGCGAGACGCGGGCGCCCGGCCGGTGGGACCGGCTGCGGCTGGAGCAGGTCGTCACCAACCTGCTCTCCAACGCCATCCGCTATGGTGCCGGCCGCCCCATCCTGGCGCGCGTGGAGGTGGTGGAGGACCGTGTGCGGCTGGTGGTGCGCGACGAAGGTATCGGCATCCCCCCGGAGGCCCAGGAGCGCATCTTCGGCAAGTTCGAGCGGGCCGTGTCCGACCGACATTATGGAGGCCTGGGGCTGGGGCTCTACATCGCCCGCAGCATCGTGGAGGCCCTGGGCGGCGGCATCCGCGTGGAGAGCTGCCTGGGCAAGGGGTCCACCTTCATCATCGACCTGCCCCGGTGAACGCGCTGTCAGGAGTGGCGGCCTCCACCCGTCCCTGGGCGCGGATCAAGACTTCAAGGAAAGCATCATCATGTCCCGCACCATCATCATCGGAGACCTTCACGGGTGCCACGACGAGGCCCTGGAGCTGCTCGATCGGGTGGGCGCCACCTCGAGTGACCGGATCATCTTCACGGGTGACCTGGTCGACCGCGGCCCCAAGCGCCGCGAGTGCGTCGAGCTGGCCATGCAGCACGAGTCCATCCTCGGCAACCACGAGGAGAAGCACCTCCAGCAGCGCCGCCGCGAGGACGCCGATCTGCTCCCGGATCATCTGGAGACGCGGCAGGCCCTCGGCCCCGAGCACCTCGACTACTTCGCCACCCTGCCCCACTTCATCCGCCTGCCCGAGCACACCGCCGTCGTCGTCCACGCCGGAGTGCTGCCCGGCAAGGCCATCGAGGAGCAGGACGCCTACCACCTGCTGCATGCGCAGTGCGTGAGGCCCCCGGAGCGCAAGAGTTTCTGGCCCTCCAAGGCCCCCGCCGACTACCGCTTCTGGACGCACTACTGGAAGGGGCCCGAGCGCGTCATCTTCGGACACACCGTGTTCGACCGACCGCTCGTCACCGAGCACGCGGTGGGCATCGACACGGGGTGCGTCTACGGCCGCTCGCTCACGGCGGTGGTGCTACCCACGTGGGAGCTCGTCTCGGTGCCCGCGCGGCGCACGTACCGGGGCGGCAAGGACGTGGCCCTGATCCCCGTGCACGGGGACGTGAACGTGTTCTCGTGAGCCTCCGACCGACGCGGCGGTTCAAGCGGCCGGCACGGCCTTCTTGCGCACGCTCCAGACAAAGCCGTCGTACCAGAAGTGCATCAGCGCCACCGTGCTGACGAGCGCCATGGTGGTGCTGAGCGCCAGGCCCTTGGGCGCGAGGTAGCTGTAGCCGAAGCCGAGCAGCACGCCGTAGAGCAGCGAGACGAAGAGGAAGAGGAACAGGGCCGAGGGCTTCGCCCAGCGCCGGCCCTCGACGCGGAAGAGGCGCGGCAGGTTCTCCTGCTCCGCCCACCACACGATGGCGAAGTACTGCAACGCGTGGAAGAAATTGACGATGAGGAAGCCCTCACCGAAGGAGTTGAAGCCCCAGCCCAGCAAGCTCACCAGGGCCGTGGACGCATACAGCATCACCTTCTGCTTCGACACCGGCACGCCGCGGCGGGCGAGTCGCACATACGAGAAGATGTAGTAGGCGGTGTAGGTCACCCCCGCGCCCAGCATGCCGCTGGCGAGCATCCACTGGTACTTCGAGCCCCACAGCGGGACGACGTCGAAGAGGTGGCTGCCCACGCGGTTGAGCTTCTTGAAGGCCTCGAGGTGGACCGCCAGCGTCACGCTGGAGGACAGGATGGGCCCGATGTAGAGGACGTGGCTCATCCAGATGTCGAGGGTACGGCCCACCTGCGGGTCGGCCCCGCGCTTCATGTCGTAGATGCGGCCCAGCCCGAAGTTCTGCATGCTCGAGTGGTACACGTCCCAGATGACGGCCACGACGAAGCCGAACATCAGCAGCCAGGGCGAGGCCACCTGCGCGGCGAGGACGACGAGGGGCACCACGGTGAAGCGCCACGGGAACCGACGGAAGACGTCCTGGTTGCCGTGGCTGCGGAAGAACACCGCGAACAGGTGAGCATGGATGAAGCTGGTGGAGGCCAGGCTGATGAGGCTCACCGGCGAACCGAAGAACGAGATGGTGTCGCCGTTGTTGTGAACGGGGGAGAGGACCCACCCCAGCAGGAGCGCCAGCAACGGGCTGAAGATGAAGAACAGCCCATCGTACAGCGGCCCGACGATGAAGGACGACTTCACCCGCGCGGGAGCGGGCACCGGCGAGAGCGGCGCGGAACCCGCGGGAGCAGGCGAGGGGGCGGGAAGGAGCGAGGGCTGGGCCATGGCTGGGCGGGGCTGGCTTCAGCATAGACTACGGGCGCCATGCCCATCTACGCCGCCACCCTCTTCCTCGGCGCCTTCCTGCTCTTCGGCGTGCAGCCGCTCGCGGGAAAGTACGCGCTGCCCTGGTTCGGCGGCACGCCGGCCGTGTGGACGACGTGCATGCTCTTCTTCCAGGCGATGCTCCTGGGGGGCTATGCCTACTCGTACGTCAGCACCCGCTGGCTCACCCCGAGGCGACAGGCCCAGGTGCACCTGGGGCTGCTGGGGCTAACGGTGGCGGTGCTGGCCGGACGCGCGCTGCTGGCGGGCTCGCCGGTGGCTCCCGGACCGGAGTGGCGCCCCGGCGCCGCCGAGGGCATCTCCACCACCCGGCTGCTCGCCCTGCTGGCGGCCACCCTCGGCCTGCCCTTCTTCACGCTGTCCACCACCGCGCCGCTGCTCCAGAGCTGGTTCAGCCGCGTGCGGCCCGGCGTCTCGCCCTACCGGCTCTATGCCCTCTCCAACACGGGCTCGCTGCTGGCCCTGCTGGCCTACCCCCTCCTCGTCGAGCCCACCCTGGGCCGGGGTGTGCAGTCGTGGCTATGGGCGGCGGGCTTCCTCTTCTTCGCCGCGGGCTGCGCGGCCTGTGCCCTGGGCCTGCTGCGCCTCGGGGACGGGCCAGCGGAGGCGCGACCCGCGGAGCAAGGTGAAGCCCCTTCACCGGGCGTTGGGCGCACCCTCTCGTGGCTGGGACTGAGCGCGGGCGCCTCGGTGCTGCTGCTGGGCACGACGAACCAGCTCTCACAGGATGTGTCGGCCGGGCCCTTCGTCTGGGTGCTGCCGCTGGCCCTGTACCTGCTCACCTTCATCATCGCCTTCGAGCGCGAGGCCCTCTACTCACGCCCCCTCACCGCCCTGCTGATGCTGCTGGCGGTGGGCGGAGTGACGAACGCCATCTACAAGGGAACGAACTTCCCCCTGCCCTTGCAGGTGCTCGTGCACTCGGGGGCCCTCTTCTCGGGCGCCCTGCTGTGCCATGGGGAGCTGTACCGGCTGCGGCCCTCGCCGCGCCACCTCGGCGCCTTCTACCTGTGGGTGTCCGCGGGAGGCGTGCTCGGCGGTGGCTTCGTCCACCTGCTGGCCCCGCGCCTCTTCCGCTCGTACCTGGAGTACCCGCTCACGCTCATCGCCTGCTGTCTGCTGGCGGCCCTGCTGCTGCTGCGTCGCTCCGCGGGGGAGACGGTCTCCCGGGCCGTGCTCCGCTTCGTGCCGGCCTTGCTGTTGCTGCTCGTGGCCGGTGGCCTCGGGCTGGCGATGTCGGACACCCGTCGCGAGCTGGCGTCCTGGCGCGGCTTCTTCGGCGTGTTGCAGGTGTCGGAGACGCCGAACCGGGGCAGCCAGGAGCACGTGTACATGCTGCGCCATGGCATCATCCTGCACGGCTACCAGTACGGCGCGCCGGAGCGGCGGATGATGCCCACGGCCTACTACACCCCCGAGGGTGGACTGGGCCTCGCGATCACCGAGCAACGGCGACTCCGGGAGGCCGCGGGACGGCCCTCCTCGCTGCGCATGGGCGTGCTGGGGCTCGGCGTGGGGGCGACGGCCGCCATGGGGCGCGCCGGGGACTCGATGCGCTTCTATGAGATCGACCCCCAGGTCATCGCCCTGGCGCGGGGCGAGGGCGGCTACTTCTCCTTCCTGCGCGACACGCCGGCCCGGGTGGAGGTGGTGGAGGGGGATGCGCGGCTCCAGCTCGAGCAGGAGCTGGAGCGCGGACAGCCACAGGGCTTCGATGTGCTCGCGGTGGATGTGTTCAGCGCGGACTCCATCCCCGTCCACCTGTTCACCGAGGAGGCGATGGACGTCTACCGGCGGCACCTGGCGCCCGGGGGCGTGCTGGCGCTGCACATCAGCAACCTGCACCTGGATCTGCTGCCCGTCGCCCTGGCGCACGCGCGGAACTTCGACCTCCACGCCGCGCGGGTGCTGACGCCGCTCAAGGGAGACACGAGCGCCAGCGTCTGGATGCTGCTCAGCCCGGACGCGAGCTTCTCCCGAGGGGACACCTTCCTGCGCGAGGGCAAGCGGGTGGAGCGCGTGGCTCTCACCGAGCCCCCGCGGGTGCGGTGGACGGACGAGCGCAGCAGCCTGATCCAGGTGCTCCGGGTGCTCGGGGTGAGCTACCAGGGCATCCGCGAGGCGCCGGCCGAGGCTCCCCTTCCGGTCGCCGCACCCGCCGGGCCCTGAGTCCCCTGCCCGCGCCCCTCACCGGCCACGAGGCCCGGGCCTGCCTGTCAGGCCCACCGCCGAATTCTGGCCCCTCGGAAAAGTGTTTTTCCCGTGCCAACTCGTTGGATGTCATAGGAGTTGGAGCAAGACCCACCCGGCACATCCCTCAGGAGCAATGTTCACAGGCCCCAGTGAAATGCACGCCCGGCTCCGCGCCCATGACTGGGCCTCCACCCCGGTCGGTCCGGTGGAGTCCTGGCCCCAGAGCCTCAAGGCGCTCGTCCGGACGCTCCTCGCGTCGCGCTATCCCATGGTGCTCACCTGGGGCCCGTCCCTCACCCAGTTCTACAACGATGCCTACTCGAAGCTGATCGGCGACAAGCACCCGGCGGCGCTCGGCATCGACATCCGCATCACCCTCGCCGAGGCCTGGGACACGCTCGGCCCGATGGTCCAGCAGGTGATGGCCACCGGCGTGGCCAACTGGACCCCGGCCCTGCTGCTCCTCCTGGAGCGGAGCGGCTACCGCGAGGAGTCCTATTTCAGTGTCTCCCACGCCCCCGCCGAGGACGACGAGGGTCGAATCGTCGGCATGCTCGGCGTCTGTAGCGAGGTGACCGAGCAGGTGCTCAGCGAGCGGCGGCTGCGCCTCCTGCGGGACCTGGTCTCCCGGGGCGGAGAGAGGCGGAGCGTCGAGCGGACCTGCGATGCTCTCGTCGCCGCCATCTCCGAGCACCCGCTGGATGTGCCCTTCGCGCTCCTCTACCTGCGTGGCCCGGACGGCACGCTCACGCGCTCTGGCGCCGTCGGGTTGGAGGTGGAGCTGGAGGGTAATGACGAGGACGTCTGGGGTTTGAGTCGGGCGGCGGGTGGAGAGACGTTCCTCCTCGAGGAGGTGGAACGCCGGCTCTCACTGACGGGTGGCCCGTGGAAGGATCCAGTCCGCTCGGCGCTGGTGATACCCATCGCCTCCTCCGGGCAGTCGGCGCCACTCGGCGTCCTGGTGGCGGGGCTGAGCCCCAACCGCGCGCTCGACGAGGGCTACCGCTCCTTCTACGAGTTGCTGGTGGGCCAGGTGTCGGTGGCGCTGCGCAATGCCCAGGCCTACGAGGAGGAGCGGCGGCGCGCCGAGGCCCTGGCCGAGCTCGACCGGGCCAAGACGACCTTCTTCAGCAACATCAGCCACGAGTTCCGCACCCCGCTGGCGCTGATGCTGGGGCCCCTGGAGGATCTGCTCACGGGACGCGCGGGCTCGCTGCCGCAAGCCGCCCACTCCGAGCTCGAGCTCATCCACCGCAACGCGGGGCGGCTGTTGCGGCTCGTCAACTCGCTGCTCGACTTCTCCCGCCTGGAGGCGGGGCGGATCGACGCCAGCTACGCGCCCGCGGATTTCTCCGCGCTGTCCGCGGACCTCGCGAGCAGCTTCCGCTCGGCGGTGGAGCGGGCGGGACTGACCTTCACCGTGGACTGTCCCCCACTCTCCCAGCCCGTCTACCTGGACCGGGATTTGTGGGAGAAGGTCGTCCTCAACCTCGTCTCCAACGCCTTCAAGTTCACCTTCCGGGGAGGAATTTCGGTCCGGACCCGGGAGCGGGACGGGCACGCCCTCCTGGAGGTGCGGGACACGGGCACGGGCATTCCCGCCTCGGAGCTGCCGCGCATCTTCGAGCGCTTCCACCGGGTGAAGGACACGCGCTCCCGGACGCACGAGGGCACGGGCATCGGCCTGTCCCTGGTGCGGGAGCTGGTGAAGCTGCACGGGGGCACCGTTCACGTCCACAGCACCGAGGACGAGGGAACGACGTTCACCCTCGAGCTGCCCTTCGGCTCCGCGCACCTGCCCGCCGAGCACCTCCGCGCGCCGCGTCTGCTGGAGTCCACCGCGACGGGCGCCCCCCCCTATGTCGAGGAGGCCCGGAGATGGACCGTGGAGGACGCCCCTGCGCGGGAGGCCCCCCACCTGACCGCGTCGCCCGCCGCTACGGACCTGACCCGGGAGCGGGTGCTGCTCGCGGACGACAACGCGGACATGCGCGACTACATCCGCCGGGTGCTGTCTCCCCACTTCGAGGTGGAGACGGCGCCGGACGGACAGGTGGCCCTGGAGTCGGCGCTGGCCCACCCGCCGGACCTCGTGCTCTCGGACGTGATGATGCCGCGCCTGGACGGCGTGGGCCTGCTGCGCGCGCTCCGGGCCGCTCCCCATACCAAGGAGCTGCCCATCCTCCTGCTGTCGGCCCGTGCCGGCGAGGAGGCCACCCTCGAGGGACTCGCCTCCGGCGCGGACGACTACCTCATCAAACCCTTCTCCGCCCGCGAGCTGCTCGCCCGGGTGAAGTCCCACCTGGAGCGGGTCCGGATGCGCCGCGAGGTGGCCCGGGAGCGGGCCCATGTGGAGAAGCTCGTGGAGGCCGTGCAGGCGCGGGATGACTTCCTGTCCGTCGCCTCCCACGAGCTGAAGACGCCGCTCGCCGCCTTCCAGCTCAACCTCAGCGCCATGGAGCGGGACCTGCGCCAGGCGTCGCAGGGCAACATCGGCGAGCGGCTGAAGGTGGCGCGCCGCTCCGTCCGGCGGATGGCCAGGCTCATCGAGCTGCTGCTGGACGTGTCCCAGCTCACGACCGGCCGCCTCCAGCTCACGCCCACGCAGGTGGACCTGGCGACCATTGTCAGCGAGGTGGTGGCCGCCAGCGAGGAGGAGGCCCGGCGCCTCGGGACACCGCTGGCGGTGCGCCTCGAGAGTCCCCTGGAGGGGAGCTTCGACCCCGACCGCATGGGGCAGGTGGTCCATCACCTCCTGTCGAATGCCTTGAAGTTCGGCCAGGGTCGCCCCGTGGAGCTCTCCCTGCGAGCGGAGGGAAACGCGGTGGTGCTGACCGTCGTGGACCACGGCATCGGCATTCCTCCGGCCGACCGGGCGCGCATCTTCGAGCGCTTCGAGCGGGCCGTCTCGGTGCGGAACTACGGGGGCCTCGGGCTGGGGCTCTGGGTGACACGGCAGGTGGTGGAGGCCCACCAGGGCGCCATCCGCGTCGAGGACACCCCGGGCGGTGGAGCGACCTTCCACATCCACCTGCCGCTCGATGGCCGGGGGGGAAGCCCGGGCACGTCCATGAACTAGAGGTTGTAGACCGCAAGACGAAGGGGGCGGGTCCAAGACTCGGACCCGCCCCCAGAAGACTTCAGCGCCGTGGAGCCTTACGGCGCGGGCTGCGTCACCGTGGCCTGCTGAAGGGCCACCTGCGTCTGGGAGAGGAGGCGGCCGTTCATCGTCGCCCCCGTCTGCAGGGTGACGTCCGTCTTGCACAGCAGGACGCCCTCG
>NZ_DASVWK010001007.1:0-5144 GCF_036389735.1 Archangium sp. | reverse complement strand
GCCAGCGCGCGCACCAGATGCGCCACCTGCCGCGCCGTGGGGTTGTGGCGCCGGGCCCATGCGTGCAGCGCCCGCCCCCTCACGTACTCCATGACGAGGTAGACGAAGCGCGGCGCCTTCTCCGGCCATTCCCCATGCCCTCTCACCGCCACCCAGCCCAGCCGCCGCAGTCGCAGCAGCACCTCCAGCTCCCTCCACGCCCACGCCGCCGCGCGTGGCAGGTGGATGAACTTCACCGCGTACGCCTTGCCGCCTGGGCTCCGGGCCCGGTACACGGTGCCGAAGCCGCCCGTGCCCAGCCTCGCCTCCAGCAGCAGGCCCCCCACGCGCGTCCCGGGCAGGGGCAGCCGCGGCTCCAGCGGCTCGGCCACCGCCTGGCGCCACAGCATTCGCTGTCGTGCCTTCAGCCACTTGCCCGCGGATTGCTCGGCCTGCGCGCCGCTCATTCACTCCACCTCCGAGGTGGGTCAGCCTAACACGACCCGAGCCGAGGCCCTGGAGACGTCTACTCGTTGGCCTGGGCCTGCGTCCGGGCCGGGGTGGTGGACTGGGCCGCCACCAGACGCACCGTCTTGATGTTGAGGAACTCGAGCAGCCCGTGGCGCGCCAGCTCGCGCCCGTGGCCCGAGGCCTTCACCCCGCCGAAGGGCAGCCGCGTATCGCTGGCCACCATGCCATTGACGAACACCGTGCCGGCCTCCAGCCCGTCGATGAAGAGGCGCTGCTCGGCCTCGTCGCGCGTCCACACCGAGGAGCCCAGCCCGTAGGGCGAGTCGTTGGCGAGCCGCAGCGCGTCCTCGGCGTCCTTGGCGCGGAAGAGGATGGCCACCGGGCCGAACATCTCCTCGGTGTAGGCCGGTGAGCCCGGAGGCGGGTGGGCCAGCACGGTGGGCGGGTACCAGAAGCCGGGCCCCTGGGGCTTGAGTCCGCCCAGCAGCAGCTTCGCCCCGGCGGCCACGCTGCGCTCCACCTGCTCGTGCAGCCCGTCGCGGATGCTCTGCGTGGCGAGCGGACCCACCTCCGTCTTGGAGTCCAGCGGCTCCCCCACCACGGCGCGGCGCATCCGCTCCACGAAGCGGCGCTCGAACGCGTCATAGAGGGGCGCGGCGACGATGAAGCGCTTGGCGGCGATGCAGGACTGGCCGTTGTTGATGAGGCGGGCCTTCACCGCCGTCTCCACCGCCTGCTCCAGGTCCGCGCTGGGCAGCACCACGAAGGGGTCGCTCCCGCCCAGCTCCAGCACCACCTTCTTGAGCTGCTGCCCCGAGCGCTGGGCCACGTCGCGGCCGGCGCCCTCGCTGCCCGTAATGGTCACCGCCTTGATGCGCGGATCCTCGATGAGGGCGCGCACCCCCTGCACGTCGATGAGCAGCGTCTGGAAGGCGCCCTCGGGGAAGCCCGCGCGCAGGAAGAGCTCCTCCAGGGCGAGCGCGCACTGGGGCACGTTGTGCGCGTGCTTGAGCAGCCCCACGTTGCCGGCCATGAGCGCCGGCGCGGCGAAGCGCACCACCTGCCAGAAGGGGAAGTTCCACGGCATGATGGCCAGCACCGGCCCGAGCGGCTGGTAGCGCACGAAGCTCGTGTCCGGCGCGGTGTCCACCGGCTCGTCCGCCAGGAAGCGCTCGGCGTGGTCCGCGTAGTAGTGGCAGGCCGTGGCGCTCTTCTTCGCCTCGGCGCGCGCGGCCTCCAGCGGCTTGCCCATCTCCTCCGTCATCATCCGCCCGTAGCGGTCCGCCTCGGCCTCCAGCAGCTCCCCCGCGCGGTGCATCCACCCGGCACGCTCTCCAAAGGAGGTGTGGCGGAAGGCGCGGAACGTCTCCTGGGCCCGCTTCAGCCGCGCCTCCACCTCCTGTGGGGAGTGGGGGGTGAAGGTGCGCAGCGTCCTACCGGTGGTGGGGTCAACGGTGGCGAAGGCCATGGGCTTCCTCCCGGGGCGCGCAGCATGGGACGGGCTTTCGGTGGCCACAAGCGTTCGTGGGACAGGTGTGTCATGGAGCGGTCTGCCCCCAGGGGACGTGGCTGTCAGACCTCGCCGCGATTGCACGATTTCTGATTCACTCTTGAAGCATCGGTTTCAATTTCGACGCGGCTGGCCCACTCCCTCTGAAAATCGGGCTTTCCTTTGTTCACTATCAACGGCATGTTTCAGCTGCGACGGCATAATTCCAGTGTCGTTCCAGTCTTTTCGCGGGCTTGAAGAGTTGGACTGATTCCTGCTTCCCCCCGCGCCAGTCGAGCAGAACCCCTTTCCGAGGACCCCAATGCGCTTCCAACTCCACCACCTCCTTCCCTTCGCCCTGCTCTGGCTGGGCTGCGGCGCCGAGACGACCGCTTCCGAGGCGCCGCCCGTCGAGGCCGAGGTGCTGGTGCAAGAGCAGTCGATGCTCGAGCTGTCCGACCGCCAGGGCCTGCTGGCGAGCGCGGCGGGAGCCAGCGTTGCCGGGGGCATCGAGCGCGAGCAGGTGGCGGGTGACATCTACCACTACAGCTTCCGGCTCCAGGTGGGCGCGGGCGCGCACGATGTCGTCACCCTGCACCGCGTGGTGCGCGAGAAGGCGCCCTGGCGGCCGGCGCGCAGCCCCGAGTCCGTGTTCATGGTGCACGGCGACGCGTGGAACTTCACCGGCGCCTTCATGGCGAGCACGCTGACGCAGGACGTGCCGGTGAACCACTCCCTCGCTGTCTACCTGGCCGAGCGCGGCGTGGACGTGTGGGGCATCGATCTGCGGTGGACCCACGTGCCGCTGGAGACGCAGGACTTCTCCTTCATGAAGGCGTGGAACATGGGCACGCACGTGGAGGACATGGGCACGGGCCTGGCGGTGGCGCGGCAGGTGCGCCGGCTGACGGGGAGCGGCGGCGGGCGGATGGATCTGCTGGGCTGGAGCCGCGGGGCGATGCTCGGGTACGCCTACCTCAACGGCGAGACGCAGCTGCCCGCGGGGCAGCGCCACGTGAAGGGCTTCATCCCGGTGGACATGGTGCTGCACTTCGGTGAGGACGGCGCCCAGCAGCGTGAGTGGGCCTGCACGCGCGCGGCCCTGCTCGAGCAGGCGAAGGAGCTGGGTCAGGTCGAGGGCGGTCTGCTGGGGCCGGGCGCCGGCGTGGCCGTGATGATGCTGGGTCAGGCGGCCATCTACATGCCGAGCGGCATCGCGATGCCTCCGATGCCGCCGCTGCCCTACGGCCAGCTCGCCACCCTGATGGGGGCGGCGACCTTCCAGTTCACCTCCATGCCGGCGCTCGGCGTGCACCCGGCGGTGCCCTTCTACCACTTCACCGCGGGCGACTTCAGCGCGGGTCCGCTCCCCTCGGGGCTCCAGTACGTGAAGTCCCGGCAGTTCTTCGACCTGCTCAGCCACGCCCGTCCCTACCAGAGCTTCGCGGAGGTGGTGGAGGGCGAGCAGCTGCTGTGCGGCCAGAAGGAGCTGCCGTACGACGACCACCTGGCGGAGGTGAAGGTGCCGGTGATGTACGTGGGGGCCGGGGGCGGCTTCGGTAGCTACGGCCTGCACTCGATGAACCTGCTGGGCAGCAAGGACAAGAGCTCCCTCGTCGTGCAGCGGATGCCGACCGAGGCGCGCGTCGCCGACTACGGCCACGCGGACCTGTTCCTGGCCAGTGACGCGGCCAGCGCGGTGTGGGCGCCCATCCACGAGTGGATGAAGGCTCACTGAGCGTTGGCGCTCAAGGGAGTTGCCGTCACCCTGGTCCCGGGCTCCGCGTCAGACGCGGGGCCCGTTTTCTTTTGTGCCAACGCCAGAGGACAGAGGTTCCGGTCCCCGCTCCGCTCATTACATTGGGGCCATGGTCGACAATATCTGGACCGAGTTCGCCAGGAGCTATGACGCCATCTGCTCCCAGCTCAACTGCTACCGGCGCATGGCCGCCAAGATTCGCCGGGACACCGAGGGGCGCCCATACGTCATCGATGCCGGCTGTGGCACGGGGTTGGTGAGCCAGCCGCTCGTGGAGAGCGGGCACACGGTGGTGGGCTTCGACAACAACCCGGGGATGCTCGGGCTGGCCGTGAGCAAGCAGGCCCGGGCGCCCGAGGAGGCACGCCGGCGCTGGAAGGTGCTGGAGGGGGACGTGCGCTCCTTCCCCGCCGAGGTGCCGGGCGAGGCGGACGCGGTGGTGCTCAACAACGTCCTCTTCTACGTGCGCGAGCCGGAGGAGGTGCTGCGCGAGGCCCGCTCGCACCTCAAGCCGGGCGGCGTGCTCATCGCCACGGGCCCCCGGCGGCGGCCGGACCTGCAGAAGGTGATGGTCAACTCCATCGAGGAGTGGAAGGCCGAGGGCCGCTGGGACGAGGCCCTCCAGGCCGCCACCGCCTACCACGTGGACGTCACGCGCCGGCTGGTGACGGACCCCAACGAGATGGTGACCTTCTTCGAGACGGACGCCCTCGTGGACACGCTGCGGCGCCTGGGCTTCTCGCGCACGCTCGCGGCCGACAGCGACGACTACTACGGCGAGAACTACTACGTCTGCATGGCGCGGTAGTCCGCCGCGCCTCGGGGCCGGCCCCTCGAAAGGGGCCGGTCCTCACCTCAGAGGAACACCCCGACGTTGCGGGCGTCCTGGATGATCTTCAGCCCGTCCACCTTCAGCCGCGCGGTGATGTAGGGCGCAATGGCCTCCGCGTGCTTGTGCAGGCGCGCGTAGTTGTTGTCGTAGATGCGCGTCACGATGAGCTGCGCGGACGCGATGATGCGCTGGAGGTTGTGCTGCAGCTCGTTGCCCTCCATGACGAGGTGGAGCTCGCAGATGTACTTGCGGTGGTCCTCCAGCATCTTGAAGAGGTTCTTGCGCTGCTCGCTGTTGGGCACGCGCGCCTTGGGCGCGGTGACGATGACGCACACGAGCTGCTGCCGGTAGGCCTCATAGGCCTCGCGGAAGCGCGTGGTCACCGTCTGGATCTCCAGGGCGCTGGGCGGCTGCTCCCACCGGATGAAGAAGACCTTGTTGACGAGAGCCGTCTTGAAGTTCGGCGGAGAGGAGACGAGGTTCGTAGCGGTGTTGGCGTACATGGGAACATCACTCCCAAAGCTGGCCGGGAAGGTGCCCGGAGAAGGGGTTCTCCGAGCACTCGAGGTGCCCGGCACGAGCACGGCATGGCATGTCCCAATATGAGGAGGGGG
>NZ_DASVWK010001006.1:0-1822 GCF_036389735.1 Archangium sp. | reverse complement strand
GCCCCCCCGGGCGTAGCAGGGAGACGGCCTGCCGGAGGATGCGCGCGCGCTCCTCGGCCACGAAGTCGCCAATCACCCCCGACAGGAGGACGGCATCGGCCGGTGCCACCGCGCCCTCCAGGCCCATGCGCAGGTCCGCCGTCGTGCAGCGGATGCGCTGGGAGAGCCCGGCGCGCTCGATGCGCTCGGCGGCGTAGGCGCGGGCGGGCGGCGTGTCGAGGAGCTCGATGGACAGGTGCGGCACCGCCTGGGCCAGCTCACGGGCCACCTGCCCTCCCCCTCCCCCGAGGTCCACCAGCCGGTGCACCTCGGAGAAGTCCACCTGCTCGGCGATGAGGTGCCCCACCCCACGGCTGGCGATGTCCATGGCCCGCATGAGCAGCGCGTACTCGTCCGGGTGTCCGGCCAGCTCCGTGTACGGGTCCCCGGCGTGGCGCGCGGGGTCGACGAAGGGCCAGTGGTGGAATTGGGGCTGGCCGTCGCGCACCGCCTCGCCCAGGTGGGCGAAGAGCGAGTCGCCGTGACGGCGCTGGTGCAGGAGGAACGGCACGAGCGAGTCCTCCCCTCCCTGGGTGAGCGCCGCCGCCGCCAGGGGACCATTTCGAAAGCGAGGGCCCTCCTCCTGCTCGACGAGTCCGAGCGCCATGAGCGCCGTGAGGAGCCGTCGCGCGCCCCGCACGGAGAGGCCCGCTCGCGCCGCCAGCCCCTCGGGGTCGAGTGGACCCGCCGCCAGGTGGTCGAAGAGCTGGAGGTCCAACGCCGTGCCGAGCACCGAGCCCAGCGCCGGCGCGCAGGCGAGGAGCTGGAGCGTGGCCGGCGTACAGGGCACCGGCTCGCCTCGAAAATCGAGCCTCGCGCCACTCATCGCCGCGCCAGGCGCGCGAGCTCGTCGATGACGCGGTCGCACTCCTGCTCCGTGTTGCAGGGATGGGGCGAGACGCGGATTCCCGCGCCCGGCCGGGTGTCGATGTCGATGCCGAGCGCCGCCATCCGCTCCACGACCGAGGACCCCTCGTCCATGTCGACGCAGAGCGTCCCGCCGCGCCGCTCGGGCTCCCGCGGCGTCGTCACCGAGAGCCCCGCGTCGTGCGCCCGGGCCATCATCCGGGAGGTGAGCGCCACGCTGCGCTCGCGCAGCCGCTCCACGCCCGTCTCCAGCACGAAGCGCAGGCCGGCGCGCGCGGTGTAGATGGGCTCCATCGCGGGCGTGCCCTGCTGGAAGCGCGCACCTCCGGGAGCGGGCACGTAGCCCTCCGTGAACCCCACCATCTGCTGGTGTCCGATCCAGCCCGGGTAGGCGGGTTGGAGCCGCTCGGCCAGCGAGGGCCGCGCGTACAGGAAGGCCAGCCCGGTACCACCACCGCTCAACCACTTGTGGGTGCCGCCGACGACGACGTCCGCGCCGAGCCGCCGCACGTCGACGGGCACCACGCCCACCGCCTGGTACGCATCCAGCACCACGAGGGCCCCCGCGTCATGCGCCGCCTTCACCACCGGCACGACGTCCAGGAGCGCTCCGGTGCGCGGCGACACCAGCGACAGCGCCACGATGGCCACCCGCTCGTCCAGGTGCCGCAGCACCTCCTCGGGCCGGAGCACCACGCCGTCCGCGGGCCGCAGCTCCTCCACGGAGAAGCCCCGGCGCTCCTGCGCGGCCCACAGGTAGCGCGAGGAGTGGAAGTCGGTGGCGCTATAGAGGATGCGGTGGCGCTCCGGCCGGGGCGTCACCGCCGAGGCGATGGCCGCCTGCGCCGCGGTGGCGCTGTCCCGGAGCGCCACCGAGCCCGCCTCCGCGCCGAGCAACTGCTCCAGCAGGCCGATG
>NZ_DASVWK010001005.1:0-3332 GCF_036389735.1 Archangium sp. | reverse complement strand
TACAGCTCGGCGAGCTTGATCTTCGACGCCACGTTCTCGGGGTCGAGATCCACCATCTTCTTGAGCGTATCCAGGGAGTTCTTGACGTCGCCGGCCTTCTCGTAGTGGTTGGCGACGATCTGGAAATACGCCAT
Organism: Archangium sp.; assembly: GCF_036389735.1. GTDB lineage: Bacteria > Myxococcota > Myxococcia > Myxococcales > Myxococcaceae > Archangium. The sequence continues at coordinate 3,198 of NZ_DASVWK010001005.1, read as the reverse complement.
GGCCTCGGACATCAGTCCGAGCTGCTGATGGAGCTCCGCCAGCTTGAGGTTGACCTCGAGCAGGTTGGGGTTGAGCTTGAGGACCTGCTTGTAGAGCGCGACGGCCTTGAGGAAGAAGCCGTCGGTCGAGTAGCCCTCGGCGACCTTGGTGAAGTAGTGGGCCGCCTGAACGTTGTCGTTCTTCTTCTGGTACAGCTCGCCCATCTTCTGGAGGACGCGGCCGTCCTTGGCGTCGACCTCCAGGATCTTCTGGTACTCCTTGATGGCCTTGTCGTAGGCGCCCTTCGCGACGAGCTTGGCGGCGGCTTCGATGATCTTGTTCTTGTCCATCGAGCGTGGGCTTCCTGCCGAGCGAAACCCCTGGAAAGTCTGGGGTTTCTGCTTCCTTCAAGGAGACAACGAGGGAGAGCGGAGGCTAGCGGAATCCTCCCTCGCGGGTCAAGGAATCCACCTCGCGCCACCCCCAGCAGGATCAGGGGGTTGCGCGGGGAGCAGGCGAGCAAGTTTCAGGGAGTCTCTTCGATGGCCTTGCGGAGACGATGGGAGCCCGTCTCGGACGCCAGCAGTCGCTCCACGAAGCGGGTGTCGTAGTTGCCCTCCTGGAAGGCATCCTCCGCCATGGCCGCCCGGTGGAAGGGAATGTTGGTGCGGATGCCCTGCACCACGTACTCGCCCAGCGCCCGCTGCATGCGGCGGATGGCCGTGGGCCGATCCTCCGCGTAGACGATCAGCTTGGCCAGCAGGCTGTCGTAGTACGGCAGCACCGTGTAGTTCTCGTACGCACTGGAGTCCACACGCACGCCATAGCCGCCGGGCACGCTGTAGGCGGTGATCTTCCCCGGCCAGGGGGCGAAGGTGATGGGGTCCTCGGCGTTGACGCGGCACTCGATGGCGTGGCCGCGCATCTGGATGTCTTCCTGCTTGCGCTTGAGCGGCTCGCCCGAGGAGAGCGTGATCTGCTCGCGGACCAGGTCGATGCCGGTGACGAGCTCGGTCACCGGGTGCTCCACCTGGATGCGGGTGTTCATCTCCATGAAGTAGAACCGCCCGTTCTCGTCGAGCAGGTACTCGATGGTGCCCACGTTGTTGTAGCCGAGCTTCTCCATCGCGCGGACGGAGACCTCGCCCATCTGCCGGCGCAGCTCCGGGGTGAGCGCCGGCGAGGGGCTCTCCTCGATGAGCTTCTGGTGGCGCCGCTGCACCGAGCACTCGCGCTCACCCAGGTGGATGATGTGCCCGTGCTCGTCGGCCACGATTTGAATCTCGATGTGGCGCGGCTTCTCCACGTACCGCTCGATGTAGAGATCGCCGTTGTTGAAGGAGGCCACCGCCTCCGCGGCCGCCGTGGAGAAGGCCTGTGCCAGCGCCCCCGGCTCACGGACGATCTTCATGCCCTTGCCGCCACCACCCGCCGCCGCCTTGAGGATGACCGGGAAGCCGATCTCCCGGGCGAAGGCCTCGGCCTCCTTGGCGTCCTTCACCGTGCCGGTGCTGCCGGGCAGCAGGGGCAGGCCCGCCTCGCGCGCCGCGTTGCGCGCCCGGACCTTGTTGCCCATCAGCGAGATCATCTCCGGCCGGGGGCCGATGAAGTGGATCTTGCAGTCCCGGCACACCTTGGCGAACTCGGAGTTCTCCGAGAGGAAGCCGTAGCCGGGATGGATGGCGTCCGCCCGGGTGATCTCCGCGGCGGACAGCAGCTGCGGGATGTTGAGGTAGCTCTCCTTCGACGTCGGCGGACCGATGCACACCGACTCATCGGCGAACCGCACGTGCAAAGCATTGGCGTCCGCCGTGGAGTGCACCGCCACCGTGGCGATGCCCAGCTCGCGGCAGGCGCGGATGACTCGCAGGGCAATCTCCCCGCGGTTGGCGATCAGCACCTTCTTGAACACGATGTCGTGCCTCCGCGGGGCGTGCGTCGCCCGCTATGTCAGACCGGCTCGATGCGGAAGAGCGTCTGGCCGAACTCGACCGGCTGCCCGTTCTCCACGAGGATCTCCGCCACGCGACCCGGCACGTCGGCTTCGATCTCGTTCATCAGCTTCATGGCCTCGATGATGCAGAGCACCTGGCCCTTCTTCACCACCGTGCCCACGTCCACGAACGAGGGCTGGTCCGGAGCGGGCGTCCGGTAGAACGTCCCGACGAACGGGCTGGTGACGGCATGGCCAGGCTTCTCGGCAGCCGGGGCCGCCGAGGCGGCAGCCGCGGCCGGAGCCGCCATGGAGGGAGCGGCGGCCATCGGCGCGGCCATCACCGACGCGGGGCTCACCGAGGGTGACACCGGCGCCGCGTGGACGATGGTGGGCATGGGCGCGGGGCCGCGGCGGATGAACAGCCGCTCCTCACCGCGCTGCCACACCAGCCGCGTCACCTCGGACGCCTCGAGGATCTCCACGATCTGCCGGAGCGCCTCCACGTCCAGGGAGGTGGTGTTGCCCTCCACGCGAACGCCACCAGACTGCGCGGCGGGCGCGGACTCCGTTCGGATTGCCTTGCGCTTGGTTGCCAATTCCGTCCCCTCCCTGAACCGCGTGGGCGCTCAGCCCGCGGTGGCCACGCGCGTGAGGTACTTGCCGTCGCGCGTGTCGATCTTGAGGATGTCACCCTCGTTGATGAAGAGCGGCACGTTGACGGAGTAGCCCGTCTCGAGCTGGGCCGGCTTGAGCGCACCAGACACCGTGTCGCCACGCACGCCCGGATCGCACTTGGTGACCTTGAGGTCCACCGAGTTGGGCAGCGTCACCCCAATGGCCTTGCCGTTGTAGAACAGGATGGACGCGTTGATGTTCTCCTTCAGGAAGTTCTTCGCCTCTCCGAGCACGTCGGCGCTGATGAACGTCTGCTCGTAGTTGCGGGTGTCCATGAAGTAGAAGTCGCCGCCCTGCACGTACAGGTACTGCATGTCCTTCTCTTCGATGTCCGGCTTGCCAACCTTGTCACCGGACTTGAAGGTGGGCTGAAGCACGCGGCCCGACAGCAGGCTGCGGATGGACGTGCGCACGAAGGCCGAGCCCTTGCCGGGCTTGACGTGCTGGAACTCGACGATCTCGAACGGCTCGCCGTCGACTTCGATCTTCATGCCCTTGCGGAACTCGGACGTATCAATCACACCGGCCATGACAGGCTCCTTCGGACAGCTTGAAAAAGTCCGGGGTGTCTAGCCGATGGGGCCGCGCGTTGCAAAGCGTAAAGGCG
>NZ_DASVWK010001004.1:0-3539 GCF_036389735.1 Archangium sp. | reverse complement strand
CTCTCTCTTCCGCGGACTGGGTGGACCCTCGTCTTCTTCTCACCCACTTGCGCTCATCCACTCCACCGCCTCAACCGCAAGCCGCATGACCTGCGGCTCTCTCGGGCTTAAAATGGCGAAAGTCGAGTCAGACGACTCTCCTTAAGAGAGGGGGCGCAGTCCGCTCGTTCGTCACGAGGCGACATGTCGAATCAGGCGTGGCGACATGTCGAGCGACACCGGTGAAGTGCCAGACACGGGCGAGCCACCACTCCCGTGCCGGCGCGGGGTGTCCCCGTGGAGTGTCAGCGGGGATGCGGCACACGCTTTGCCTTTATCGTGGGAAACAACCCATCCTCCCCGTGGAGCCCGCGAAGTATTCGCGGAAAAGGTACCCCCGATGATCCCGCATCGCCTGCTGTTCGCTTCTTTAGCCGTTGTCCTCGTGAGTTATGGAGCCGCCCGCGGCGTTCCAGCTCCCCACGCCGAAAAACTCATCACCGCGGAGGGACTCTCGACCCATATCCAGGTGCTGGCCTCGGACGCGTTCGAAGGGCGCGCCCCAGCCACCCGCGGAGAGGAACTCACCGTCACGTACCTGAGAGATCAGTTCGCGAGTCTCGGTCTGCGGCCAGGCAATCACGGCGACTGGTTCCAGACCGTCCCCCTGGTCAAGATCACTCCGGATCCGTCCACCCGGCTGCACATCACGGGAGGCGCGGCGCCTTTCGACCTCGCCTCCACCGAGGACGTGGTGGTCTGGAACCGGCGGCTCACCGAGTGGGTGTCGCTCACGGAAAGTGAGTTCGTCTTCGTCGGCTACGGCGTCAGCGCACCGGAGGTGGGTTGGGATGACTTCAAGGGCCTGGATTTGAGGGGCAAGACCCTCGTCGTGCTCGTCAACGATCCGGATCATGGCCTGGAGAGCGGCGACTTCCTGGGCCGGCGGATGACCTACTACGGGCGCTGGAGCTACAAGTACGAGGAGGCGATGCGGCGCGGGGCCGCGGGGGTGTTGATCGTCCACGAGGATGCGCCCGCGGGCTACCCCTGGGGCGTGGTGGTCGGCAGCTGGGCTGATCACCCCCGCTTCGACATCCCGCCCGCGCCGGGAAGCCCCGAGCGGCTGGCGCTCGAGGGGTGGATCACCCGCGATGCGACCGGGCGCCTGTTCTCCGCGGCCGGTCTGGACTTCGCCACCCTCAAGGAGCGGGCGAGGCGCAAGGACTTCCAGCCAGTGCCACTCGGCTTGAAGGCCTCCACCCAGATGTACCACTCGCTGGCCACCAGCCAGTCGCGCAACGTGCTCGGGCTGCTGCCGGGACGTCAGCGGCCCGAGGAGGTCGTCATCTACATGGCCCACTGGGACCATCTGGGCAAGAACGACAGCCTCCCGGGCGACAAGATCTTCAACGGCGCGGTGGACAACGCCACCGGAACCGCGGCCCTGCTCGAGCTGGCCAAGGCCTTCACTGCCCTGAATCCCGCGCCGAAGCGCTCGATCCTCTTCCTGGCGGTGACCGCCGAGGAGAGTGGCTTCTGGGGCTCGTGGTATTACACGCAGCACCCGGTGTTCCCGCTCGCCCAGACCGTGGCGGGCATCAACTTCGACATCCTGAACGTCAGTGGCCCCACCCGGGATGTGGTGGTCGTCAACCGCGGCGCCTCCGAGCTCGAGGACTTCCTGGAAGACGTCACCGGGCCCGAGCAGCGCTACCTGACGGAGGAGGATGCGCCGGAGCAGGGCTTCTTCTACCGCTCCGATCACATCTCGTTCGCCAAGGTGGGCGTGCCCGTCATCTATACGAAGAGCGGTGTGGACCTGGTGCGGGGGGGCATCGCGGCCGGTCAAGCGGCGGTGCGGCGCTACACCCAGAACGACTACCACAAGGTCACCGACGAGTTCCGACCCGAATGGGACCTGACGGGGATGGCGCAGGACGTGCGCCTGTTCTTCGAGGTGGGCCGCCGCCTGGCCGACTCGCATGAATGGCCCAACTGGCGAGAGGGCAACGAGTTCCGGCCAATCCGTGACGCCAGTCGCGGCGAGTGAGGGGGGAAGGCGCCCCCTCGCGCTCCCCTCAAGTACCGCGGATGGGGCTGCGACTCCCGTAGAACGGTATGCTCCCGCCACGTGAGCACCACCGGGGCCAGGAATGAGGCGTACGAGGAGGAGCTGCTCCTCGCGTTGGACGAAGGACTGCTTTCCCACGAAGAGGCGGAGGCCCTGCGTGGGGAGGCGCTCCGCCTGGAGCGCGGCCCCCTCGCGCTGCTGAAGGAGCGGGGCCTGATCTCCGAGGACACCCTGCTCATGCTGTGCCGGGAACTCTCCCAGAAGGATTCGGGCCGGCACGTGGGCACGACCCCGGGTGGCTCCCAGCCCGAGGAGGCCGTCACCCTGGACCCCCTCCTCGCTGACACCAGCCCGTCTCCGCTCACCCCGGGAGCCGCGTCTCCCTCCGGCAGCGCGCCTTCCTCCAGTGGGCCCCGCGAGCCCGCCTTTCCGGTGCCCGGGTGGGATCGCTACCAGCCCGTGCGCTTCCTCGGTCAGGGCGGTATGGGCATGGTGTTCCTCGCGTATGATCCGCTGCTGCGCCGCAACGTGGCGCTCAAGTTCGTGCGCGGCGAGGATCCCGAGCTCGCGCGCCGCTTCCTGGCCGAGGCCCGCGCCCAGGCCCGGGTGCGCCACGAGCGCGTGTGCGAGGTGTACGAGGTCGGCGAGGTGCACGGCCGCGGCTTCATCACCATGCGGTATGTGGACGGTCAGTCGCTGGGCCAACTCGCGGGCGCGCTCACGCTGGAGCAGAAGGTGCTGCTGCTGTGCCAGGCCGCCGAGGGCGTGCACGCGGCCCACCGCGCCGGGCTCATCCACCGTGACATCAAGCCCGCCAACATCCTCGTGGAGCGCACCGCGGAGGGGGGCCCCTCTCCCTTCGTCATGGACTTCGGCCTGGCGCGCGATTGGAAGGAGGAGGGCACGGCCACGGGCGTGGTGCTCGGCACGCCTCACTACATGGCGCCCGAGCAGGCCCGGGGCGAGGTGTCCAGGCTGGACCGTCGGGTGGATGTCTACGCCCTGGGGGCCTCGCTCTACGCGATGCTCACCGGAGAGCCCCCCTTCACCGGCGCCAATGCCCTCGAGGTCATCACCCGCCTCCAGTCCGAGGAGCCCCGGCCCCCACGCGCGCTGGACAAGGACATCCCCGCGGACCTGGAGGCCATCGTCCTCAAGTGTCTGGAGAAGGAGCGCTCGGCCCGCTACGACTCGGCGCGCGCCCTGACGGAGGACCTGGAGCGCTTCCTCGCCGGAGAGCCGGTGCTCGCGCGTCCCACGGGCCTCGCCTACAGGCTGGGCAAGAAGGTACGCAAGCACCGCGTCCTCGTCTCCCTGGGCTCGGCCGCGCTGCTGGTGGTGACACTCGCGCTGGGGCAGGCCGTCCTCGCCCGCCGCGAGGTGGCCGAGCGCGAGCGCCTCTCGCGCCGCTACACCGAATCCGTGGAGCGCATCGAGGCCATGGCGCGCTACTCCGCCATGCTGCCGCTGCACGACACGCGCGCCG
>NZ_DASVWK010001003.1:0-16760 GCF_036389735.1 Archangium sp. | reverse complement strand
CCGCTCCCTCACCTGCCGCGCGCTGCTTCCCACCACCGCCAGCCGGTGCTCGAAGTGCGCTCGGCCCGTCGCCGCCGTGAAGCACACGTCTCCCAGCAACGCGCCGCCCTCCGTCAGTGCCTGTGCGTAGCGGCCCGCCTGCGCTCTCATCGCCTCCGCGCCGCGTCCCGACACCACCAGCACGTGCTCCGGCCTCTCCACTCCCTGAGTCCGCGCGGGCATCGGCGGCGCCTCCTCCAACACCACGTGTGCGTTCGTCCCGCTGAAGCCGAAGGAGCTCACGCCCGCGATGCGCCGGCCCTGTTCCGGGTCCCACGCCGTCAGCTCCACTGGCACCTTCACCGCCATTCCCTTCCAGTCGATGTGCGGGTTGGGCTTCGTCAGGTGCAGGTGCGCCGGCAACTGCTTGCGCTGCATCGCCAGCACCACCTTCATCACTCCCGTCACACCCGCCGCGGACTCCAGGTGCCCGACGTTCGTCTTCACCGAGCCCATCCACAGCGACTCCCCGCCCTTCCGCCCCTCCTTCAGCACCGACCACATGGCCTCGGCCTCGATGGGATCTCCCAGCGACGTGCCCGTGCCGTGCGCCTCCAGGTAGCTCACCTCGGCAGGCGCCACTCCCGCGCTCCGCAAGGCTTGACGGATGACCTCCTGCTGCGCCAGTCCGTTCGGCACCGTGAGCCCGCTGCTCGGCCCGTCCTGGTTCACCGCCGAGCCCCGGATGACGGCCAGGATGTTGTCCCCCTGGGCCTGCGCCTCCGACAGCTTCTTGAGCACCAGCACGCCACAGCCCTCGGCACGCGCGAAGCCATTGGCCGAGGCGTCGAACGTCTTGCACCGCCCGTCCGGCGCGAGCATCCGCGCCCTGCACCCCGCCATCGTCGACTCCGGCGACAGCATGAGGTTCACCCCCGCCGCCAGCGCCATCGTGGACTCACCCGCACGCAGGCTCTGGCAGGCCAGGTGCAACGCCACCAGCGACGACGAACACGCCGTGTCCACCGCCATGCTCGGGCCCTGGAGGCCCAGCGTGTACGACAGCCGCCCGGCCACCACGTTCAGCGACGTGCCCGAGGCGAAATACGCGTCGATGTCCTCTGGCGGCCCCTGGAGGATGACCCGCCCATAGTCAGACGTGGTGATGCCCACGAAGACGCCCGTCCGCGAGTTGCGCAGCCCCGAGGCGTCCTGCCCCGCTCGCTCCAAGGCCTCCCACGCCACCTCCAGCACCATCCGCTGCTGCGGATCCATGCTCTCCGCCTCGCGCGGAGAGATGCCGAAGAACCGCGGATCGAACCGGTCCACCTCGCGCAGGAAGCCGCCCGCGCGCACGTACATCTTCCCCGGCACCTCGGGATCCGGGTCGTACCAGGACTCCACGTCCCAGCGCTCCGGGGGAATCTCCGAGATGGCGTCCGTCCCCTCGCGCATCAACCGCCAGAACGCCTCCGGCGTGTCCGCTCCTCCGGGCAGCCGGCAGGCCATGCCGACGATGGCGATGGGCTCGTCCGAGTGCCCCTGACTCCGGGCCTCGGGCGCGGCGGCCTCCTTTGGAAGCTCCGCCTCGACCTTCGTGAAGAGGTGCTCCGTGAGGGCCTCGACATTCGAGAAGTTGAACGCCAGCGTCGCCGGCAGCGGCACCCCCAGCGCCTTCTGGAGGCTGCCCCGCAGCTCCACCGCCATGATGGAGTCCATCCCCATCTCGGAGAAGCCGCGCTCGGGCGCCAGTGCCCGGCCGGGCTCCAGGCCCAGGGTCTTCGACACGGTCTCCTGGACCAGGGTCCGCAAGGCCTCGCGCCGGGCGGAGGGCGTGGTCGCCTGACGCCACGGCGCGGAGGCCAGGGCCTCCTTCTTGAGCGTCTCCGGAACCTTCGACGCATCCACGGAGCCGAGACGCTCCAGCAGGGGCCGACGGGCCCGGGCCTCGAAGATGGGTCGGAAGCGCTCCCACCGGACACTGGCCACCAGGGCCCGCGGCACGCGCGCGCCCACCAGTCGCTCCAGCCAACCCAGCCCGGTCTCCCGGTCGAATCCGTCCACCCCCACGCTCTCCAGCCAGCTCTGCTCATCCCGGGTGGCCAGACCCCGGCCCTCCCACAGGCCCCAGTTGATGCTCGACACCACCAGCCCCAATGCGTGCCGGTGCTGCGCGAGCCCGTCCAGGAAGGCGTTGGCCGCGGCGTAGTGTCCCATCCCCGCCGAGCCCCACACCGCCGAGATGGACGAGAAGAGGACGAAGAAATCCAGTGGGTCCGTCCGCGTCAGCTCGTGGAGGATCCAGGCGCCGTCCACCTTCGGCGCCAACATCCCGCCGAGCGTCTCCGCGTCCAGGTCCTTCACCAGCGCGTGCGAGGGCACCGCCGCCGCGTGGATGATGCCGCGCAGCGGAGGCATCGAGCCCCGCACCTGCTCGAGCAGCGCCGTCATCGCGTCGCGCTGGGACACATCCGCCCGCGCCAGCAGCACCTTGGCGCCCGCGGCCTCCAGCCCACGCACGGTGGCGATCCGTTCGGCCAGCGCGTCGCCCTTCGCTTCCAGCTCCGCCCACTGCTCCCGCGCCGGGAAGGCCCGACGCGCGGTGAGCACGAGGTTCCGGGCGCCTCGGCGCACCAGCCAGCGCGCCACCTCCAGCCCGAGCTCTCCCTGGCCGCCGGTGATGAGGTACGTCGCCTCCGCGTGCACCGGCACCGGACGGGCCTCCGGCGACTCCCGCTCCACGAGACGCGCCACGTACCGCTGGGCGCCGCGCAGGGCCACCTGGTCCTCACCGTCCGTCGCGCGCAGCTCGTCCCACAGCGGCTCCGCTCCGTCCTCGGGACCCAGGTCGATCAATCCGCCCCACCGGCTCGGGCTCTCCAACGCCACCACCCGGGCGAGGCCCCACAGCGGCGACTGAGCGGGCTGCACGCCCTCCACGCCCACGCCCTGGGCCCCTCGGGTGACGAACCACAGCCGGCCCGTCGACTCCGGCACGGACTCCAGGGCGCGCAGCAGCGAGGCCACACCCAGGCACGCCTCGCGAAGGCCCGCTCCCTCCACGGCCTTCACATCCAGACCCCACAGGTACACCACGCCCGCGCAGGACGTGCCCGTGGGGAAGCGCTCGCGCCACAGCCGCTCCAGGCCCGCCGCGTCCCCGGGGGACACCGCCAGCGCCTCCGGCCGGGGCGCGTTGCCCGCGTACACCTTCACACACGTCTGGCCCCGAGCCTCGATGCGCGCGGCCAGTTGCTCGCCCACTCCGCCGCGATCGCACAACAGCAGCCAGGCACCATCGGACTCGGCGGCGGACGCCGGGCGCGCCACGGGCGCCCACTCCAGCCCGTACAGCTCGCACCTCGCGCCCTTGGCCTCGTTCGTGGGACTGGCCACCGGCACGGGTTGCGCCACCTTCCCGGCGTCCGCGGTGAGGGCCCAGTGCCGCTGGCGCTGCCAGGGGTAGCGCGGCAGCACCACCTTGCGGCGCGCCGGCTCGGGGTCCACCTTGCGCCAGTCCAGGGGGAGGCCCCGCGCGAACAGGCGCCCCTGCACGCCGAGCATCTGCTCCAGGTCGTCCTTGCCCTTGCGCAGCGAGGGCAGCCACTCCGGCCCCTCGCCCAGGCAGGCCTTGCCGAGCCCCAGCAGCGTGGTGTGCGGGCCCACCTCCACGAAGGCGTCGATGCCCAGCCCGCGCAGGGTCTCCATACCCTCCTGGAAGCGCACGGCCTCGCGCGCGTGGCGGCGCCAGTAGGCCGGCGCGCCCAGATCGTCCGCGCCCACCACCCGGCCCGTCACGTTGGAGACGAGCGGCAGGCGCGCGGGCGTCCGCTTCATCCCCGCGGCCTTCGACTCCAGGGCAGCGAGCATCGGCTCCAGCAGCGGCGAGTGGAAGGCATGCGAGACGTTGAGCTTCCTCACGGCGAGGCCCTGGACCTCCAGCCCCGAGGTGATGCGCTCCACCGCCTCCGCGGCGCCCGAGAGCGTGAGCTGTCCCGGCGCGTTGTACGCGGCGATGGACGCCCGGTCCCGGTACGGAGCGAGCAACGGTGCCACCTGCGCCTCGGTGGCGAACACGGTGGCCATGACGCCACCCGAGGGCAGCGCCTGCATGAGCCGCCCGCGCTCGGCGATGAGGTCCAGCGCGTCCTCCATCGAGAGGATGCCCGCCACGCACGCGGCGGCGAACTCGCCCACGCTGTGGCCCATCACCGCGTCCGGCACCACGCCCCACGAGCGCCACACCTCGGCCAGCGCGTACTCCAGGGCGAAGAGCGCCGGCTGGCTGTACTCCGTCTGGTCGATGGGCGAGGCCACCCCGTCCTTCGGGTACAGCACCCCCAGCAGGTCCATCCGCGGCTTCAGCCGCGCGGCGCAGCGCTCGATGGCGTTACGGAAGACGTCGGACGTCTCGAAGAGCCGCCGGCCCATGCCGGCGAACTGCGAGCCCTGGCCGGTGAAGAGGAAGGCCACCTTGGGCGGGGTGTGTCCCGCCTTGCCCTGGGCCACGTGCTCCGGCTTCGTCCCCGAGGCGAACGCCGTCAGGCCCGAGGTCAGCGCCTGGGCCGAGCTCCCCACCACGGCCAGCCGGTGCGGCATGGACGGACGGGTGGCGTTGGTGGTGAAGCACACGTCCGCCACATCCAGCTCCGGGTGGGCGGTGAGGTGCTCGGCGTGGCGGCGCGCCGTGGCCACCAGCGCTTCCTCGCTCCGAGCCGAGAGCGTCAGCAGGTGCGCGGGACGCGGCGCGGGTGCGCGCGTCGCCGGGGCCGGCACAGGCGCCTCCTCCAGGATGACATGCGCGTTCGTCCCGCTCATGCCGAAAGCGCTCACGCCCGCCAGTCGGGGCGTCGCCGAGCGCTTCCACGGCTGGAGCGCGGTGGGGACGAAGAACGGGGTGCCGTCCAGCCGGATGCGCGGGTTGAGCCGGCTGAAGTTCAAATGTTTCGGAATGGCCTCGTGCTGGAGCGCCAGCACCACCTTCATGAGTCCGGCGATGCCCGCCGCCGACTCCAGGTGTCCCAGGTTCGTCTTCACCGACCCGAGCCCGCACCGGGAGCCGTCCGCCCTCGGCTTGCCCAGCACCTCCACCAGCGCCTCGACCTCGATGGGGTCGCCCAGCGGGGTACCGGTGCCGTGTGCCTCCACGTAACCGATGGCGGAGGGCTCCACCTTCGCGTTCGCCAGGGCCTGCCGCAGCAGGGCCTGCTGCGCGAGCATGTTGGGCGCGGTGAGCCCCTGGGAGCGACCATCCTGGTTGACGGCCGAGCCACGGATGACCGCGAGGATGGTGTCCCCCTGCGCCTGCGCGTCCGACAGGCGCTTGAGCACCACGAGTCCAGCACCCTCGCCGCGCACGAAGCCGTTGGCCCGCGCGTCGAAGGCACTGCACCGGCCGTTCGGGGAGAGCGCCTGCATGCGCAGGAGCGTCTCCGAGACGAACGGATCCAGCACCAGGTTCACGCCGCCCGCGAGCGCCACGTTGCTCTCGCCGGAGCGCAGGCTCTGGCAGGCCAGGTGCAACGCCACGAGCGAGGACGAGCACGCCGTGTCCACCGCCATGCTCGGCCCCTGCAACCCCAGCGCGTAGGACACGCGTCCGGGTGGAAAGCAGTGCCCGTTGCCCGTGGCGAAGTACGGATCGATGCGATCCGCATCCGTGGGCAGCAGCCGCCAGTAGTCGTCGCCGGTGACGCCGACGAAGACGCCCGTGGGCGTGTTCAGCATCCGCTCGGGGTCCTGCCCCGCGTGCTCCAGCGCCTCCCAGGCCACCTCCAGCAGCAGGCGCTGGCGAGGATCCAGACTGGCGGCCTCGCGCGGGGAGATGCCGAAGAACTCCGCGTCGAAGCCGCTCACGTCCTCCAGGTAGCCCGCCCACCGCGGCGAGCCCGTGTCCGGACCGATGCGGCGCGCGGCCGGCTCCTTGCGGACGGCGTCCCGCCCGGAGGCCAGCAGCTCCCAGTACGCCTCCGGTGTGTCCGCGCCGCCGGGGAAGCGGCAGCCCATCCCGATGATGGCGATGGGCTCGGTGCGGGCCCGCTCGAGCGAGTCGATGCGGGCCTGCATCTTCTGCATCACCGTGACAGCTCGAGCCAGACGCTGCTTGAGCTCGTCCTTCACATCCTCGCCGCTCATGATTCCTCGCTCACTTCACGTCTTCCCAGGCGGATAGCGCGTCATCCACCAGATCGAGCAGCTTGCCCTCGGAGAGCTCGGCGAGCTGGGCCGCCTGGATCTCCCTGGAGGTGGGCACCGGGGCCGCCTCCTGCTTGGGCATGAGTCCGAGCTGCTCCAGCAGGTACGTCGCCAGCGCCGCGAGCGTGGAGTGCGCCCACAACAGCGTCACCGACAGCTTCAGGTCCAGCACGGCCTCGATGCGGTTGCGCAGCTCCAGGCTCATCAGCGAGTCGAGCCCCAGGCCGCGGAACGGCTCGTGCCGCCCCACGCGCGACGGGTCGATCCGCAGCACCTGTCCGAGCCTCTCCCGGAGGTAGCCCTCCAGCAGCCCCAGCCGCTCTCCGGGCGAGGCCCGCCGCAGGTTGATCAGCACGTCCGAGCGCGGGCGCGACGAGTCGCCGTAGCGCTCCGAGGCCAGCTCGTCCCAGACGCGCAGCGAGGCCACGCTCGGGAAGAACTCCAGCCACTGGCGCACGTCGAGCGCCACCGCGGCCACCTGCACCGCGCCCTCCTCCAGCAGGCGCTCCAGCAGCGCCTCGCCCTGACGGGGGGTGAAGCTCGCCATGCCCTGGTGGGCCAGCCGCTCGCCACGGTTGGAGGCCGCCGCCGCGAGGCCCACCTCGGAGAAGGGGCCCCAGTTCACGCTCAGCGCCGCCAGACCCTGCTGGCGCCGGTAGTGCGCCAGGGCATCCATCGCCGCGTTGGCCGCCGCGTAGTTGCCCTGGCCCGGCAGGCCCAGCAACGAGGCCATGGACGAGTAGAGGATGAAGAGATCCAACGGCTCGTCCCGGGTGAGCATGTGCAGGTTCCACGCGCCCTGGACCTTCGGCATCATGACCGTGCGGAAGCGCGCCGGCTCCTGCTGCTCCAGGATGCCGTCGTCGAGCACGCCCGCGCAGTGCAGCACGCCCCGCAGCTGGGGCATCTCCGCACGGGCCCGCTCCAGCACCTCGCCCAGGCGCCGTCCGTCCGCCACGTCCACCTGTGCCACTTCCACGCGCGCGCCCTCGGCCCGCATCGCATCCAGCTCGGGCTGGACGGACGGGGACACGCCGTTGCGGCCCAGCAGCAGCAGGTTCCTCGCGCCATGCCCCACCAGCCATCTGGCCGCCGACAAGCCCAGGCCACCGAGGCCGCCGGTGATGAGGTACGTCGCGTCCTCACGCACCCGGAAGCCCGGCCGCGGAGGCACCAGGCGCAGCGCCGGGTCCTCCATGGAGAGCACCAGCTTGCCCACGTGCAGGCCCTGCGCCATCTCGCGGAAGGCCTCGGAGGCCTGCGACACGGGGAACACGCGGTACTGGATGGGCTTGAGCGCGCCCGACTCCAGCTGCTCGGTCACCTCGTGCAGCAGCCGCGAGCACAGCGCCGGCCGCTGCTCCCTCAGTCCCACCAGGTCGATGGCCGCGTAGATGAGGCGGCGGCGGAACTGGGAGAGGTCCAACGCACGCCCGTCGTAGATGTCGCGCTTGCCCACTTCCAGGAAGCGCCCATCGGGGGCCAGCACCTCCATGCTCCGGGTGATGGCGTCGCCAGCGAGCGAGTTGAGCACCACGTCCACGCCCTCGCCACCGGTGAGGCGCATCACCTCGTCCGCGAAGGCGAGCGTGCGCGAGTCCATCACGTGCTGGATGCCCATCCCGCGCAGCAGCTCCCGCTTCTCGGGCGTGCCGGCGGTGGCGAAGACCTCGGCCCCCACGGACTGGGCGAGCTGCACCGCCGCCAGGCCGAGTCCACCCGCGGCGGAGTGGATGAGGATGCGCTCACCCTTGCGCAGCCGCGCCAAGTGGTTCAGCGCGTACCAGGCCGTCATGAAGACGCTGGGGATGGAGCTCGCCTCCGCCATGCTCAAGTTCTTGGGCTTGCGCACCGCGAAGCGGGCATCCGTGACGACGTGGGAGCCCATGGCCGCCGGCGTGAAGGCCAGCACCTCGTCTCCCACCGCGAGGTCCGTCACTCCCGGCCCCACGGCCACCACGCGGCCCGCGCAGTCGAGCCCCAGCGGCATCGTCCCCAGCGTCATGCCAGGCGACAGGCCCATCGTCTTCATCACGTCGATGAAGTTGAGCGACGAGGCCTCGATGGCGATCTCCACCTCTCCGGCCTTGGGCTTGCGCCGCTCGGCCATGCGCACCACCACGCCGCCGAAGACTCCCGGCGGAGGCGTCTCCACCTGGAAGGGCTTGCCGGCCGCGGGCAGCAACGGCTCCGAGTACAGCTCCTTCGCGCCCGAGCGCCGGTTGAGCCGCGCCGCGTAGCGCGCCTCGCCCCGCAGGGCCACCTGTTCGTCCTCGGCCCGCGCGGCCAGCTCGCGGCCCAGCGACTCCACGTCCACCATGGGCGAGGCAGGATCGATGTCCACGCAGGTGCAACGCAGCTCCGGGTGCTCGTGGCCCACCGCGCGCCCGAGTCCCCAGAGCGCCGCCTGGAGCGCTCCCGTCGCGGGCGAGCCCATCACCGGCCAGGCGCCCCGCGTCACCATCCACAGGCGCGGAGGATCCCTCCACCCCAACCGCAACGTCTCCTGGACGATGCGCAGCGCGCCGCCGCAGGAGCGCACCGCCGCGTCGAGGGCCGCGTCACCCGAGACGTCCGGTGCCGGGAGATCCAATCCCCACAGGTACGCGACGCCCGAGCAGGCGCCGCCCTCCGGGAAGCAGGCCTGGAGCACCGCGCGCAGATCCTCGCGCGAGCCGGGCGTCACCGCGTAGTGGTGGTTGCCCAGCTTGCGCAGGCCCGTGCCGGACTCCACCCGGACACAGGAAGCGCCCCAGGACTCCAGCATGGTCGCGAGCGCGCCGCCCACGCCCGTGGCGTCCATGAAGACGAGCCACGGCGCGTCGGTAGAGCCCGGCTCGAACACCGCGGGCAGGCCCACCCGGCGCCACGCCAGCTCGAAGAGCGAGCGATCCTGTTCCGCGCGAGCACGACCATTCCGGGTCGGCAGCGCCGAGAGCACCAGGCCCTCCACCTCGGCGAGGGGCTGGCCCTGCCCGTCGAGCAGGACAACGTCCCCCTCCAGCAGCGAGCCCTTGCGCCACGGCTCCCGCTGCACGAGGCGCGCGTACGCCCACTGCACCGCGCCCCGGCGCAGCACCTCGAAGCGACGCAGGCGGATGGGGACGAAGGTGGTGTCTCCCGAGGGCGCGGCCTCGAGCAACACCTGGAGCGCCGCGTCGAGCAGCGCGGGGTGGAAGCCCACCGAGGACTCGAGCGACTCGGGCGCGACGATGCGGCCCACGGCCTCGCCGTCGAGGCGCCACACCTCCTGGAGGCCCCGGAAGGTGGGGCCGTACTGGAGGCCCCGCTGTTCCATGTCGTGGTAGTGCACCTCACCCAGCCGGAGCTCGGTGCTGCGCCGCTGCACCTCTTCCACCGCCACCAGGGACAGCTTGCCGCGCCCGCCGCTCTCGGACATGCGCACACGTCCGGTGGCGTGCACCGTCCACACCTCCGCGCCGCTGATGCCCGGCGTGGGGATGAAGCTGGACACCTTGAAGGAGCCTCCGCCCGTGGAGTTCGTGTCCAGCAGCACCTCGGCCGTGCGCGTGCCGTTGCCCAGCAGCGCCAGCGCCTCGTCGATGCGCAGGTCCTCCAGCGCCCACGGCCCGGGGCCGAGCGCCGACTGCACCGCCGTCAAGGCCCAGTCCAGGTACGCCGTGGTGGGCAGGAGGATGGTGCCCTGCACCCGGTGGTCTCCCAACCAGGACAGGTTCTCCGCCCCCACCTCCACGTCCCAGATGAAGGCATTGGGCCGAAGGGAGGAGCGGCGCGTGGCGCCCAGCACCGACTGGCGCCGGTGCGTCCGGGCCTCCGCCGGGGCGGGGCTCGCCGCGCCCGGCTGGAACCAGCAGGGCTGGCGCTGCCAGGGGTAGTCCGGCAGCCGTACCAGCCGGCCTCCCTTCCCGTGCAGGGCCTTCCACTCCACCTCGCGGCCCACCGCGTAGAGGCCGCCGAGCGTCTCCAGCATCACCTCGCGCTCGGGCTGCTCGCGCCGCAGGGAGGGCAGCACCGTGCCCTCCATGCGCAGGTGGGCGATCGTCTGCTCGATGGAGGGCAGCAGCACCGGGTGCGGGCTCACCTCCAGGAAGAGCGAGTGGCCGTCGTTGACCAGCCGCTCCACCACCGGCGCCAGCAGCACCGGGTCGCGCAGGTTGCGCACCCAGTAAGACGGCTCCAGATCGGCACCGTCCGTCACCTGGCCCGTCACCGTCGAGTACAGCGGCACCTCGCCCCGCCGTGGCGCCAGACCCTCCAGCGCCAGGAGCAGGTCCTCGCGCAGCGGCTCCATCTGCGGGCTGTGCGAGGCCACGTCCACCTTCACCTTGCGGCAGAAGACGTTGCGCGCCTCCAGCTTCTCCAGCACCTGGGCGAGCGCGCCCTGCTCACCGGAGAGCACGGTGGAGCGGGGGCTGTTGCTGGCCGCCACGGAGAGGAACTCCTCCAGGCCGCGGATGGCCACGCGGGCCTCGTCCAGCGTCAGCTCCACCATGGCCATGCCGCCCCGGCCACTCACCCGGCGCAGCAGCAGGCTGCGGCGGCAGATGATGCGGGCCGCGTCCACGAGGTCCAACGCCCCGGCCACGTGCGCCGCGGCCACCTCGCCCATGCTGTGGCCCACCACCACGTCGGGCACCACGCCCCACGCGCGCCACAGCCGCGCCAGCGCCACCTGCATCGAGAAGAGCGCGGGCTGCACCTGGTCGATGCGCTCCATCCACCCCGCGTCGTCCGAGGCCAGCACCTCCATGAGCGACCAGTCCACGAAGCGGCGCAGCGCCGCGTCGCACTGCTCCAGCGCGGCGCGGAACACGGGCTCCTCGGCCATCAGCCGGCGGCCCATGCCGACCCACTGCGAGCCCTGACCCGGGAAGACGAAGACCACGGGCTGGTGCCGGCCGTCGGCGTGGCGGGTGACGGAGAGGCCCGGACGCATCTCCCCGCGGATGAAGGCCTTCAGGCCATCGCGCGCCTCGGTGGGGGTGCGGGCCAGCAGCGCCATCCGGTAGACCAGGTGGTCGCGGTGCACGGAGGCCGAGTAGCTGAGGTCATGCAGCGACAGCGGGTGCTTCTCCAGGCGCGCGACCAACAGGCGCGCGGCCTCCGCGAGCGCCTCGGGCGTCTGCGCGGACAGGGGCAGCAGCTCCGTGCGACCGGGGAGCTCGGCCCGCCGCTGCTCGCTGGGGAGCTCGGCCACGGGCATCTCGGGCGGAGGTAGCGCCTCCCAGCGCACGTGGAGGCCCCGGGCGTGCAGCGCCGCGAGCGCCTCCAGCAGGGCCGCGCGCGCCTCGTCCCGCCGCAGCGAGCCCACCACCACCCCCGACCGGCCGGCCTTGCGCAGCAGTTGCTCCACCGGGCGGCACAGCACCGGGTGCGGGCTGAGCTCCACGAAGGAGTCGAAGCCCTCGGCCACCAGCTTCTCCACCACCTGGGCGAAACGCACCGGCTGGCGCAGGGTGCGGCAGCGCACGTCCCCCATGCGGCCCTCCGGCCCCAGCTCGCGTGCCACGGTGGACACCCAGCGGCCTCCCAGGCCCCGCGCCTTCAGCCGCTCCTGGGCGGCTTCCAGCTCGTCACGCAGCGACTCCCACTGCCGCAGGCGGCTGGCGCGGTACACCATCCACACCGCGTCCGAGGCCTCCAGCCCGCCCATGACGCACGCGGCGGCCACCTCGCCCACCCCGTGGCCCACCACCACCTCCGGCTCCACGCCCCAGGAGCGCCACAGCGCCGCCAGCCCCACCTGCACCGCGAGCGTCAGCGGCTCGGCGGCGTCCTCGTCCGTCAGCGCCTTGGCGTGCGGATCCCGCAGCGCCTCCACGAGCGACCAGCCGGCCAGCGGCATGAAGGTGGTGTCCAGGGCCTCCACGCAGGCGAGGAACACCGGCTCCGTGGCCAGCAGCTCCCGTCCCATGGTCGGCCACTCCGAGCCCTGCGGCGCGAAGATGAAGGCCACGCGCGCCGGCTCGCTGACATCCCCCGTGGTCAGGCCCGCGCGCTTGCGGCCCTGACGCAGGGCCTTGAGCTGCGCGACGAGCTCCGCGCGCGTGCGGAACGTGAGGGCCGCGCGGTGGCGCCCCGTTCCCACCCGCAGCGCCCAGGCGCGGCACAGGTCGCGCACGCACACCGGATCCTCCTCGTGCACCACCAGGGCCTCGGCCTTCGCCGCCTGGGCCAGCAGCTCCTCCGCGGTGCCCGCCGCCAGCGGCAGCAGCTCCTCGCGCCCCACTGGCGCCTCCTCCAGCACCACGTGGGCGTTGGTACCACCCCAGCCGAACGCACTCACTCCGGCCGTCGCCGGCTCGTCCTCGCTGGGCCACGGCGTCAGCTTTTGCGGCAGGGTCAGCCGCAGCTCGCCGAAGGGAATGCGCGGGTTGGGCTCTCCGTGCATCAGGTGCGGCGGCACCAGCCGGCGCGACATGGACAGCGCCACCTTGATGAGGCCCGCGATGCCCGCCCCTCCCTCCAGATGCCCGATGTTGGCCTTCACCGAGCCGATCATCAGCGGCCGATCGATGGACCTGCCCTCCCCCAGCGCGGCGCCCAGGGCGCTCGCCTCGGTGGGATCTCCCAGCGCCGTGCCCGTGCCGTGCGTCTCCACGTAGTGCACGCGGCTGGGGGGCACGCCGGCGCGCGCGTACGCCTCGCGCAGCAGCGCCGCCTGCCCGGGCACGCTCGGCGCGGTGAGCCCGTTGCCGGTGCCGTTGTTGTTCACCGTGGAGCCACGGATGATGCAGTAGATGCGCGCGCCCGAGGCGAGCGCGGCCGACAGCGGCTGCAACACCACCAGCCCCGCGCCCTCGCCGCGCCCGAAGCCATCCGCGCTCGCCGCGAACGCCTTGCTCCGCCCGTCCGGCGACAGCCCGCCGAACTTGGACAGCAGCACGTTCGCCTCGGGCGAGAAGATCAGGTTGACGCCGCCCACCAGCGCCATCCGCGACTCGCCCGCGCGCAGGCTCTGGCAGGCCAGGTGCACCGCCACCAGCGACGAGGAGCACGCCGTGTCCACCGTGAGGCTCGGCCCGCGCAGCCCCATGAAGTAGGACAGTCGGTTGGCCACGATGTTGAGCGACTGCCCCGTCGCGCTGTGCGGCGTCACCGCCGCGTGCTCCGTCAGGTGCCGGTCCGCGTACTCGTGCCAGATGGCGCCCATGAACACGCCCGTGCGCGAGCCCTTCAGGCTCGACGCCGGGACGCCCGCGTCCGCCAGCGCCTCGCAGCACACCTCCAGCATCAGCCGCTGCTGGGGATCCATCTCCGCGGCCTCGCGCGGGGAGATGCCGAAGAAGAGCGGATCGAACCCGCTCACCTCGTCCAGGAAGTACCCGTGGCGCACATGACTCTTGCCGGGCGCCTGCGCATCCGCGTCGAACCAGGCGCTGTTGTCCCAGCGCTCCGGCGGAATCTCCCGCAGCAGATCCCTCCCGTCGCACAGCACCCGCCAGAACGCATCCGCGTCCGGAGCCCCTGGAAAACGGCATGCCAGCCCCACCACCGCGATGGGCTCCGCCTCACGTGCTCCGCGCGCCATCCCGGCCTCGGAGCCGTCCAACTCCTGCTCCGCCTTGTCGGTGGAGCGGGACCCAAGCCCCAGCTGGTTCTCGTTTTCCGTCATCTGTTGCCTTCCTGTTTCCGTCAAAGGTCCACTGCGCACTCGGCGAGTGTCAACAGCCCCACTGTCAATGAATTACACCGCTCGCGGGTTTCGCTTGGTTCGCAGGCGCCTGCGTGTTGATTCCTCTCACGGATGCTCAACCCCCCGCCATGCTTCGGGACGTCGTTTTCAGAGAGCGCCGACGCCCACACTCGGCGGAACTCAAAATCGCATGTCTCTGATTTCATGTGTAGCGGGTAAAGGCAGACCCCCACCCTTTACGGGAGATCCGGGATTGATGACGCACCTGGACCTCGCGCACGCACTGCCAGCCAATTCCTGACAAGACTCAGGTGACCAGTCTTTCAATTTCTTCCGGGCTAAAGCCTGCCTCGACGAGAATTTTCCGGGAGTGCTGTCCCAAATCAGGCGGAGGTCGCAGCGGCGTTTCACCCAGACGAAGAGGCGTGAGCAGGTGGGTCACCTTCCTCCCACGTTGGGTGTCTTCCGACTCCACGAAGAGACCCCGGGCGCGCAGCTGGGAATCCTCCAGCACTTCGTCGCCCTCGAGTACCGGTTCCACACACAAGTCCTTACCCGCGAAGCGCTCGCGCCAGTACGCCAGCGGGTGCTCGGCGAAGAGGCGGGCGAACTCGGCCTTGGCCCGGGCTCCGGCCTCGCCGGTGTCGTATGCGTCCGACAGCAGCTCCGGACGCCCCAGCACCTCGCATACGCCGGCGAGGAACTTGGGCTCCAGCGCGCCCACCGCCAGGTAGCGGTCGTCCTTCGTGCGGTAAAGCCCGTAGCAGGCGTAGCCGCCGTTGAGCGCCTCGCGGCCGCGGCGCAGCGGCTGGCCGTGCTCGCCCATCACCAGTCGCGCCGCCAGGTGCATGTGGAGGAAGGCCAGGGCGCCATCCGTCATGGACACGTCCACGAAGCGGCCCTGCCCGGTGCGCTCGCGCTCATGGAGCGCCGCGAGCACACCCACCAGCGCGAAGAGGCTGCCGCCGCCGATGTCTCCCATCTGCACGCCCGGAAAGGCCGGGGCGCCCCCCGCCTCGCCGCCGTAGGCGAGCACGCCCGCGCGCGCCGCGTAGTTGATGTCATGCCCCGCCTTGAGCCGATCCGGCCCCGTCTGCCCGTAGCCGGAGATGGCGCAGTAGATGAGCCGTGGGTTCTGCTCGCGCAGCACGGACCAGCCCACGCCCAGCTTGTCCAGGACGCCGGGGCGGAAGCTCTCCACCAGCACGTCGTAGCCACGCACCAGGCGCTTGAGGGCCTCGCGCCCCTCGGGGGACTTGAGGTTGAGCACCAGCGAGCGCTTGTTGCGGTTGAGGCCGTAGTAGAGCGCGCTCTCCTCGTCGCGCAGCGGCGGCATCTGGCGGATGTAGTCCCCTCCATCGGGGTCCTCGACCTTGTCCACCGTGGCGCCGAGGTCGGCGAGCACCAGCGTGGCGTAGGGACCGGGCAGCAGGCGTGACAGGTCCAGGACCTTGAGCCCGGAGAGCGGGAGCGTATCCATGCGTGGGGGGTTCTCAGGGGTGGGCACAAAAAAGAAGCGGCGCGGCCCCGGAGAGGAGCGCGCGCCGCTCGAGGAGTCCGCGCCCGGAGGCGCGTCTCCGGTGAGTCTAGCCCAGCAGCTTCGCCAACTTCATCGCAAGCCCCATGTCCATGGGCTTGAACTTCAGCTTGCCCTGCATGGCGGCCATCTGCGCGTTGAGCGTCTTCGCGCGGATCTTCACGAAGTCCTCGTTGCTGACGGTGACGGTCATCTTCGGCTCGCCCGCGGCGCCCTTGGACACCCAGTTGTCCTGCTTGGTGCAGTCCAGCGTCCAGGTGCCGCCGTTGTCGCCGGTGATGTTGAAGTGGATGACCGAGTTGATGTCCTTGGCCAGCTCCGGCTTCTGCTGAAGGGTGGCCGGAATGTCCTTCTCGATGATGTCCTGTGCGCTCGACATGACTCTCTCCTCCGAGGGATTGACTGGTGAATCAACAGTCGGATGGGACCGTAGTGATGGGGCTGGGACAGGTCAAGGACGCAGGGAACCCTAGCGCGCGGTACTGGCCTGGGCCTGACTCAAGGAGCGGCGCACCATGTCCAGCAGGTCATTGAGTTCGAAGGGCTTGGCCAGGTGTCCCACCGCGCCGATGTCCGTGGCCTTGCTGCCCACGTTGCGATCCGCGCTGAGCACGATGATGGGGATGGTGGCCACGCTGGGCTTCTGCCGCATGCGCTGGGCGAACTCCCAGCCATCCATCACGGGCATCATCAAGTCCAGGAGGATGAGTTGGGGCGGATTGGGCTCGAGCTTCTCCAACGCTTCCTTGCCGTTGCGGGCGCGGCGGATCTCGAAACCCTCGGCCTCGAGAATCTCGGAGAGGGCCTCGAGGATGTCGGGGTCGTCATCGACCACCAGCACGACGTTGGAGTCCTGGTGCTGATAATTGGCGGAAGACAGATTCTTCTCCTCGGGTTGCGCGCCCCCGATTGTCGCCCAATCCAGGCGCCAGGGGACGGAAGAAATCAACTGGCTCGCGGGGCAGAGTGGCAGGCACGTTGCAAAACCGACAGTGACGCCCCACCGTTCTCCTAACCCATGGACGAGGAGACGGCAGGCGTGAGGGACGACGGGCTGCGGGGAACGGAGGCGGGCGGGGCAGAACCCGGATTCGCCATCCTCTCGCGGCGAGGCCAGCCGCGTGAGGTGGATGAACGGCTGTGTGCTCACCTGGGTCTCGAACAACTGCCCGAGGGCCTGGGCACCGTGGCCGAGCTCCTCCAGGCGGCCGGCTTTCAACGGCGCCCGGGAACGGACATCTGGGAGCGCGAGGGACGGTGGGTGCGGGCGGGCGAGCGCCCCCTGGGGGACGGGGCACGGTTGGTGTGGACGCAGCCCGTCCAGAGCGACGAGGAAGCTGCCCGTCGGCAGGTCCGCTATCTGGGGCTCGCCTCTCATGATCTCCGGGGCTCCCTCGCCAACGTGCGCTCGTACGCCGCCCTGCTGCTCAA
>NZ_DASVWK010001002.1:0-7992 GCF_036389735.1 Archangium sp. | reverse complement strand
CTGCGCTCCGTCCGGGGACAGCCCATCCAGTCGCAGAAGCCCTCCACGGGGGCGCTGGTGCAGTTCGGCCCGCTGGCCGTGGGGGACTACGTGCTGGAGGGGCGCGCCCAGGGCTTCCGGGATGCGCAGCTGCCGGCGCGGGTGAAGCCGGGCGAGACGACGCTGGAGCTGGAGCTGGCTCGCGCCACGATCATCTCCGGGCACGTGTTGGACCAGTACGGCCGGCCAGCGCCCAACGTGTCGGTGCTGGTGCAGCCCACGGGGGACACGGTGCTGGCGGATGCCGAGGGACACTTCTCGGCGGCGGTGCCCACGCCGGGCCTGTACGTGCTGCACGCCCACCACTCGGAGTGGGGCGGAGGGGATGTGAAGGCGACGGCGCCGGCCGAGGGCGTGAAGTTGGAGCTGGAGCCCCGGGCGGCGTTGGAGGTGACGGTGCTGACGGAGGGACGCCGGGTGGAGGGCGCGGACGTCATGCTGTGGGTGGAGAACGAGGGCGTCTTCCGCAGCGACAACTCCTCGGGGCCGGACGGGTTGGTGCCCATGCGCGGGCTGCCGCCGGGGACGTACTCGATGGTGGCCACGCACTCGGACTACCAGCCCTCGGAGCCCCAGAAGGTGTCGGTGGTGGACGGGCAGACGCAGCGGGTGACGGTGTCACTCGCGCCAGGGGCGGCGATTCGCGGCGAGGTGGTGGACGAGCGGGGCGCTCCGGTGGCGGGGGCCTCGGTGTCGGTGCTGCCGCGCCTGGCCCAGCCGGTGACGTCGGATGCCCAGGGGCACTTCGAGGTCCGCGCGCTCAAGCCCGGGCGCGCCTTCCTGCTGGAGGCCCATCATCCGGGGTACGACCAGCGCGAGCGCGTGCAGGCCACGCCCGGCTCGGACGCGGTGAAGGTGGTGATGGAGGCGCGGAGCCTGTTCCGCGGCAGGGTGGTGTCCAGCGATGGCTCTCCGGTGCGGCGCTTCCGCCTGGACGAGCACGACATCACGAGCGTGGACGGACGCTTCGAGGTGTCGCTGCCCACGGCGGGCGACCGGGTCATCGTGTCGGTGGAGGCGGCGGGCTTCGAGCCGCTGATGGTGGACAAGCCGGCGCAGCCGGACCTGGGCGACCTGGTGCTGGAGCAGGCGCCGATGGTGACGGGACTGGTGCGGGACGAGGGGGGCGGGCCGGTGGCGGACGCGGTGGTGTCGTGTGATGCGTGCGAGGACTCGGTGATGACGGGGCTGGACGGGCGCTTCGCGCTGCCGAGTCCGCCCTTCGTGGCGAAGTTCAACGTGTCGGCGCGCAAGGGGAAGCAGAGCGCGTCGGTGCCGGCGTCGCGCGAGGACACCCGGGCGGTGGAGCTGGTGCTGAAGCCGGCCACGCGGCTGTACGGGACGGTGTACCAGCAGGACGGGACACCGGCGGCGGGCTTCGCGCTGGAGGGCGTCAACGGAGACCGGGGCGAGCCCATCAGCATCGTCACGGGGCCGGACGGGCGCTACAGCGTGGAGGTGTCACCGGGCCACTACCGCTTCGCGCTGGGGCAGATGCGGGAGTTCTCCGGCGAGCCGGCGCTGCTGGTGCAGGTGGGCGGAGGGGAGCAGCGGTTGGACGTGGGACCGGCACCGGGCACGGCCTCGCTCACGGTGCAGCTCAAGCCCGCGCAGGGCAGGGCGCTGTGGGTGCTGGCCGGGGACGTGCCCGTGAGCAACCCGCAGAGGGAGCTGATGCGGGCCAGCTACGGGCAGCTCCTCTACCAACCACGCGGCGAGCGGGTAACGCTCCAGGGCCTCCCGCCGGGGCGCTACACCCTGGTCTGGGGACACTTCCACGTGGACTCGGAGGAAGGCCCCGTCGTGCGCACGGTGAACGTTCCGTCATCGGGAGACGTGGTGCTCACCCCCTGAACCACCTTCCCTCTCCCTTCGAGAGAGGATCGGGGTGAGACGACCCGCTCTCGTGCCCTGTCCTGGACCCGGGCGAGGTAATAGCCCGCCAGGCCGCCAGCTCCCAGAGCGGCCAGGGGCGCGAAGGAGCCGAGATACCTCGTGTGCCTCATGTGGTGGCTCTCCCTGAAGGTGTGAGGGAAGGTGTGCCCATGTCCGGGGACATCAAGTTGCCCTGGAGGGCGAAGCGGTGCCTCACAGGTGGCAGGCGGTTGCGAGCCCGTCCCCTCACGCGTAAGGAATCCGACATGGAGGCTTCGGCTCTACAGGGACGTCGGGTGATCGTCGGCGTGGGTGGAGGCATCGCGGCGTACAAGGCCTGTGAGCTGGTGCGAGAGCTCGGGCGCGCCGGAGCGCAGGTGCGGGTGGCGATGACGGAAGCGGCGAAGCAGTTCGTCACGCCGCTCACCTTCCAGGCCCTCAGCGGGCATCCGGTGCTGACGGACTACTTCGATCCGGCGCAGGAGGGAAACTTCGGGCACCTGGATCTGGCGCGCTGGGCGGAGCTGTTCGTGGTGGCGCCAGCCACGGCGGATCTGCTGGCGCGCATCCGGGCGGGGATGGGGGGCGATGCGGTGACGACGTCGCTGCTGGCCTTCCGAGGGCCGGTGCTACTGGCGCCCGCGATGAACGTGGCCATGTGGGAGAACGAGCGGACGCAGGAGAACGTGGCGGCGCTGCGCGCGTCTCCGCGCTTCCACGTGGTGGGCCCGGGGTCGGGGCTGCTCGCGTGCGGAGACGTGGGGGCGGGGCGATTGGCGGAGGTGGGGGACATGGTGGTGGCGGCGGCGCGCCTGTTCGCCGAGGGGCCCCTGGCGGGCCGGCGGGTGCTCATCACCGCGGGGCCCACGCGCGAGTACCTGGATCCGGTGCGGTTCATCTCCAACCCGTCGACGGGGAAGATGGGGCTGGCGCTGGCGGAAGCCGCGCGGAGCCTGGGGGCGAAGGTGACGGTGGTGCTGGGCCCGGTGGGGGCGGTGGAGCGGGGCGGCTACGAAGTGGTGGACGTGGTGAGCGCGGAGGACATGGCGCGCGAGGTGCTGGCGAGGGTGGAGGAGGTGGACTGCTTCATCGCGTCGGCGGCGGTGAGCGACTGGAAGCCGCGAGCGCGGGAGTCGCAGAAGGTGAAGAAGTCGGAGGGCCCGGAGACGCTGACGCTGGTGCGCACGCCGGACGTGCTGGCGGAGGCCTCGCGGCGAGTGACGGGACGGGCGAAGCGGCCGGTGCTGGTGGGCTTCGCGGCGGAGACGCAGCGGGTGGTGGAGTACGCGCGGGAGAAGCTGGAGCGCAAGGGGCTGGACGCGATCGTGGCCAACGACGTGACGGCGCCGGGGGCGGGCTTCGGGGTGGACACGAATCAGGTGACGGTGCTGACGCGGGACGGCCAGCAGCGCGACTTCTCCGGGACGAAGCGGGAGGTGGCCCGCTCCATCCTGGGGCTCGTCGCGGAGTTCCTCCCGACCTAGAGCGCGGGCGGCAACAGGGGGATGTCTCCCGCGGAGGAGGGCAGCTCGTCGTCACCGATGTTGCGCGTGTAGCCGTAGCCGAGCTGCCCGTGGTTGTTGAGACCCCAGCAGCGAGCCGTGCCGGTGGCGAGCAGGGCACAGGTGTGGTGGCCGCCAGCCGTCACCTGGAAGGCCGTGATGCCTCCCATGGCCACGGGAGTGCTGGGAGGCGCCGTCAGGGTGTTGGCATTGGCCTGCCCGAGCTGTCCCCAGGCGCCGAGGCCCCAGCACTTGATGCCGCCAGTGCTCAGCAGGGCGCAGGTGTGGTCCTGCCCGGCGGTTACCTGCAGCACCTCGCCGCCAACGGCCACGGTGCCGCCGGGCAGGGTGAGGTCCGCGGTGTTGCCGTAGCCAAGCTGGCCGGAGCCGTTGAGTCCCCAGCAGCGGAGGCCCCCCGTCCCGCTCAAGAGGGCACAGGTGTGGAAGTAGCCGGCCACGAGCTGGCGCACGGGGCCGCCCACGTGGACGATCGCGTTGGCGGGCGTCTCGTCATCGCCGACATGGGCGGTGTGGCCCAGGCCGAGCTGGCCAAAGGAGTTGTTGCCCCAGCAGCGCACCGAGCCGGTGGAGAGCAGCGCGCAGGTGTGCGCGGCACCCGCGACGAGGTCCCTGACGATGACATCGCTCCCGAGGTCGACGTCGCCATGGAAGTAGGGATGCTCGTTGTCACCGACGTTGTTCTTGTGTCCATAGCCGAGCTGGCCACTGCTGTTGAGGCCCCAGCAGCGCACCTTGCCCGTCGACATCAGGGCGCAGGTATGGTTGAGGCCCGAGACCAGAGTGGTCGCGAAGCCACGGAGGTTGACGTAGCCGACGCTCGAGAGCGGCTCGCCGTCGCCGATGGTGTCGGTGCTGTTGTAGCCCAGCTGGCCAAAGGAGTTGTTGCCCCAGCAGCGCACCATGCCGGAGTCGAGCAGGGCGCAGGTGTGGTGGCCACCCACGGCGAGCTCCACCCCCACGCCGGCCAGCGGCACCGGGCCCGCGAGGTAGGCCGCCTCGTCGTCACCGTAGGTGGTGGTGCTCGAGAGCCCGAGCTGGCCCCGGGTGTTGAGGCCCCAGCAGCGCGGGCTGCCGTCATTGTAGAGCGCGCAGGTATGTGATGCGCCCGCGCGGATGGCGCTGAAGCCGTTGTCCACGGTGGGCTGGTCGGGGAACTGGCCGGGCCGCAGCTGGTAGTAGACGGTGGTGGTGCCGCCGCTGCCGTTGCGATCCGTCACGTTCAGCTGCAACTCGCCCTGCAACTCCGTGGTGTAGCCCCGCAGGATGCCGGGGTGGGCCGCCGCGTCCACGAAGAAGCCCGGTGTTGGCTCGGAGGCGCCAAGCGGCTTGAAGCTCCAGGCGTAGCGCAGCTCCGCGTCGCTGGCGTCGTCATCCACGTCGGCCGTCCACATGACGCGGTCGGTCTCCACCAGGCGCGCGGCCATCAGGCGGTGGATGACGGGGTTGAAGAGGACGTTGAACTGGGTGTCCAGCGTGCCGTCGGTGGTGCCGGGCGGCTTCACGCGGGTGGTGAAGGTGGTGGCGACGGAGTGCCCGGCCGGGTTGGTGATGAGCACCTGATGGGTGAAGGTGGTCTCGGAGGAGACGGTGGGAGCTTCGTACCGGCTGACGAAGGTTCCCGAGGAGGTCAGCAGGGTGATGGCGCCGCTGGTGGGCAAGAAGGTGCCGCCGCCCTGGGCGGAGGTGATGGTGTAGGTGAGCTTCTCGCCGGTATTGGCCTCCACGGAGAAGGAGACATTGCCGCTCTGCTCGGAGCCGAAGGCGGAGGGCGAGGCAATGCGCAGGAGGCGGGGGAGGGTGATCTGCTGTTTGTCGTTGGAGGAGGCCAGGACGATGACGACCGTCTGGGCGTCGGCCGAGAGGGTCTGCACGGTGGTGCCTTCGAAGAGCAGGGCCTCGGCGGAGCCATGGGCTTTGGCGTGGAAGCTCAAGGGCTTGTTCTTGGGGAGGAAGGGCAGGGTGCCCCGCCAGGTGCCGGTGGCGTCCTTCTCCAGGTCGAAGTTGACGTAGACGGTGGAGTTGCTGGAGGTGTCGGTGACGTCGATGCGGATGCGGTTGACGCTGGCGTAGGTGAAGGAGAGGGCGGAGAGGAGGCGGCCCTGGGCGGAGTTGCCAGCGGAGTCAGGCGGGACGTGGAGATCATCCGAGCCGATGGCGAAGGAGACGGTGGCGGTGTCGCTCTGCCGCTGCGCGGTGTCGTCTCGCGGTTTGGTGCAGGCGGGGCCAAGGCCCAGGGTGAAGGCGGACAGCACCAACGCGGCCTTCCTCAGCAGGAGCAGACGAAGCGCTGGCCTCACTGGAGACTCTCGCAGATGAAGTATTGGCCGATGTCGCAGGGGTAGTCGTTCCACCCGCCGCGGCCGAGCCAGTTGTCGTGTGCGCAATCCTCGTTGTTGCCCGCGTTGTTGGGCTCTCCTGACAACCAATTGGTGTAGGAGGAGGCGCCGTGGCTCCAGCGCCAGGAGCCCTCGGATTGGGTGTCATTGTGGCCAAGCCACCACGTGTGCGGGCCCTGGAAGCCATCGAGCCAGCGCTCTTCGCTGGCATCGTTGACGGTGACCAGGCCGTAGCCGAGCGACTCGCAGATGGCCTTGGCGTCCCACCAGGTCCTGGCGGAGCGGACGAAGAGGTAGTCGTGGTCGTTGAACGTGAGGGGCTGCCAGGTTTGTCCCTCGGAAGTGGAGCGTGGGCTGGCGGGCTCCGGGGCTTCCGGGCCGCAGGCGCCGAGTAGCAGGGCCGTGGCGAGCGCGAAGAGGTGGGCTGGTGGTGTCTTGAGCATGGGTCTTCTCGGGGGAGTGGCTTCTGAAGCGCAAGCAAGTCTCAAGCCATGTGCCAGAGGCCAGAAACGGCATGGAATTCCCCGCGAACAGCGCAACCTCGGAGTCTGTCAGTTCAAATCTTGAACGCCTGTGCGCGGAAACCGGGGCGGGGTTTCGCCAAACCTTGAGCAAGACTCGTGGGGTGGCCCAGTTCAATTCCTGAACGCGTTCGGGCAGTTTTTGAACGGGCTGCCCTCGTCGGCAGGGAGCTTGGACCTCTTGGTAACTGCTGCTAAGGCTCAATGCCAACTCAATGACTGCCCTTTCATCCGCCTCCACCTCCGTGAGCAAGACGGCCTCGCACCTCTTGCTGCTGGCCCTCCTGGGTCTGAGCTGCAGGAGCCCTCTGTCCGAGGACCCGTCCGCTTCTCCGGGAGCGGAGACCGTCACCGTCTCCTTCTCCATTGGCTCCAGCGACCTCCTGGCCACTTCTCAAGGCGCTGGCCCCTCCGTGCGGGCCGCCCTTGTCTCCAGCCTCGGCTTCTCCTTCCAGGATGTCACCCGCCTGCGCATCGACGTCCTCGTCCGCGAGGCGGATGGCGGCACCGCCCCTCTCTTCAGCGACGTCGACCTCTCCCGAGGCTCCAACGGCCTCTGGACGGGCAAGCTCCCCTTCCTCCCCAGGAACAAGCCCCTCTCCTTCGTCGCCACCGCATCCAGCGCCTCGGAGGCCGAGCTCTTCCGAGGCTCCACCGACCAGACCCTCACCGAGGACAACACCCCGGTGAGCATCGTTCTGGCTCCCACCAACGACGCGCACATCACGCTGCCCCGCATCCAACGCATCACCGTTCCCACCGAGCTCTTCCCCGAGCAGAGCTTCCCTCTGCGCTTCCTCGTGGAGGCCCGTGCCGGCGAGCGCCTCGACTACGTCATTGATGAGGGGGCCAGCGGCACCTTCTCCCCGTCCCAGGGCAGCCTCACCCTGGAGGGCACCTCCGCCACCTTCGTCATCCGCTACACCGCCCCCGAGGTTCCCTCCACCACCGATTTCTCCCATTCCATCCGCCTCACCAATCGGGACGGCCACTCTCTCCGCACCACCTTCCGCATCCGCGTCCGTCCCCCGTCCTCCGAGGGCGTGCGCGACACCTCCTTCGTCATCCGCTTCAATCCCGTCATCAACGCCTTGAGCGCGGTGCGCGTGCCAGGTGCTCCCCAGGTGGCCTTCGAGGCCTCCGTCTCCGACGACCGGCCTCTCTCCGAGCTTTCCTACGCCTGGAGCCTCACGGCCGATGGTCCCCATGAGCAGCCCACCTTCTCCTCCCAGGCCAATCCCACCCTGCTGCGGGGCTATACCCTCGAGTTGCGTGGCACCCTGCGGCTGGAGGTGACGGACGGGGAGGGCGGTAAGACAACGCTGCTCTACGTCCTGGCGCCCAACCAGTTCCCCGACAACCCCACCGAGGACACCGCCTTCAAGTCCCTGCTCGCGGGCGAGGGCCATACCTGTGTCCTGCTCGGCAACGGTGCCCCGCGCTGCTGGGGCCGCAACGACTCCGGCCAGCTCGGCCAAGGCCATTCCCAGAACCTCGGCGACGACGAGCCGCTCTCCACGGTGGGCAACGTCCCCCTGGCGGAGAGCGGCCTCCAATTCGCCGTGGGCGGCCACCACACCTGCGCCCTGCTGGAGGGCGGAGCCGTGCGCTGCTGGGGCCGTAACGACACGGGCCAGCTGGGCTACGGCCACAGCCGTCCCCTCGGGGACGATGAGGGCGTCTCCAGCTCCGGCTATG
>NZ_DASVWK010001001.1:0-6196 GCF_036389735.1 Archangium sp. | reverse complement strand
CGCACGACGGCGGCGATGAGCGCGGACCCGGAGGTGCGCAGCATCTGCGAGCGGGCGGGGATGCCGGGGCTGGGAGTGGCGGTGGGGCTGAACCTGGCCAACACGATGTGTGGGCTGTTCGGACCGAACCAGGACTACACGGGCTTCTCGACGGGGATGAACCAGACGGCGCGGCTGCAATCGCTGGCGGCCTTCCGGGAGACGCTGGTGATGGACTCGGTGAAGCAGGCGCTGGAGGGAAGCAAGGATCCGCTCATCCAATCCCTCACCTACGGCCCGCTGACGGAGACGCCGGTGAAGAACGTGGCGAAGCCGCTGCGGCACCACCGGCTCGTGCAGCCGGGCTGAGGAACCAAAACCCCTCTGCCTCCCCGTGCTCCAACCCCGAACTCAGCCGTTCTGTCGCTGCTGTTTCACGAGGTGCTCGCCGTACTCCTCGCGCAGCTTCGTCTTGAGGAACTTGCCGGTGGAGGTACGCGGAATCTGGGGGATGAACACGTAGTCATCCGGGAGCCACCACTTGACGAAGCTCTTCTCCAGGTGGGCGGCGAGTTCCTCCTTGGAAGCGGATTGCCCGGGCTTGAAGACGACGGCGGCGAGCGGACGCTCATCCCACTTGGCGTCCTTCGCGGCGAACACGGCGGCCTCGAGCACGGCGGGGTGGGCCATGAGGGCGTTCTCGAGGGCGACGGAGCTGATCCACTCGCCGCCGGACTTGATGACGTCCTTGGAGCGGTCGGTGATGCGCACGTAGCCCTCGGCGTCGAGCGTGACGACATCCCCCGTCTTGAACCAGCCATCCGAGGTGAACCGATCCGCGCCCTCGCCACCGTAGTACGAGGAGGCGACCCAGGGCCCACGGACTTCCAGCTCGCCCATGGTCTCCCCGTCCCAGGGGAGCACCTGGCCCGCGTCGCTCACATGCCGGACCTCGACGAAGGGCACGGCGTAGCCCTGGGTGGCGCGCAGGGCGAGCCGCTCGGCCTGGGGGGCATTCTCATGCTGGCGGCGCGGGCGCGCGAGGGTGCCCACGGGGTTCATCTCGGTCATGCCCCAGGCGTGGGTGACGACGAGCCCATGCCGGTGGAGGAAACCCTCGATCATCGCGGGAGGGGCCGCGGCGCCGCCGATGACCATGGAGCGCACGGAGCGCAGGTCCCACCGCTTGG
Organism: Archangium sp.; assembly: GCF_036389735.1. Lineage (GTDB taxonomy): Bacteria > Myxococcota > Myxococcia > Myxococcales > Myxococcaceae > Archangium. Next base: position 5,027 of record NZ_DASVWK010001001.1, on the reverse strand, counting down.
GCTCCTGGTCCATCAGGGCGAGGATGCCGAGCCAGATGGTGGGCACGCCCGCGGCGACGGTGACGCGCTCGGCGACCATCAGGTCCAGGATGGACTGCGGGTCGAGGTGGGGCCCCGGGAAGACGACCTTGGAGCCAGCGAAGACGGCGCTGAAGGGCAGGCCCCAGGCGGCGGCATGGAACATCGGCACCACGGGCAGGAGGGTGTCCGACTCGGAGACCCCGAGCGTGTCGTTCATGCACTCGACGAGCGTATGCAGCACACAGGAGCGGTGGCTGTAGAGGACGCCCTTGGGGTTGCCGGTGGTGCCCGAGGTGTAGCAGAGCATCGCGGCCGAGCGCTCCTCGAGCGTGGGGAAGGCGAAGGAATCCTGCTCGGGGGCGAGGAGCTTCTCGTAGTCGAGCCGACCCTCGGGAGCGGGGCCGTCATCGGGGATGACGATGACGTGCTCGACGGAGGGCACGGAGGCGATGAACTTCTCGAGGAGCGGGAGGAGGGAGCGGTCCACGACGAGGATGCGGTCCTCGGCGTGGCGAGCGATGTAGGCGAGGTCGTTGGGGTGGAGGCGGAGGTTGAGGGTGTGGAGGACGGCGCCCATGGCGGGGACGCCGAAGTAGAGCTCCAGGTGGCGGGAGTGGTTCCAGCAGAGCGAGGCGACGCGGTCCCCGGGCTTCACGCCGAGCCGGGTGAGGGCCTGGGCGAGCTTACAGGTGCGCCGGTAGAAGTCGGTGAAGGTATAGCGGTGGAGCGACTTGTCCGGCAGGCGGCTGACGATCTCCGAGCGGCCGAAGTAGGTGCGGGCCCGCTCGAGGAGGTGGGTGATCGTGAGCGGGAAGTCCATCATGCGTCCGGTGAGCATCGGTGCGTCCCCCTGGGTGAAGTCCAGGCACCGATGCTAGCCAGTCAGCACGCCAGAGCGCACCAGCCAAACGCGCGATTCAGCCCAAACGCACGCGCAGCACCACCTTGCCGGTGGCCTTGCGCGACTCCAGCTCGCGCAGTGCCTGCGCCGCCTCCTCCAGCGGGAACGTGGAGCCCACCAGCGGCTCCACGAAACCCTTGTCCGCCAGTTCACCAAGGCCCCTGGCGATCTCCACGGTGAGCCGCGGCTCCATCATCACGAAGGCGCCCCACGCCACGCCCACCACGTCCACGTTCTTGAGCAGCAGCCGGTTCACCTTCACCTCGGGAATCCGCCCGCCCGCGAAGCCCACCACCAGCAGCCGTCCCTCGGGCGCGAGGCACTTGAGGCTCAAGTCGAAGATGTCCCCGCCCACCGGATCCATCACCACGTCCACGCCCCTGCCCTGCGTCGCGTCCTTCACCTGCGAGACCCAGTCCCCCGTGGACAGCAGCGCCTTGTCCGCCCCCGCGCTCCGCGCCACCTCGGCCTTCTCCTCGCTGCTCACCACCGCGAGCACCCGCGCCCCCGCGCCCCGCGCCACCTGGATGCTCGCCGTCCCCACCCCGCCCGCCGCGCCGTGCACCAGCACCGTCTCGCCCGCCTTCAGCCGGCCCCGCCGGTGCAGCGCGAAGTGCGCCGTGTGGTAGTTCATCACCGTCCCCGCCGCCGCCTCGAAGCTCCAGCCCTCGGGCACCCGGAACGTCATGTTCGGCGGTGCCGCCACCACCTCCGCCCAGCCCCCGAGCATCGTGAAGGCCATCACCCGATCCCCCGCCTTCACCCCCGCGTCCGCCGGAGCGCTGCGCACCACGCCCGCCACCTCGACTCCCGGCACGAAGGGCACGGCGGGCTTCATCTGATACTGGCCCTTGGACAGCAGCAGGTCCGGGAAGCTCACCCCCGCCGCCACCACGTCGATGAGTACCTGGTCTCCCGCCTCCGGCTCGGGCATGTCCACCAGCTTGAGACCCTCGGGACCCTCCAACCGCTCGAGCTGCACCGCGCGCATGCCGTCGACTCCTCGGGCCCGTCCAGCCGGGCCGCCCAGGTAGAGGTCCCGGACGCTAGCCCGCTCCGCCTTCGCGCAGAACAACGCAATGAGCTGTCCCTGCCGGGACCCCCTCACAGCGCGACGCGCTTCTTGCCGCGCACGAGCACGTCCCACCACTTGAAGGTCATCGCCAGCAGGGAGTCCAGCTCGCGCGTCTCGGCCGAGGGCGCGAGCGTCTTCGCCCCCGGCAGGCAGTAGGCCGCGATGGGGGACGCCGAGAGGATGTGGAGGATCCCCTGCGAGAAGCCGTCTCCCGCGTAGGCGATGCAGACGGGAATCGACATGCGCTCCAGGTCCTGGAGGGCGAAGGGAATCTTCTCGTCCACCGTGCCAACGCTGCCCTGGTACTTGCACTCGATGGCCAGCGCCGTGCGCGTGCCCGGCTCGAGCACGAAGATGTCCACGCGCCTCCCCCTGCCCGTGAGCGTCTTGCCCACGCGCACCTCCCGGTACACCTTTACCCCACGCGCGGCGTAGTTCTTCACGATGTATCTGGCCACCAGGTCCGCGTATTCGTGTCCAGTCATTCGTGCCTCCCACACGCCCAGCCGTTCATCCGCTCCGGGCGATGCGCAGCTCTCTGGTGTCTCCTGGCGCCTCAGGCTGCGCGCCCTCGGCCCGCAGGCGCGCCTCGGTGACCTCCAGCGCCTCGGGGCAGATGTCCGTGCCGTGGAAGTCGCGCCCGAGCCGTACCGCCGCCACCCCCACCGACCCCGAGCCCATGAAGGGATCCACCACCACGCCTCCGGGCTCGCTGCTCTGCCGGATGAGCACCTCACTCAGCTCGACGGGCTTCTCGGCCGGGTAGCCCCGGTAGACGCGCGGCATCGGGAGCACATCCGCCACGCCCAGGTCGCTCAGCCGCCGCCGGCCCTTCTCGAAGAAGAGGATGAGCTCGTAGCGCGAGCGATAGTGGTAGCCCATGCCAATGTGCTGCTTGTCCCAGACGATGGGCTTCCAGAACCGGAAGCCCGCGGCCTCGGCCAGGGGCTTGGCGACGAACATCGTCTCCGGGTCACAGAAGAGATAGAAGTGCGAGTCGCGCTTCAGCACCCGCCAGACCTCGGTGAACAGCTCGGGGAAGCGCGCGTTCGGGAAGATCTGGAACCAGTGGTTGCTCGACCCCTTGCTGCGCTTGAGGCGCGTCGTGGTGCCGATGGCGCGGTGCTTCTCCAGCGACTCGTAGGCGGGGTCGGTGATGACGAGGTCCACCGAGGCCGCTGGCAGGCTCCGGAGCCACTCGACGGCATCGCTGGGTGAAAGGCGGTAGCGGGACATGAGAGGGCGCACCAGCCCGGGGGGTCAGCGCGTCGCCGGGATTATGACACGCCCCCTGACATGCCCTTTCCACGGGGTCGGGAGAGATATCCAGGAGCGATCAGATGGGCCTCCGTCTGGAGCGGTCCCCGGGTGGTATACGCGGGCCCCCGGCGCCTCCGTCCCTTCTCGGATAGGCTCCCGGCCACGCATGAACCGAGAGGAAGCGGACCAGGCCCTGCAGCTCATCCGCCGCGTCGTCGCCCAGGCCCGCGATGACACGGCGCTCCAGAACTGGGGCGTCATCTGGATGGTCCATGCGCTCACCAACGGAGCGGGCTTCCTCGGCACGCACGTGCTCCTCCAGCAGGGTCACCGCTCGCCCGGGCCCTTCGTGCTGCTGTGGAGCGTCATCGTCCCGATCAACCTGCTCTCCATCTGGTGGCTCCAGCGGCGCGAGGCCGCCGGCGTGCGCTCCTTCATCGAGCGGCAGGTGTGGTCCATCTGGACGACGTGCATGGCGGGCATGGTGCTGGTGGCGCTCATCAACTGGATGCTGGGGCTGGACGTGCTCTTCATGCCCCCCGTGGCCTGCGTCCTCATCGCCATGGCCTTCTCCGTCATGGGCGCGCTCATGGGACGGGCCTGGTACGTGGCCGCCGCCCTCTTCGCGCTCTGTGCGCTGGGCATCGCGCGCGTGCCGGGCTGGGGCTTCGCGGTGCTCGCCGCGCTGTGGGGCGTGACGCAGCTCATGGGCGGGCTGCTGCTGTACCGGGCCCGGCGTCGGCGTCTCACGGAGGGTGGCTCGCGGCCGAGGCTCGTATGACACCCACTCCGCGAGAGCTGGCCGGACTGGTGGCCCTGGCCCTGGAACCACTCGGGATGAAGCGGGAGGCGCTGCTCGCCCGGTTGGAGGCGGCGGGCGTGGCACGCGGGGAGGGAGCCGAGGCCCTCGCGGCGCTCTCCGGACGGGGGCTGCTCTCCGAGGCGGGAGGCCGCCTCCAGCTCACCCCCACCGGCCACACGGTGCTGCGCGAGGCCCACACGGCGCTCGAGCGGGCCCGGGACGTGAGCCCCTCCAGCCCGGGCATGGAGGAGTGCCCCTCCATCCCCTGGCTCACCCAGGTGCGGACGGTGTGGGTGGAGGCGCTGTCGCTCAACTACGCGGTGGCACCGGAGGCACTCGCCCGCCTGCTGCCCGCCCCCCTGGAGCCGGAGCTGCACGAGGGCAGTGCGTGGGTGCAGGTATTGATGTCCTCACTGCGCGAGATGCGCCCCCAGGGGCTGATGGGCCTGGTGGGCTTCAACTTCTACCAGGTGAGCTACCGCGCGGCGGTGCGCTACCGCAACGCGGAGGGCCAGTGGCGGCGCGGTGGCTACTTCATACGCAGCGAGACGAATGACGCGCTGATGCGCCGCATCGGCAACTCGCTCGTCGAGTTCAAGTTCCACGAGTTCGGTGAGGCGGACATGGTGATGGCGCGAGACGGAGACGCGCTCACCTTCGCGGTGGACCCGCTGCCCGCCTTCCCGGGAGGCCGGCTGGTGGGCGTGCTCGACACGCGGCCGCTGCCGGGGCCTCCGGCGGGCTCGGTGTGGCGGAGCCTGGAGGCACTGCACGAGCCGCTCGTCGAGTGCTACGACGCCTTCGGGGTGTTGGACGGGTACGTGTACGTCCTCACCATCGACCGCGAGCCGTGGAACGCACGCTTCGTCCGGCCGGTGCAGCTCTACTGCGAGTACATGCAGGACGGGGCGCTCGCGGGACAGGCGCGGTTGGACTCGGTGCTGCACCTGCGCGAGTGTCCCTACCGC
>NZ_DASVWK010001000.1:0-8699 GCF_036389735.1 Archangium sp. | reverse complement strand
GTCGCTGTCCTCCGAGGAGGTGCCCGCCACCTCGCCCCTGGGCCAGAGCCTGAGGATGGCGCTCGAGCAGGCCCGCCGCATGGCGCGCATCATCCGCGAGCTGCGGCAGATGGCGGAGCAGGAGCGCGAGGGGGCGGGTCGTCCACTGGAGCTGGCCCAGCCGGTGCGCGCGGCGCTCCAGGAGGTGCGCGAGGAGCTCGAGGCGCGCGGGGTGTCGCTGACGTGTGAGCTGTCCGAGTCGGTGCCGCGGGTGCTGGGACACGCGGACCAGCTCCAGAAGGTGGTGGCCCACCTGCTGCAGAACGCCGTCACCGCGATGCCCGAGGGCGGCTCGCTCACCGTGGGGCTCTCGGCGGTGGAGAGCGACGCGGTGTGCCTGTCGGTGAAGGACACCGGCAAGGGCATTCCCGAGTCGCTGCGCGAGCGCGTCTTCGATCCCTTCTTCACCACCAAGGACGAGCCGGGGCGGGTGGGGCTGGGGCTGTCGGTGGCCCACCGCATCATCGAGGCCCACCACGGTCGCATCCGGCTGGAGAGCACCGAGGGACAGGGGACCACCGTGACCATCATCCTCCCCGCGGCCGGCGCGGAGGCACACCTCACATGAGTTCCTCGAGTGAGGAAGGAGTCCCCCATGCGAACGGTACGCGACACAGGGATGGCGTGGGGGAGCGGGGAGGGCCGGTCGTGACGCCACCTCCTTCGCGAGATTCATTGGGATGGGCGTTGGTGCTCGGGCTGGGTCTGGTGCTCCTGCTCGCCGTGGGCGGGTGGCTCGTCTTCGAGCGCTTCGTGGCGTCCCCCGTGGAGTCGAGGCCGCCCCCGGTGGTGGTCTCGGACGTGCGCGCCACCGTCGTCGAGGTGGTGGGCGCGGTGGAGCGGACCCGGGGCGAGACGTGGGTGGAGCTTCAGGTGGGTGACGCGCTCGCCCCCGATGACTCCGTCCGCACCGGCGCGGGGGCTCGGGCGGACCTGCGGGTGGGGAATGACGCCTCGCGTCTGTCCATTCCGGAGCGGTCCGAGGTTCGGGTGGGCGAGGTGACGCGCGCCGTGCACGCCTTCGACCTGGCGCGAGGCCGCATCGACGTGGACTACCAGGCCGAGAACGACCGGGTGCTGCGCGTGCGGAGTGACAACGGCACCGTGGCCGAGACCCGTTCGGCGCGCTTCACCATGCTCCGCAATGGAGCGAGGGTGGCGGTGACCACGCGAGGCGGCTCGGTGAGCTTGTCGTCCGCGGGCTCCACCGTCGAGGTGGGCGCCGGGCAGCAGTCCTTGGTGTTCAAGGGGGCGAAGCCGCTCGACGCGGAGCCCATCCCGGTGGACGTGCTGCTGAAGGTCGCCACGCGGGCCTCCTCCAACGAGGCGTTGTGCCTCTCCCTCGTGGGGACGGTACGCCCGGGGTCGGAGGTGCTCGTGGAGGGCGAGCCCGCAGAGGTCTCCAGCGATGGCTCCTTCCAGGCGGACGTCCCCCAACGGGAGGGTCTCTCGCGGGTGCGGATCCTGGCGAAGGAGCCTGGTGGCGCCATGCGGGAGACGCTGGTGGCGTGTCGCCCTCGCGCGCGCGACGGGCTCCCACGCAAGGCGCTGGAAACGGTGAAGTTCCGGTGGGAGAGGAATCCCTGACTGACGCCATGTGCTCGCGCCCGGCCCATCTCGTGCTGCTGCTCTGGGGGTTGTTGGTGGGCGTGTGGCCCGCCCGCGCCGCTGGAGCGGAGACCGCCCAGGCGACTTCTCAGGGGCGCATCCGCATCCAGTGCGTACCGGGACACGTGTTGCTCGGAATGGAGCGCGAGACGGAAGTGCGCATCGAGCTGGAGCCTTCGGCCACCGGGGTCGAACTGTTCGCCAGTCGCGGCGAGGTGGGCCCGCTGACGCGGGTGGGGCCGGGTATCTTCCGCGCCACCTACGTGCCGCCCCGACAGAACCTTCCCGTGGTGGTCATCCTCGCCGCCCTGGCTCAAGGAGCCCAGGGGGTGGTGCTTGATGGGTGGACGGAGCTCCCACTCTGGGGCCAGGGCGAGGCCGAGGTGCGCACCCGCCCCGGAGCGCCCGTCACGCTCCAGGTGGGCAGCAAGAACTACGGACCCATCTCCGCGGACGCCAACGGGGTGGCGCGCATCCCCGTGGCGGTGCCGCCCGGTGTGCACGAGGCCTTCTTCGGGCGCAAGCGGATCGACCTGGGCGTGCCGCCGCAGCCGTTCATCCATGCTGTCGCGCAGCGCCGCGAGCTTCAGGCCGATCGCGAGGAGACGGTGGACATCCGCCTCTACGGCATGACGCCGGAGGCGCGGACGCAACGCCCGCCGGCCTACGCGTTCTCCGCCTCGCGAGGCACCGTGGGCGCGCCGACCGAGGTGGGTCCGGGCGTGTCCGTGGTGCGGTGGACCGTGCCCCCGGGAGCCCCGGGAACCCTGGAGCTGAAGGGCTCGGTGCCGGGAGAGCGGCGGTGGTCCTTCACCGCCCGGGTGTCGGCGGTGCCCGGTCCCGCACGTCGCTTCGAGATGCGGGTGGATCGGGAGGTGCTCGTGGCCTCCGAGGAGACCCGGCTGGCGGTCCAGGTCTCCGCGCGGGACGCCGTCGGCAATCCGGCGCGGGTGGACCTGCGGCTCGACTCCAACCTGGGGAGCGGGGTGACGCTCACCGAGCGCCAGGTGGGAGAATACGCGGGGGTGCTCCAACTCACGCCGAGCTTCGGTGGGCGCGAGCGGCTCGAGCTGCGGCTGCTCGCGGAAGGCGACTCCGCTCCGGTGCTCACCCGGACCGTGGCGCTCCGCGCCGCCGCACCCGCGCGGGTGACGGTGGAGCCCCTGTGGCCCTTCCTCGTGGCGGATGGTCGCTCCGAGGCGTTCTGGCGCATCTCGGTAACGGATCGCTTCGGCAACCCGGTGCCGGAGCCCTGGCCCGAGGCCTTTCCCCCGGGAGCGCCGCCGAGCACGATCCTGTCCCGGCAGGCGGGCATCTATCAGCTGCGGTACGTGCCGCCCGTGACGTTCGTGGATCACTCCTCCGAGCTGGAGGTGCGGGTGGGGAAGGTGAGCGGGCGTGGCTCCGTCTCGCTGCTGTACCGGCGCCCGATGCTGATGGTGGCGCCGCGCCTGGGCCTGGTGACGAACCTGGCGGACGTGGTGGCTCCGTCCGCGGGAGTCCGGCTGGAGCTGTGGCCGGCGCGCCCGTTACCGGACCTGGGAGTGATGCTCGACACCAGCTACCTGCGTGCCTCGCGCGCGGGAGGGGCCACGGTGCCCGGCTTCACGGGGTACGGCGAGTGGCTGGACGTCTCCCTGGCCCTGGCCTGGCGCACCCCGCCGGGCAAGAGGTTCCAGGGTTGGGTGGCGGCGGGCCCGTCGGTGACCCGGGTGCGCGGTCGTTCGCGACTGGCCGGGGGGCCCGCGCTGGAGGAGGCCGCGTGGGTGCTCGGAGCGCAGGCGATGGTGGGCGCTGGCATCCCGTTCGGACCGGGGCTGCCCTTCCTCGAGGCGCGTTTCTGCTGGTTCGACGATCCGGGCCTCCACGTGCTGCGCGGCGCGCTGCGCGGCGGAGGCCTGCACCTGGGGTACCGCCTTGAGCTCTTCTGACCGTGGTTGGCCCTGGCCGCGCGTGCTGCTGTCCCTCTGCGTCCTCGGGCTCGCCTGTGCCCGGGAGCCGGGCGCCGAGTATGATCCCCGACCCCTGCGCATGGTGCCGGGCTGGGGGCTGAACTCCGGGCCCGTGGCCGTGGTCATCGAGGGAGAGAACTTCCGGGCGCTCGCCACTCAGCACATCGGTGGACAGGAGCCGGTGTCGGTGGACGCGCGCTTCCAGGCCTTCCTGGGCGAGGTGGCGCTCGAGGACGTCACCCTGGAGGATACGCACACGCTGCGCGCCCGGGTGCCCGAGGGGCTCGCGCCCGGCTGGCACACGCTGGCGGTGGTGGGGCCCCTGGGCCGACACGTGGAGCTGCCGAGGGCCTGGTTCGCCTCGGAGCGGCCGTTGGCGCTACTCCAGGGCCGTGGAGCGTTGGCGCTGACGCGGGTGGAGGTGGGGGCGCGGGTGCGGCTGCTGCTGACGGTGGAGAACGTGGGGAGCACGGCCGCGCTCGGCGTCGTGCCGGTGCTGAGCGCGCTGGGCGAGGGGCGGGTGGAGCGCCTCTCGGAGCCAACGCCAGCCAACATCATCCCGGGCGGGAGCGTGGCCTTCGCGTGGGAGCTCTTGGCCACGGCGCCCGGAGAGGTGGGCTTCTCGGTGGAGGCGGTGGGGAACGAGCAGGAGCTGGGGCTGGAGTTGCGGATGTCGGGCGTGGACGTGGGGCGACTGGAGATCCGCCCGACCCCTGGCAGCCTGACGGCACGCTTCTTCCCCGTGCCCGAGCGGGTCGACCTGGGGAAGACGTTCGACATCGCGCTGGAGGTGACGAACCCGGGTGGCCATCCGGTGCGCGGGGTGAGGCCCGAGGCCATGGGCTCCTCGGGGACCGGCGGGGTGACGCTCATCATGGGGCCGGAGCCGGCGAGCGCGGACATTCCAGCGGGGGGGAGTGTCGTCTTCCGTGGACGGCTCATGGGCGTGGCCGAGGGCCCCTGTACCTTCCGCGCGGGAGCCCGCGGCGTGGAGCAGTCCAGGGGCGTCACGGTGGTGGCCCTGCCCGTCGAATCGTCCCTCGTGCGTGTGCAGCGGCCCGAGGGGGCCCCCGACGGGTTCTGAGCGCCAACCGGGGCCGCTACCTCACGAGGCCACGGCGCTCAGTTGCTCCGGGGCGCGGGCGGCGCGCACGTGCGGGGGCAGCTCCAGGCGGAACGTGGTGCCCTTGCCCGGGCAGCTCTCCACGGACAGGTTGCCCTCGAAGCTGTCGACGATGGACTTGCAGATGAAGAGGCCCAGCCCCGTGCCCTCGCCCGCGGGCTTGGTGGTGAAGAAGGGCTCGAAGAGGTGCGCCATGTGCTCGGGCGCGATGCCCGTGCCGGTGTCGGTCACCTCGGCGCACGCCTCGCCGTTGGGGCCCGTCCACAGCCGGACGCGGATTTCATGATCCTTCCCGTCCTCGGGGATGGCCTGGGCCGCGTTGACCACCAGGTTGAGGAAGACCTGGGCCAGACGGGCCTCGTTGGCCAGCACCAGCGGCACGTCCTGGTAGTCGCGCACCACGCGCGCCCGGTAGCGGATGTGCACCAGCGCCATCTTCAGGGCCGCGTCGAGCACCTCGCGCGGATCCACCAGCACGCTCTCGTCGTCCGAGTCCCGGGCGAAGGCCTTCACGTCGCGGGCGATGTGGCGCACGCGCTCGGCGCCCTCGCGGATGTCGCGCAGGGTGGACTCCACCGCCTTGAGCCGCTCGGCGAAGGAGCCCAGCTCCGCGGCCGGCCCCTCGCGGCGACCGTGGCGCTCGAGCGCCTTGCCCAGCGAGGGCAGCTCCTCGTCGAGCCAGTCCAGGTTGGAGAGGATGTAGGCCAGGGGCGTGTTCACCTCGTGCACGACCCCGGCGGCCAGCACGCCCAGCGAGGCGAGCCGGTCGGCCTGCACCAGCATGGCCTGCATGCGCTCGCGCTCCTGGCGCATCTGCCACTGCTCCAGGGCCAGCTTGATGCGGTGCTCCAGGGCGTCCACCTCGAAGGGCTTGAGCAGGAAGTCGAAGGCGCCCAGACGCAGGGCCTCCACGGCGCTGTCCATGTTGCCGTAGGCCGTGACGACGATGGCGTTGCACCCGGGCTGGGTCACCCGCAGCCACTTGAGGAACTCCAGGCCGCTCTCGCCCGGCATGTTCTTGTCCAGGAGCGCACAGGCGAAGGTGTGCTTCGTGGCGAGCTGACGCGCGGTGGCGGCGTCCGGTGCCTCGATGGGGATGGCTCCCACGCGCTGGACGATGAAGCCGAGCAGGGTGCGCAGGGACGGCTCATCGTCCAACACCAGCACGGTGGCTGGAGCGGGGCTGGTATTCGTTCTCATGCGCGGGGTCCTCCAACAGGGTGGGACCAACCTGCTGTCGCCCTCCGGGAGATGCAAGGGATCGAGCACATTCCGAGATTCACGGAATGCCTCGAAATGCCGGGCCCTGTTGACTGGTGGATGGAAGAGGACCCGCCGAGCCCTACAGGCCGATGCCCACCAGGTGGAGGTCTCCCAGGCCATCATCGAAGCGCCGGGCGTACTGATAGAAAAGCGACACCGAGGCGGACTGCCCGAAGGTGGTGCGCAGGAAGAGCGCGCCGCCCGCGGCCCGGTGGTCGTTCCTCAAGTCCGTGCGCGCCCAACTGCCGAAGGCCTCCAGCTCCACCTGGCTGATGAAGAAGGAGGGGAAGAGCCAGAAGAAGGACGTCCAGCCGTGGTCGATGACGAAGCGGTAGCGGTAGCGCACATTTCCAATGAGGACGTTGCGCGCGCTGAGGGCGTAGTCCTCGTAGCCGCGCAGGTACTCGGAGAAGGTGGTCCCCGGCTGGAGGCTCCGCGGCAGGTCGCGCGTGTCCTCGGGGCCCTGGCGGCGTTGGAACACGGGCGTGCCGAGCTGGACGCCACCCACCTGGAGGAGTCCCTCGGGCCCGTTGGGCAGGAAGCGGCCGAGGGCGGAGAGCTGGAGGTTGTCGCGCTGGAGCAGGGGAAGCCCCGGCACGTACGCGTCCACCGTGGCGCGCACGTCGCCGAAGGGCTGGGTGTCGTCGAAGGCGAGGGGGTACACGCCAGCGGCCAGTGAGAGACCGAGGCCGCGCTGCGTGCCCCCGTAGGCGGTGCTCTCCCCGGCGAAGTAGGAGATGGCGGCCTCGGGCCCGAGGAGCGAGGTGCGCACACCGGGGAGGGTGGAGGTGGAGAGCCAGTCGCGGCGCATCGCGAGCAGGCCGAAGGACACGGGCGTCGTCCAGAAGGAGCGGGACATGGACAGCGAGGCCTGCAGGTCGCGCCGGTCGTTCAGCAGGGTGCGCTCCGCGGACAGCTGCACATACCAGGGGGCGGGCAGGGCGTTGCCGTAGGAGAAGGAGATGCTCGGGTCTCTCGTCTTGGAGTCGAGCTGCACCAGCAGCGCGTACTGGTGGAAGCCCAGCCGGTCCTGTCCCGCGAGGGCCGCGCCGCCGTAGAGGGTCCAGTCCAACCTGTCGCCGTCTCCCTCCGGCAGCGCGTAGATGTACGGGAGGCGGAACTCGGGAAGGAAGAAGTGCTCCATCGGCGAGTAGGGCTCGTCGGAGAGGATGTCCAGCTCGCGTCCCAGGAAGGGAGCGGACGCGACCGGGGAGGACTCGGCCTCGGCCACGGCCTGGGTAGCGGCCACCGGGGCGATGGGGGCGCGATCCAGCGAGAAGTCGAAACCCTCGCGGTTGAGGAAGACGACGTCGGAGTCACCGAGCGGGGCCACGTCCATCACCAGGTGGGGGGCATCGGTGATGCGGGTCGGCTCGCCGCCGGCCACGTCGAGGAGGTGCGCCTGCCAACGGCCCTGGTGCTCGCGCACGAAGACGAGGCGGTTCGCGTCCAGCCAGCGCGGGGCATAGTTGAAGTGCGTGTCGTCGGTGAGCGAGCGGAGGGTACCGTCCGTCTCCCGAAGCGCGAGGTTCCAGCCCCGCTCCGTCATCTGGGCGAAGACGATGCGTCCATCGGCGGCCACCGAGGGCGGCCCAAGCGACGTGCGTCCCTCGAAGCGCGTGAGTGGCGTGCGCTCGCCAGTGGAGAGGTCCAAGCGGTGGAGGTTGGCGGTGTCCCCTTCGATGTGAAGGAAGACATAGGCACCGCCATCCGGGGAGACGCCGCCGCCCATGCCCTCGAGGCCCTCCCAGGTGTTCACCACCTCGCCGGTACGCGCATCCACCCGCCACACCCGGGCGAGGTAGCTGCCCAGGCTGTCGACGTCCGAGGCGAGGAGGAAGAGGGAACTCCCGTCGGCGGTGAAGGACAGGCCACTCATCACCGTGGGGTGGGTGGCGATCCACCGGCGGCCCGGGAAGAACTGGGTGAGGGAGCGGTGGAAGCGGACGGAGCCGTCGCGCTCGCGCACGGTGAGGCTCGGCACTTCCTCACGGCCCGCGGACACGGTGGCGATGGCGCCGTCCGCTGGTGAGGCCGCGAGCCGGGCGAAGTTGCCCACCTCCGGGGCGAGCACCTGCTGGTTCGCCGGGCGCTGGCGCCGCTCCAGTTGCTTGGAGAGGTCCTTGGAGAACTCGTCGAAGAGCCCGCCGAGGGTGAGGCCGTAGACGCGCTTGAAGCGCAGCGTCACCCCGAGCGGGGACAGGATGGACTCGCCCTGCTCATCCACCAGTTGCCACAGCTTGTCCTCGCCGTACCGGGTCGCCAGCCACGCCACGAAGTAGCTGCCGGTGAGGTAGTTGCCGCCGAAGGGCTCCATGCGCCGGTGCTCGGGAGAGAGGTAGCCGGGGTGGAAGTCCCCCTCGAGCCGCTGGGTGGCGGCCTCGAAGAAGCCGCTCCATACGGGGCTGTGCGGGCGCCCCCACTGCTTGCCGAGCCGCCCCTCGTAGTAGGTGGCGAGCCCCTCGAGGAACCAGGATTCGGTGAAGAGGTTGGGCTGGAAGAGGCCGCCGGTGAGGGCGTTGAGGCCGAACCACAGGCCGTCCGTCTGCTGCATCTGCACGTAGTGGACGGACTCGTGGCAGCCCACCTCACCCAGCTCGGACGGGCCGAAGCCCAACAGGGCGAAGAGCTCCAGCGTCATATGGGACGGCATCACCATCTGCTGGGGGATGCTGGAGACGTCCGGCATCACGTACGCGTTGTTGAAGTCCGCG
>NZ_DASVWK010000999.1:0-12131 GCF_036389735.1 Archangium sp. | reverse complement strand
GCGCAGGACAGGGGCATGGTGTGGTCCCTCCGGCCCCACGCGAGCAGGACCGGCATCCGCACCTGGGGAGCCCACCGCAGGAGCGCCGCCCGGCTTCCCACCTTCACCTGATGGAGGAAGGAGCGCGTATGGAGGAGCACGTTGTGGAGGATGTGCCACCAGGCGCGCAGGTTGAGGCCCCACTCGAGGCACGCATCCACCAGCCGCGCGCCCACCACGCGGGGAATGGAGCGCTGGCGCCGGGCGCCGATGGTATCCGCGAGCACGAGCCGCTCCACGCGCTCCCCATGGCGGGCCGCCACCAGCAGCGCCACGCCTCCACTGTTGGAATGGCCCACCAGCAGCACGCGCTGGAGCCGCAGCTGCTCCATCAGCCGCGCCGTCCACCGCGCATGCTCCTTGAGCGACCAGGGCCGCGGCACGGACGCCGAGCGACCGGAGCCCGGCAGCTCCACCGTCAGGACGCGGAAGTGCGCCGCCAGCTTCCGGATGAGCGGCAGGTAGCTGCGCGAGCGCACCAGCATGCTCGCGAGCAGCAACACCACCGGCCCCTCACCCGCTTCGAGCACCTGTGCGCGCACGCCGTCCACTTCCACCCAGCGCCGGGCGATGCGCGGAGGCAGCAACCCGACGTGCGTGCGAAGCGTCATGCCCCCAATCTGGGGACCACTCCGTGGGCCGTCTAGAGGGCCTCGATGCGCTCGCGGAGCCGCTCCGCCACGCGCGGGAGGTCATCCGGTGCCTTCACCGGCTCGAAGCGGCTGGTCTCCGGGTTCACGCGCTCCACCTCGATGAAGGCCACGGGGAGCAGCGGCTGACCATCGGCCCGGGTGAGGCTGCTGGCCTCGGCCGTCACCTGCTCCAGCTGGATGACGGGCTGGCCATCCACCTTCTTGGAGACCACGCGGTAGGGAATCGGAATCTCCTTCCCGATCATCTCCTCCAGCACGAAGGTGATGTTGTTGGTGGAGATGGTCGCGTGCTGGGTGGGGTCCACCTTCTCGACGAGCTGGAGCTGTCCCTTGAGGCGGACCGGCGCCGCGCCCGCGTCGAGCGCGCCGCTGGGGTTGGTGCGCGGGGTCACCTCCACCGTCATGCCCTTGCCCATCTTCAGGTGCAGCCCGATGACGACCGGATCCAACGTCGCCGCCAGGTTGTCCACGTTGGAGAAGTACACGTGGCGCACGCCCCGCTTGCGCAGCTCCTCCCCCACCCCGCTCTCGCGCAGCGCGCGGAAGACGTCCCCATGCCCCGAGGGCGCGAAGGACAGCTGCCCCCGCGGGTCCCGGAACAGCTCGCCGCTCGACGTGAGGCGCGGCAGCATCCGCTGGCGGAACAGGTAGACGTTCTCCTCCAGGCCCCGGCTCTTCAGGTGCGCGGTGATGTCCTCATGGGTGAGGTAGGACGTCATCAGCGCCACCGGCACCGGGCGCCCGTAGCGCTCTCCCAGCCGGCGCGCCTCCGCCAGCTTGATGTCGAGGAAGGTGCGCTCGCCCACCACCGGGACGAGCCCCTTCACCCCACCGCCGAAGCGCGTGCCGGCGCCCCCCGCCACCACGAGCGCGGCCACCTGGCCCTGACGGAACGCCTCCTCTCCGCGCTTGCGGCAGTCCTCGTACTCGGGCGTGCCCGCGCGCGGCAGCGGCTGGATGTCTCCCGGCTGGAGCGGCTGGAGGGAGCCCGCGAGCGGCGGGGCCTCGATGAGCTCGCCACGCTTGAACCGGTCGAGCAGCGCACGAAAGCTCGGGGCGTCGAAGCCGTCACGCGCGAGCTGGGGATTGTCGAGGTCCGTATTCATGGTGTTTGCCTGATCGCAGGGAAGGGGTTGTGCGAACCTTCCTAATACGCCTTCACCTCATGGACCCATCCCAAACGCTTCATCCCCGGGCGTGGGCGCCCGAGGAACTGTCGTCCGGTCCACGGACTCACGCTCCAGCGTGCGCTTCCGAATGGGACGCGCCCTTCTGGCGGGGATCGGTCCTGGCGAGTCGCTCATCCACGTCCTTGGCGAACTGGTGGGTCGGTTGGCGGGACCGCAGATCGTAGCTGTCGCCCTGGCTCAACACGTGGAGCCGGACGTTGAAGAGGGAGAGGGCCCGACTCGTCTCCTCCTCCGCCACGTTGGTGTAGGTCACGTCCTCGGCATCCGCGATGTAGGCGGCGCCCGCGCCAATGACGGAGAAGCGCTCCTCCCGCTCGACGATGACCGCCGTGTCCTCGTCGATGCCCAGGCCGATGAAGCGCGGATTCTGGGCCACCGCGCCCAGGAGCCGGCCAATGCGCCCGCGCTCCGCGAAGTGCTGGTCGACGATGACGTCCCGGATGAACCCAAGCCCCGGGGCCATCTGGAGCGCCTCGCCAATCTTGTGGGTCTCCCCGCTGGGGCCGCTCACGATCATCGTCTCGGCCATGACGGCCGCGCCCGCCGAGGTGCCCGCCACCGTGCCGCCGTTGCGGTAGAACTCCTCGACCGCGGAGCACAGGCGCGTGCCCGCGAAGCGCGTGGTGATCTTGAGCTGCCCGCCGCCGGTGAAGAAGAAGGCATCGGCTCCTTCAATCAGATGCAGGGGCGGGTCGAGCATCAGGTCCGCGCGGCGCTCGATGTCGAGGTGGACGACGTCCGCGCACCCGAGTTCCCGGAAGGCGCGCTCGTACGTCTTCCAGAGCTCCCCGGGCACGTCGCTCGCCACCGTGCAGACCACCACGCGTCCCCGCTTCGCGCAGTCGGTCACCTGGCGAAGGATGAGCCGGTCGTTCTCCCGGTCCTCGTGGCCCCCGATGATGATGAGGCGCCCGGCGACCGGCCGCCGGGCATCGGTGGGCGCCGCGGCACGGGCCGGGGGTGCACGGGTGGCTCCACTCGGCCGCGCCGTCTGGCTCCGACGCAGCGCCCTGCCCTCGGACCCCAGCTTCCCGTTCCCGTTGCCGCCCTGTCCGGTCTTGGATTTCCGTTTCGTCCCGCTGGTGCTTCGGGCCATGTCATTCACTCCTCTTCAGGAACGGTCTTGCTGACAGGGAGCCAGGGGTATTGGACGCGAGTCCAATAAGGTGGGTGTGGGGAGGATTGATCTGGCGGACAACTGCACCTGCCGCCTGCTCGACACAGATTCCTGGGAGCCGTCTTCAAAGGAATTGAGAGGAATTCCGTCGAATGACCCTGGCGATTCGCATCAAGGATGAGCAGTGGGAGGAGCAGTCCGAGGTTCGCTCCCTCCACCGACGTCGGTGGGTGAGTGTGACGGCTGACAAAAATGGCTGGTGCGTCCGGCTCGAGGGCAGCCGTCGGGTCGAGCGCTTTCCCACCGTGACTCAGGCCATCCACCGGGGGAGCAGGCTGGCGCGCCAGCACAAGCCCTCGGGCCTCCATGTGCAGTATGTGGATGGTGAGGAGGAGCGCTTCACCTACGAGGTGCCCGAGGAGCCGTGAGGTTTCGGCGCGGGTGTGGGTGGTGGATGACAGCCCGCCGGAGGCCAGGCGGGCCGCGGGGGTGCTGTCGGCCACCTACACCGTCGACATCTTCCCGGACGCCAGCGGCATGCTCGAGCGGCTGTCGCGGGGCGGCGCCCCCCCCCACCTCCTGGTGCTGGACTGGCGGCTACCGGGCAGCTCGGGCCCCGAGACGTGCCGCTTCCTGCGTGAGCGCTACGACGAGTTGACGCTCCCCATTCTTGTCCTCACCTCCGACGGAGAGCGCGAGGACTGGCAGCAGGCGCTGGCGGCGGGCGCCAACGACTACCTCCACAATCCCTACGACGACGCGGAGTTGCTTGCGCGCACGCGTACCCTGGTGCGCGTGCGCCAGCAGGCCGAGGCCCTGCAAGAGCGCGAGGAGCGCATGCGGGGCCTGCTCGAGTCGACCGCGGAGGGGCTGTGGGGCCTGGACGCCGAGGGCCGCTGCACCTTCGTCAACCCCGCCTGCCTGCGGCTGCTGGGCTACGACTCGACCGAGGAGGTGCTGGGCCGCGACATGCACGACCTCACCCACCACTCCCATGCCGACGGCACGCCCTATCCAACGGAGGCGTGTCGCATCCTGCATGTGCTGCGCACGGGGACGTACGCGGAGGCGGACGACGAGGTGGTGTGGCGCAAGGACGGCCAGCCGGTGCCGGTGCGCTACCGCGTGAGCCCCGTGCGGCGCGGCGGCACGGTGGTGGGCCTGGTGGTGGCCGTCGAGGACGTGCGCGCACGCGAGGAGGCCGAGGCCGCCCTGCGCACTTCGCAGGAGCGCTACCGCACGCTCTTCGAGTCCATCGACGACGGCTACTGCCTCCTGCGGGTGCACTTCGACGCGACCGGCCACCCGGTGGACTGCCGCTACCTGGAGACGAATACCGCCTTCGAGACGCACACGGGCTTGCGCAACGCGGTGGGCCGCAGGGCGCGCGAGCTCATCCCGGACCTGGACGCCTCCTGGTTCGAGACGTACGGGCAGGTGGCACTGACAGGGCAGTCCGCCCGCTTCGAGAGTGACGCCGCGGCCATGGGGCGCTTCTATGAAGTGTACGCCAGCCGGGTAGGGCCGCCCGAGCTGCGCCAGGTAGCCCTCGTCTTCAAGGATGTCACGGCCCGCAAGGCGGCCGAGGCCGAGCGCAAGGAGTTCCTCGTGCAGGCCGAGGCCGAGCGCACGCGCCTCACCATCATCCTCTCCGCGTTGGAGGAAGGCGTCATACTTCAGGACGCCCAGGGAACCTTGCGCTTCAGCAACAAGGCCGCCGAGCGGCTGCTGGGTGTGAGCGCGGACCAACTCGTGGGGCGCACCTCGGCGGACCCCCGCTGGAGGCCGGTGAGGACGGATGGCAGCCCGTACCCGGGGGAGGAGCATCCGCCCATGCGCGCGCTGCGCTCGGGCCAGGGCATCAGGGGCGACGTCCTGGGCGTGCACCACCCCGACGGTCGGCTCGTCTGGCTGTCCGTCAACGCCCAGCCCTTCTTCGAGCCGGACGGCACGACGCCCGCGGGCGTCGTCTCCTCCTTTCTCGACGTCACGGCCCAGCGCGCCGCCGACGCCGAGCGCGAGCGACTGCTGGGCGAGGTGGAGACGGCGCGCGTGCGCCTGGCCACGCTCGTCGAGCACGCTCCGGCCACCATCTGCCTCCTGCGGGGGCCCGACCACGTCTACGAGCTGGTCAACCCCCCCTACCAGCGGCTGGTGGGCACCAACCGAAGGCTGCTGGGCCTGCCGGTGCGCGAGGCCCTGCCCGAGGTGGTGCAGCAGGGCTTCATCGGCTTGCTCGACACCGTCTACCGCACGGGCCAGCCCTTCTTCGGTAGCGAGGTGCCCATCCGCCTGGACCGCCGCGGCGAGGGCACCCTCGAGGACGCCTTCCTCAGCCAGGTCTACCAGCCCGCGCGCGATGCGGCCGGGCACGTGGTGGGCATCGACGCCTTCAGCTTCGACGTCACGGAGCAGGTGCGCGCCCGACGGGAGGCCGAGCGGCTGATGGTGCTGGAGCAGGAGCGCGCGGACTTCGAGCAGCAGCTCATCGGCATCGTCAGCCACGACCTGCGCACCCCCATCGCCGCCATCACCATGGGAGCCGCGGTGCTGCTGCGTCGCCCCGACGTGGAGGAGCGCCAGCGGCGCACCGTGGAGCGCATCCTGTCCTCGGCGGGACGCGCCAACCGGATGATTCACGACCTGCTGGACTTCACCCAGGCGCGCCTGGGCGGCGGCCTCACGGCGCAGCGCATCCCCGGCGATTTCCACGCCATCGTGCGCCAGGTGGTGGAGGAGTCCCAGGTGTCCCACCCTGGCCGCCTCCTGCGCCTCACGCAGACGGGGGACGGCGGGGGCGAGTGGGACGCGGACCGCCTCGCGCAACTGGTGAGCAACCTGCTCTCCAACGCCCTGCATTACAGCCCGCCAGCCTCCGAGGTCCGCATCGAGACGCGTGGCGAGCCGGAGCACCTCGTCCTGGCGGTGCACAATGCCGGCGCGCCCATCCCTCCCGAGGTGCTGCCGCGCCTCTTCCAGCCCATGCAGCGCGGGGTGACGGAGGTGTCCGAGGCGCGCAGCGTGGGCCTGGGCCTCTACATCGTGGACCAGGTGGTGCGGGCGCACGGGGGCTCCGTCTCGGTGACGTCCTCTCACGAGGACGGCACGACCTTCACCGTGTCCCTGCCGCGGCGTGCGGGACTCGTCTCTTCTTAGTGTCCCGGGTCGTCGCGACGCGGGCTCCCCACGAGCGCCGAGGAGCGAAGGCCCGCGGTGGCGGCGGCGGCCATGAAGCGGACGGCCAGCCGTGGGTCGTCCATCATGCGCTTCAGCTCGTCCCCGAACTCCTGGAACGCGGCCCGGTAGGCCTCCATCTTCTCCGCGTCCCCGAGGGGGGAGGCGTGCCCCAGCAGCGGCAGCCGTCGCCGCCAGGAGCGCGAGCGCAGCAGGTGCGTGCGGACGAAGTCCAGCATGTCGATGGGCGTGGGGGGCATGAGGCCCACCGAGATGGAGATGGACTCCTGCTCCGGCGCGCTCACCTCGTGCCAGTAGCCGCCAGGGATGTAGAGCCAGTCGCCCGCCTCCAGCCGGCACTCCTGGACGGGAGTCGTCTCTCGCGAGATGTCCGGCGCGGCGTTGAGCGTCTCCAGGAGGGGCATCGGGTTGAGCGTGTTCTCGCGCAACTGGTAGCGCTTGGCCCCGGCCGTCTGGAAGATGAAGACCTCCTCCGGGTCGCAGTGCCAGCCGAAGCTGCCGTGGCCCGGCGGAGTGCAATAGACCTGGAGGTTGACGGTGCCCTGGAGCTCGGCGGAGAGCGTGCGCCCCAACTCCGTGAGGCCGGCGTCGTGCCGGTCCGCGTGCCGCAGGGCGAGCGAGTACCCGTCCTCGAAGAGCACACGGGCCTCCCGGGCCGTGGTGGGCCTCTGGCCGGACCACAGCTTGCCGTCGCGGACCAGCAGCAGATCAGCGGCGGGGTTCTCGACGAGGCGCTCGACGGTGGCCCAGGTGGCCAGCTCCCGCAGGTGCGTGGCCGAGGAGCGCCGCGCCAACGGTTGTTGGAGGTAGTGCTCCTGGAGGAAGGTGGAGCGAGGCAGATCGCCCAGCAGCGTGTCGATGAGCATGGGGGGAGCGTGCACCCGCGCCCCGGAACAATCCAGGGGCGAGCGTCATACCCGCTCGGTGGACGGGACGATGGGCCGGCGCTCCTTCAGGCTGTAGCGGTCGCCCCGGCCCAGGACGTGGACGCGCGCGTCATGGACGGTGAGGATCCGCTCGGGGTGCCGCTCGGAGAGGCTGGTGAAGCGGATGCCCCGGCCGTCGATGACATAGACGGCGCCCGAGCCGAGCACGGTGAGCTCCTCGTCGTCGTTCGTCACGAGGAAGGCGGTGTCCTCGTCGATGCCGATACCCAGGTTGTGGGGATTCTGCGCGACGGCGCCCATCAACCGCGCGAAGCGGCCCCGCTCGGTGAAGTGGGAGTCCACGATGACGCCCTTGAGCAGCCCGAGCCCCGGAGCCATGGCCAGGGTGGAGAGACAGGACCGGTTGGTGGGTCCACCGATGAGCATGGTCTCGGACATGGCCGCCGCGCCGGCCGAGGTCCCGACGATGGCCGCCCCCTCTTCGTGCAGCGCGAAGATGCGCTCCAGCAGGGGCGAGCCCCCCATCTGGCTGGTGATGCGGAGTTGGTCTCCACCGGTGAAGAAGAGCACCGAGGCGCCCGCGAGCTTCTCCACGTTGGCCGGCGCGTAGGCCTGCTCGCGGTTGCGGATGTCGACCACCTCCATGTGGCGCACGCCCAGCCGGCTGAAGGCCTTGTGGTAGATCTCCGCGAGCGGCTCGGGCTCCAGGGAGGCCACGGTGAGCACGACGATGCGCCCCCCCTCCTCCTCCAGCGCCTTCTTCGCGGCCTGCCGGAGGATGGCCTTCTCCTCGTCCGACTCCTTCTTCTCGCTGCCGCCAATCACCAGCAACTCGCCTCGGCGCTTCTTCTTCATGCCCCCCTGCCCTCCGGGGCAACGAGCAGCTTCCCGTCCCCGACCCTCCGCCGCCCCCGCGTGAAGACGTGACGGATGTCCAGGGTGCGCGCGTCCAGGAGCACGAGGTCCGCGTCCTGTCCCGGCGCGAGCCGCCCCTTCCGCCGCAGCTTCAGCGCCGCCGCCGGGTTGGCCGTGAAGAAGGGCAGCACCGTCTCCAGCGTCAGGCCGTGCTCGCGGACACAGGCGACGAGCTCCCGGTGGAGCTGGGCCGGCTCCGCCCCCGCGGTGTGGGCATCGGAGGACACCGTCAGCCGCTCGGGCAGCCCGCCGTGCTCCAGGTAGTAGCGGATCCACCGCCCCAGCCCGCCATCCACGGTGTCGAGGTCGATATAGGCCCCCCGGTGTGCCAGGGCGATGGCGTCGTCCATCAGCGCCTCGGTGCGGTTGGCGTGGGTGGCGTAGAGGCACTCGGGCCGCACCTCGTACTCGTCCAGCAGCTGGTGGAGCTGGGACATCCGGGCACGGCCCGGTCCCGTGTGGAAGTGGGTGACGCCGGCCTTTCCGGAGAGCGTGCCCCCCACCATGGCCTCGGCCACCACCCGCGCCAGCTCGGCGACGCTGTTCTGGGTGGAGCGGGCATCGGCGATGGCCAGCTCACCCACTCCGAGGACACAGTCGATGAGCACCAGGTCTTCCGTCACGGAGCCGGTGAGGGTGCGCGGCGGGAGGTGAAAGCCCCCGGTATAGAGGAAGGCGCTCACCCCGCCCTCGGTCAGCTGCCGGGCCTTGCCCACCAGCGCGCCGAGGTGCCGCGTGACGCTGTCCGTGCCCAGGCAGCCCACCACGGTGGTGACGCCCGCGAGCAGGAGCTGCTCCAGGGTCACCTCGTGCATCCGGGTGGAGAAGCCCTTCTCCCCGCCCGCGCCGATGAGGTGCTCGTGCGGATCGACGAGGCCAGGGACGACGAGACAGCCGCTCGCGTCCACCACCTCGCAGGGAACCTCGAGGGACGTCAGCCGCGCCTCGTCCACCGGCCCCACGTGCGCGATGAGCTCCCCCACGAGCAGCACCGACTGGACGCCCGCCGGGGCGGGCGTGTGGAGCACACCATCGCGGATGAGGGTGAGCATGAGCCCCCGCCTATTCGAACGCCCGGGTCACCGGCGTCTCGCAGGCCTCCGTGGCGGTCTCGTCCTCCGACGACAGCTCGCGGATGACCTCCAGGGCCTCATCCACGAGGTCCGCGATGATGACGAGCCGATCGCCGGGCCGCGTCCGGGCGAAGCCGCGGAGGATGCCCGTCCGCGCGTCCGGGACGATCTCGTGGGGCGTACCCGGCGCGAGGCAGCTGCGCATGAGCATGGGCACCTCGTTCTCCGCACGGTCGCGGCGGTTCTTCAGGTCGTGGAAGACGTACTCGTCCACGAAGGGGAGCGTCTGCTGCGTCGTGGCCAGGAGATCCTCGTCCCGGCGGTCGCCCGGCAGGCCGATGACCATGATGGTGCGACGGTCGCCGCTCCGGGGCAGCGCCTCGGCGATGGCCCTCATGGCCGCGACGTTGTGCCCGTAGTCCAGGATGACCTGGCGTCCCGCCAGCCCGAGCACGTTGAAGCGCCCCGGCGCCATGGCCATGTCCATGCGGAACGTCGTCAGCGCGCGCCCGATGAGCGCGGGGTTGAGCCCCTCGGCCCAGGCGGCCGCGGTGGCGGCCAGCGCGTTCTCCACCTGGAAGCGGAGGGTCCCACCGCCGGTGAAGCCGACGCGATCCAGCTCGATCAGCACCTGACGGCGGCCCTCGCGGACGGTGACGATGGCCCCGTTGTCCACGAACACGCCGCTGCCGCCCTGGGCCAGGTGCGCCTGGAGGACGGAGTTCTCCGGGCTGCGCGCGAAGTAGACGACCCGACCCTTGGCCGCGGCCGCCATCTCCGCCACCAGCGGGTCATCCGCGTTGAGCACCGCGGCGCCGTCCTTGGACACGGACTCGATGACGACCTGCTTCACCTTCGCCAGCTGCTCCAGGGTGTCGATGCCGCCCTGGCCCAGGTGGTCCGGGCTGACGTTGGTGACGATGCCCACGCTGCACCAGTCGAAGCCGAGCCCCTCGCGCAGGATGCCTCCGCGCGCCACCTCCAGCACCGCCACCTCCACGCGCGGGTGCAGGAGCACCGCCTGGGCGCTCTTCGGGCCCGAGCAGTCGCCCTCGAGGATGCGCTCCTTGAGGATGTACGTCCCGTCGGTGCTCGTCATGCCCACGTTCTGATGGGCCGTCTCGAACATGTGGGCCACCAGCCGGGTGACGGTCGTCTTCCCGTTGGTGCCGGTGACGGCGATGATGGGGATACGCGAGGGAGCGCCCGCCGGGTAGAGCGACTCGATGATGGGTCCGCCCACGTCACGCGGCAGGCCGCTCGTCGGCTCCAGGTGCATGCGCAGTCCGGGGGCCGCGTTCACCTCGACGATGGCTCCCGCCTGCTCCACCAGCGGGCGCCGGATGTCCTTGCAGAGCAGGTCGATGCCGGCCACGTCCAGGTTGAGCACCTGCGCGGCGAGTTCCGCCATGCGCGCGTTGCTCGGGTGCACCTCGTCCGTCACGTCCGTGGCGGTGCCTCCGGTGGACAGGTTGCAGTTCTGCCGCAGCATCACCACCCGGCCCGCCTCCGGGACGGACTCCAGGGTGAGACCCTGCTGCCCGAGCACCACCTTCGCGGCGTCATCGAGCCGGATGCGGGTGAGGCTGCTGCTGTGTCCCGGGCGTCGGCGGGGGTCCTGGTTGACCACCTCGACGAGCTGCGCCACCGTGCGCTTGCCGTCGCCGATGACCTGCGCGGGATCTCTCCGGGCCGCGGCCACCATCTTCCCGTTGACGACCAGGATGCGGTAGTCGGAGCCCTCGATGTGCCGCTCCACCAGCACGTCGCCCCGGAACTGGCTGGCGACCTCGTACGCGGCGCGCACCTCGGCCTCGGAGCGCAGGTTGACCATCACGCCCTTGCCCTGGTTGCCCGCCTCCGGCTTGAGGATGACGGGCAGGCCCAGGTCCTGGGCCACCTCCCACGCCTCGTCCGCCGAGCGCACCGTCTGCCCCTCGGGCACGGAGATGCCCACGTTGCGCAGCACGCGGTTGGTGAGGGGCTTCTCCTGGCAGATCTCCACGGCGAGCGCGGAGGTGTCCGACGTCTGCGAGGCGAGGATGCGCTTCTGGTGGATGCCGTAGCCGAGCTGCACGAGGCTGCCGGTGGGGGTGAGCCGGCGCACGGGGATGCCGCGGCGGCGCGCGGCGTCGACGATGGCGCGCGTGCTCGGTCCGAGCCGGTAGTCATCGGCCATTTCGCGCAGGCGCTCGAGGGCCGCGGGCGCGTCGTAGGCCTCGTCGAGCATGGCGGCGAGCGTCATCTCCAACGCGGTCCGGAAGGCCTCGCGCGCGGGCTCCTCCTCCTCATAGGCGACGACGACGTTGTACACGCCGCGCTGGCCCGCGCCCCGCGCCCGGCCGAACCCCACGTTGAAGCCCATCTCGTTCTGGAGCGCGATGGTGACGTGCTCGGTGATGTGGGCCAGCCAGGTGCCACGCCGCAGACGCTCCACGAATCCACCGGGCTTGCCGATGCTGCACTCATGCTCGTGCAGCCCGGGCAGCCAGGAGGTCAGGCGCTCGACGAAACCTGGGAAGGTGTCGCTGGGGCGCTCCTCGAAGGGGCCGATGTCCAGTTCCACCCGCAGCACGGGCTTGTACGCATAGAGGTTGGGACCCCGCAGGGCTTGCATTCTGCGGATCGTCACGCCATGGGAACTCATGAAGGTGTCCTGTCGCCAGATGTGTGGCTGATTTCAGAGGTATTCCTGCCCTCCGAGACCTGCACCTGTCCTGGGGTTCAAGAGACAGCCCGGCAGACGCATCGGTTGTCACCCTGGCAACGAAGCCTCGGGCCAGGACGGAGACCACGGACCTCCGTCCTGGCGGGAACCCGGAAAGGGTTCAGACGTGGATGCGACGCCGCATGCCGATGCCGCCCCGCGTCGGAAGCTCGGCTGCCCGGTAGTTGGTGACGAACCAGACGGCGAAGAGCGCGATGCCCGAGACGATGAAGAAGTTACGCGCCCGGACGACGTCCGCGAATCCCAACAGGAAGGGGAGGACGACCAGGGCCACCGAGGTCACGGCCTCGATGGAGCCGTGGATGGTGAAGGGGATGAGCTTGGCCACACCAAG
>NZ_DASVWK010000998.1:0-2153 GCF_036389735.1 Archangium sp. | reverse complement strand
GTGGCCAAGCGGTTGATGGACTACGGCTTCCACGCGCCGACGGTGTCCTTCCCGGTGGCGGGCACGCTGATGATCGAGCCGACGGAGAGCGAGTCCAAGGCGGAGGTGGATCGCCTGTGCGACGCGCTGATCGCCATCCGTGAGGAGATCCGCGAGATCGAGGAGGGCAGGGCGCCCAAGGACAACAACGTCCTGAAGAACGCTCCGCACACCGCGCGCGTCATCACCGCGCCGGAGTGGAACCGGCCCTACTCGCGCGAGAAGGCCGCGTACCCGGCGCCGTGGGTGCAGGACCACAAGTTCTGGCCCGCGGTGGGTCGCCTCAACAACGTGCTGGGCGATCGCAAGCTGGTGTGCGCGTGCCCGCCCATCGAGGACTACATGACGCCGGAGCCGTCCAAGTCCGCCGTGGCGTAGTCACTCCTTTCTCAGGCGCTTGAAAAGCAAAGGGCTCGGAACCGCATCGGTTCCGGGCCCTTCGCTTTTTTCCATTCCGGGTGTGGTGTCCGTGCCCGTCGGCCTCTCTGCGATCCGCTCGTACATCCGGTGCCAGGACGGCTCAACCGCTACACCCGGATCGCAGAAGTCCGAGGCCGCCATCCGTTTCCCGCCATCCAGTTGCAACTGTTGCCCTTGCTGCTTTTTCCTGGCCCTCGCGATCCGCGCAACCGGTACATTGTTCCCGGATGTCGGGTTGGCGATGAACCGGTCATGACCGAGAGCGAAGGAGCGACGACATGAAACTCAAGCGTGGAACCCAGGGGCTCGTGGACAGCAGGAGTCTCACGCGTGGGCGGCTCTTCGTCGCGCTGGTGGCGCTGGCATCGGGGGGAGCTTGCAGCACCGGTAAGACGGATGAGGCGAGCAACGCGAACAAGACGGGCAATCTCGCGGAGCGCTGCGAGGTGAAGCCGCCCTTCAGCGGCACCTTCGCGCCGAAGCTGGATTGGTCGTGGACCGGCAGCCCGGTGCTTCCCACCCACAAGCAGGTGATGATGCAGCCGGTGGTGGTGGACGTGAACCGGGATGGGACTCCGGACATTGTCTTCAGCACCTTCGACGGGGACCTCTACAACGCGCGGGTCGCCGCGCAGGAGAACCCCAACATCAACGGCGTGCTCCGGGCCATCAGCGGCAAGGGTGGGCAGGAGCTGTGGACGGTGACGGATGAGACGGCCCGGGTGAAGCCCGCCGCCAGCCTCACCGCGGGTGACCTCGACGGTGACGGCGCGGTGGAGATCTGCGGCATCCCCGAGAACGGCCGCGGCATCATCTGCTTCGAGAACGACGGCACCTTCAAGTTCCGCTCGGAGCCGGGTGGGTACGACTACAACGAGTGGGGTGGCCCCTCGCTGGCGGACCTGGATGGCGATGGCGCCGTGGAGATCATTGGCGGCAACCGCGTCTACACCAACACGGGCGCGCTCAAGTGGATGGGCTCCCAGGGGACGGATGGCGCGAAGTACACCGGCCCCATCTCCTTCGCGGTGGACCTCGACCAGGACGGCAAGCTCGAGGTCGTCAACGGCCGCTCCGTCTACCGGCACGATGGCTCCCTCAAGTGCTCCAACACGGAGCTGGTGGGCGGCTACTCCGGCGTGGCCAACTTCGATGAAGACCCGGCGGGTGAGATCATCGTGACGGGCCAGGAGAAGGTGAGCCTGCTCGACGACGACTGCACCCTGCTGTGGACCCGCGACGTCCACCTCGCCGACCCCACGCTGCCCCGGCACACCACGCGCGGGCACGGCGGCGCGCCCAACATCGCGGACTTCGATGGCGATGGCCTCCTGGAGATCGGCCTCGCGGGCGACTGGGACTACACCGTCTACGGCTCCGACGGCGCCGTGAAGTGGTCCTTCCCCATCCAGGACTACAGCTCCGGCAAGACCGTCTCCACCACCTTCGACTTCGAGGATGACGGCCGGATGGAGGTCATCTTCGCCGACGAGTTGCGGCTGCGCGTCTTCGACGGCGTCACCGGCGCGGTGCGCTTCGAGACCGCCCACAGCTCGGGCACCACGTACGAGTCCCCCGTCATCGCGGACGTGGACGGTGACAACGCCGCCGACATCGTGGTGGTGGAGAACAACCACGCGGCCCCGGGCTTCAACGGCATCCGCGTGTTCCACGACAAGGAGGAGGGCTGGGCC
>NZ_DASVWK010000997.1:0-4803 GCF_036389735.1 Archangium sp. | reverse complement strand
ACTTCGCCAACCCGGTGGCCCTGCGCGCCCGCTTCTCGCCCGGCCTCACCTTCTCCGGCCTCATCTCCCAGGTGCGCACCACGGTGCTCGGCGCGCTCGAGCACCAGGACATCCCCTTCCCCGCCCTCGTGGAGCGGCTGCACCCCGAGCGCGACGCGGCCCGCTCCCCCATCTTCCAGGCCATGCTGGTGCTCCAGAAGTCCCAGCTCGGCGCGGCGCGCGGACTGGCCGGCCTCGCCCTGGAGGAGCCGGGTGAGGAGGCCCAGCTCGGCGAGCTCCGCCTGGCGTCCTGGCCGCTGCCGCACCGCGCGGCGCAGTTCGATCTCAGCCTCGCCCTGGCCGAGACGCGCGAGGGCCTGTCCGCCTCGATGGAGTACAGCACGGACCTCTTCGAGGCCGCCACCATCGAGCGGATGCTGGGCCACCTGCGGGTCCTGTGCGAGGCGCTCACCGCCCGGCCGGAGAGCCTGGTGACGCAGCCGACGCTGCTCACCGCCGAGGAGCACGCGCAGCAGGCCGCCTGGAACGACACCACCACCGTCTACGAGGGCGCGGACACGCTGCATGGCCTCGTCGAGGCCCAGTGCGCGCGGACCCCGGAGGCCGTGGCCCTGCGGTTCGAGGACGAGACGCTCACCTACCGGGAGCTGGAGCGGCGCGCCAATCAGCTCGCCCATCACCTGCGGGGGCTCGGCGTGGGCCCCGAGGTGCGCGTGGGCGTGTGCATGGAGCGCTCGCTCGAGCTGGTGGTGGCACTGCTCGGCGTGCTCAAGGCCGGTGGCGCCTACGTGCCGTTGGATCCCAGCTACCCGCGCGAGCGGCTGAGTCACATGCTGCGCAGCTCGGCGGCTCCCGTGCTCCTCACCCAGCAGCGGAGCGAGCACGTGCTCCCCGAGAGCGGCGCCACCCGCGTGTACCTGGAGCACGGTGGAGCATCCCTCGCCCACCTGCCCACCGGGGCTCCCGCGCCGCTCGCCACGGGCGAGAACCTCGCCTACGTCATCTACACCTCGGGCTCCACCGGACTGCCCAAGGGCGCCATGAACACCCATGCCGCCATCCGCAACCGGCTGCTGTGGATGCAGCGGGCCTATGGCCTCGGGGCGAGCGATCTCGTCCTCCAGAAGACGCCCTTCAGCTTCGATATCTCCGTCTGGGAGTTCTTCTGGCCGTTGCTCTCCGGGGCGCGGCTGGTGCTCGCCCGGCCCGGCGGCCACCAGGATCCCACCTACCTGCGCGACATCATCGTGGCGCGGGGCATCACCACGGCGCACTTCGTGCCCTCCATGCTCCAGAGCTTCCTCGACGAGCCTGGACTGGAGCGCTGCACGAGCCTGCGCCGCCTCGTGTGCGGCGGCGAGGCCATCTCCGCGGAGCTGAGGGACCGGTGCCTCGCGCGGCTGCCGGGCATCGAGCTGCACAACCTGTACGGCCCCACCGAGGCCGCCGTGGACGTCTCCTCGTTCACCTTCCGCCGAGAGGACACCTCGCGCACCGTCCCCATCGGCCGGCCCGTGGGCAACACCCGGCTCCTCGTGCTGGACGCGAGGCTGGCGCCCGTGCCCGTGGGCGTGCCGGGTGAGCTGTACATCGGTGGCATCCAGGTGGGCCGCGGCTACCTCGGCCGCCCCGAGCTGACGGCCACCGCCTTCGTGCCCGACCCCTCCGGCGTCGAGGGCGAGCGCATGTACAAGACGGGCGATCGCGCCCGCTTCCTGCCCGATGGCAACATCGAGTACCTCGGCCGTCTGGACTTCCAGGTGAAGCTGCGCGGCCTGCGCATCGAGCTGGGGGAGATCGAGCTCACGCTGGAGAAACACCCCGCGGTGCGCCAGGCGGCGGTGCTGGTGCGCGACGAGCCGGGTGGCGATCGCCGGCTCGTGGCCTTCCTCATCCCGACGGGAACGGCGCCCACGCGCGAGGAGCTGAAGGACTTCCTCGGCACGCGACTGCCCGCGTACATGGTGCCCTCCGGCTTCGGCTTCCTGGAGGCGCTGCCGCTCACCCCGAGCGGCAAGCTGGACCGCCGCGCACTGGCGAGCCTGTCCGTGGAGGACCCTTCCCAGGCCAACAACTGGGTCGCCCCGCGCACGCCCGCCGAGGAGAAGGTGGCCGGCATCTGGAGCGCCGTTCTCGGCCGCGAGCGCATTGGCGCGAACGACCACTTCTTCGAGCTGGGAGGCCACTCGCTGCTGGCCACCCGGGCCGTCTCGCGGCTGCGCTCCGCCTTCGGGGTGGAGCTGCCCCTTCAGGCCCTCTTCGAGGCGCCCACCGTGGAAGCCCTGGCGCGGCGGCTCGAGTCCTCCGCGCTCCTGGGCTCCGTGGCCCCGCCCCTGGTCCGCCGCTCCGAGCCGGGCCCCGCCCCGCTGTCCTTCGCCCAGGAGCGGCTGTGGCTCGTCGACCAGATGGTGGGCGGCGGCCCCCTCTACAACATGCCCTGCGCGGTGCGACTGAGCGGCCCGCTCGACGTGGCGGCGCTGGAGCATGCCCTCTCCGAGGTGGTGCGCCGCCACGAGGCCCTGCGCACGGCGATACGTGCCGAGCGCGGTGAGCCCGTCCAGGAGGTGCTGCCCGCCGTGCCGTTGTCGCTCGCTCCCGTGGAGCTGGCGGACCTGCCCGAGTCGGAGCGCGAGGACCGGGTGGCGGTGCTCGCCCGCGAGGAGGCACTCCGTCCGTTCGACCTCGCCCGCGGCCCCCTGCTCCGGGCGAAGCTGCTGCGGCTGGGGCGCGAGCACCACGTGCTGCTGCTCACGATGCACCACATCGTCTCGGACGGGTGGTCGGTGGGCGTGCTCGCCCGCGAGCTGACGGCGCTGTACGGCGCCTCCACCCGGGGCGAGCCCTCGCCACTCGCGGAGCTGCCCCTCCAGTACGGGGACTACTCGCTCTGGCAGCGGCGCTGGCTGGAGGGCGGTGAGCTGGAGCGCCAGCTTGGCTATTGGAAGCGGCAGCTCGACGCGCTGCCCCGGCTCCAGTTGCGCACCGACCGGCCCCGCCCGGCGGTCCAGAGCTACCGGGGGCGCTCCCAGCGCTTCCTCCTGCCCCGCGCCCTGGTGGAGCGGCTGGAGACGCTCGGCCGTGGCGAGGGCACCACCCTCTTCATGGTGCTGCTCGGCGTCTTCGACGTGGTGCTCAAGCGCTACTCCGGCCAGGACGACCTGGTGGTGGGCACCGACGTCGCCAACCGCAACCGGCCCGAGATCGAGGGGCTGATCGGCTTCTTCACCAACCAGCTCGTGCTGCGGGCGGATCTCTCCGGGGACCCGTCCTTCCGCGAGCTGCTCGCACGGCTGCGCCGGGTGACGCTGGAGGCCTACGAGCACCAGGACGTCCCCTTCGAGCGGCTGGTGCGCGCCCTGCGCCCCGAGCGCGACGCGGCCATGTCGCCCCTGTTCCAGGTGAAGCTGGTGCTCCAGAACGCACCGGCGCCCTCGCTCGCGCTGCCGGGCTTGAGCCCCAGCCTGATCGACGCGGACGGCGGCGAGACGGCCCGGTGGGACCTGTTGCTCGACCTCAGCCCTGGCGAAGCCGGGCTGTGGGCGCGGGCCGAGTACAGCACCGACCTGTTCGACGAGGCCACCATCGCCCGGCTGTGGGAGCACTTCCTGCTCGCGGCGGAGGGCGTGGCCGCGGACCCCGGACGGCGCATCTCCGCGACCCCGCTGGTGACGGCGGCCGAGCGCGAGCGGATGGACCAGTGGAACGACACGGGCACCGACTATCCGCGCCAGGCCACCGTGCACGGGCTCTTCGAGGCCCAGGCGGCGGCCACCCCCGACGCGGTGGCGGTGACGTTCGAGGGACAGCAACTCACCTACGCGGAGCTGGATCGGCGGGCCAATCAGCTCGCGCACCACCTCCTCTCCCTGGGCGTGAGCCCGGGGGGGCGCGTGGGCCTGTGCCTGGAGCGCTCGGTGGAGATGGTGGTGGGGCTGCTCGGCATCCTCAAGGCCGGCTGCGCGTACCTGCCGTTGGATCCCTCGTACCCCGTCGAGCGTCTGGGCTACCTCATCCAGGACGGGCGGCTGCTGGCGCTCGTGACCCGCTCGGAGTTGGCGGACGAGCTGCCGGCGCAGTGGGTCCCCGTCGTGAGCGTGGATGAGGACGCGGACGCGCTGGCTTCCCAGCCCGTGACCGCACCGGCGCTCCCCGTCACCGCCGGGCACGAGGCCTACGTCCTCTATACCTCCGGCTCCACGGGCACCCCCAAGGGCGTGGCCGTCCCCCACCGGGCCATCGTGCGCCTGGTGCGTGACACCACCTACGCGCATTTCGGGCCGGACGAGACGGTGCTCCAGTTCGCACCGCTCGCCTTCGATGCCTCCACGCTCGAGCTGTGGGGCGCGCTGCTCAACGGTGGCCGGCTGGCCGTCTTCCCTCCCCACATGCCGTCCCTGGAGGAGTTGGGCGGGTTCATCGCCCGCAACGGCATCACCACGATGTGGCTCACCGCGGGCCTCTTCCACCAGTTGGTGGACCATGCCCTGGAGGCGCTCGCCCCGGTGCGGCAGCTGCTCGCGGGAGGCGACGTGCTGTCCCCCTCCCATGTGCAGCGCGTGGTGGATCGCTACCCCGGCTGCCGGGTCATCAACGGCTACGGCCCCACCGAGAACACCACCTTCACCTGCTGCTACCCGGTGCCCGTAGGCGAGCGGCTCACCGGCTCCGTGCCCATCGGCCGACCCATCTCCAACACGCGCGTCTACGTGCTGGACGCGGCGATGGCGCCGGTGCCCGTGGGGGCTCCCGGTGAGCTGTACACGGGCGGCGACGGCCTGGCGCACGGCTACCTCAACGCCCCGG
>NZ_DASVWK010000996.1:0-4168 GCF_036389735.1 Archangium sp. | reverse complement strand
CGGGTGGTGCCGCGGCTGGAGGGCTTCGGGCTGCTCGGGCCGCTCTCGGTGGCCGCGTACGCGCGCTCCGTGGACGACGCCGAGTCCATGCGGCTGGCGCAGTCCGGCACCTGCGTGGCGCTCGGCCCCGGGGCGGCCCTGCTCGTGGAGCCCAGTGGCCGGGCCCTGGAGACGCTGCTGGGGCGGCAGAACCTGATGGGGTTGGGCAGCGGCGGGCACGGCAACCTCTGGGACGCGCTGGGCGCCGCGCTCGTCACGGTGGTGGGGGCCGCGCGCGGCTCGCGTCTGGTGGACCCGGACGGCGTGCTGGTGCAGCTCTTCGCGGACGGCCCGGCCGAGCTGTGCTCGCGCCTCTTCGGCGTCCCCTCGGGCGCGGTGGAGGAGGGGCGGCTGGCGGATCTGGTGGTGTTCGACTTCGTTCCCGCGCTGGACGCCTCCAGTGGACAGTCGCCGTACCTGCTCGGTCAGCTCGGGCGCTCGAGGGTGGCATGGAACATCGTCGACGGCCGCGTTACCGTGCGCGAGGGGCAGTTGCTCGGTGTGGACGAGGTGGTGCTGGCGCGCGAAGCCGCCCAGGTGCTCTCCGCCCTCTGGGCGCGCGCCCATGTCCCGGAAGCGGAGGATCCCGAAGGCCCGGTGCGCAGCGGATGAGCACCGAGGCTCCGTCGCTGGAGGAACTCCTCCGGCTGGCCTGGGAACGGCGCGCGCCGCTGCGGGAGGACCCGCGCACCACGGCCTACCGACTCGTCAACGGTGCGTCCGATGGCCTGCCCGACGTGACGGTGGACCTCTTCGAGCACGTCCACGTGATGAGCCTCTACCGGGACTTCTCCCCGGCCCAGGAGGCGGCGTTGCTCGACGCGGCCGAGATCGCCTGGGCACCGAAGAGCCTCTATTTGAAGCGGAGGCCGAAGGAGGCACGCCATCTGGCCAACGTGGCCAAGGAGCAGCTCGCCCCGGAGGTGGCCGCGCGTGGCGAATCGCTGGAGTCGCTGGAGTCGCTGGAGAACGGGCTGCGCTTCCGGATCCGCCCGGGGCAGGGCCTGTCGGTGGGGCTCTACCTGGACATGCGGGACACGCGGGCGTGGCTGGCCGGGGAGGTGCGAGGGCTCACGGTGCTCAACCTCTTCTCCTACACGTGCGGGTTTGGCGTGGCGGCCAGGGCGGGCGGGGCGAAGCGGGTGCTCAACATCGACGCCAGCCGCCGGGTGCTGGACTGGGGCGAGGAGAACGCGCGCCTGAATGAGCAGCCGGTGGACCGGTACGACTACGTGGCGGGGGATGTCTTCGAGTGGCTGGGCCGACTGGCGCGCAAGGGGGAGACCTTCGACGTGGTGGTGGCGGATCCGCCCTCCTTCGCCACCACGCGCACGAGCCGTTTCTCGGCCGCGCGGGACTACGCCTCGCTGGCCGAGGCTTGCGCGCGGGTGGTGGCTCCCGGGGGGCGACTGGTCGCGTGTTGCAACCTCGCCACGCTGGCGTCCCGGCGCTTCGAGGCCCTGGTGACGGAGGGGGTGGCACGGGCGGGGCGCAAGGGCAGGGGAGTGCTCGGCCTGGGCCCCTCGCCGGTGGACTTTCCGGAGTCCCCCGAGCACCCGGCCGCCCTCAAGGTGCGGGTGCTCGAGCTGTCTTGACGCAACCCCCATGGTCGCGCGGGCCCCGAGGGCGCTATCGTGCGGCCCGCGATGTCCCCCGCAGCCCCCCGCGCCCCCGTGCCGTTCGGCCAGTACAAGCTCATCGACCGCCTCGCGGTAGGCGGCATGGCCGAGCTTTTCCTCGCCCACCAGCCCGGACCGGACGGCTTCGAGAAGCCCGTCGTCATCAAGCGCATCCGGCCCCACCTGTCCGGGCACTCGGCCTTCGTGCGGATGTTCCTCAACGAGGCCCGGCTCGCCGCCCAGCTCAACCACCCCAACATCGTGCAGATCCACGACCTGGGGAAGGTGGGTGACAGCTACTACATCGGCATGGAGTACCTCTTCGGTCGGGACATGCGACGGATCGTCCCCAAGGCCGAGTCCCTGGGGATTCCCTTCCCCATGGTGTACGCGCTGAAGATCGCCTCGTCCGTGTGCGAGGGCCTCCACTACGCGCACCAGAAGGTGGACCTGTACGGTGCCCCGCTCAACATCGTCCACCGGGACGTGACGCCGGAGAACATCTTCGTGTGCTTCGACGGCACGGTGAAGGTGTTGGATTTCGGCATCGCCAAGGCGGCCAACCGGGTGGAGCAGACGCGCGCCGGCGAGCTGCGCGGCAAGCTCAGCTACCTCAGCCCCGAGCAGTGTCTGGGCAAGCCCCTGGACCACCGCAGCGATCTCTTCTCCCTGGGCGCCGTCCTCTACGAGTGGCTCACCGGCTTCAAGCTCTTCACCGGCGAGTCCGACGTGGCCGTCATGCGCAGCATCGTGGATGGCAAGGTGTACGCGCCCTCGTACTTCCGCGCGGACATCCCCGAGCCCGTGGAAGCCATCCTCATGAAGGCCCTGGAGCGGGATCGGGACAAGCGCTACCCCTCGGCCTGGCACTTCCAGCAGGACCTCGACCGTTTCCTCAACGCGTACGAGTTCACCCCCACCAACCTCCACCTCTCCAACTTCCTCAAGCAACTCTTCCTCGATGAGCTGGAGGAGGAGCAGTTGCGGCTGCGCCCCACGCGCGAGTCCGTACCCGTGCCCACCCCCTCCAGCCCCGCCGCGCCATTGCTGGAGTTGGAGTCGGCCCCGCCCGCCGAGGAAGCCTCCACCTCCATCGAGCGCATCCTCCCGGTGCCCGTCACCACGGCTCAGCTCGAGGCCCTGGAGGCGCTGGCCCGC
This sequence comes from Archangium sp., assembly GCF_036389735.1. GTDB lineage: Bacteria > Myxococcota > Myxococcia > Myxococcales > Myxococcaceae > Archangium. The sequence goes on along the minus strand of NZ_DASVWK010000996.1, from coordinate 1,352 downwards.
AAGCACAACGTCCCCGTGGGGCGCATGGTGGGCGACGTCCTCGCCTCCTGGCTCAAGTACCGCTGACATGCCCCGATTGAAGCTGACGCTCGAATACGACGGCACCCACTATGTGGGCTGGCAGGTGCAGCCCAACGGCGTCTCCATTCAGTCGCGGCTCGTGCAGGCCCTCGAGGAGCTGCTCGGTGAGCGGGTGGCCGTGGAGGCGGCCGGCCGCACGGACGCCGGGGTACATGCCACCGGGCAGGTGGTGTGCTTCGACACGGAGCGTGCCCTGCCGCTCAAGGCGTACTGGATGGGGCTCAACGGTATCCTCCCGCAGGACATCGCCATCGTCCGCGCCGAGGAGGTCTCCCCCGAGTTCGACCCGCGCCGCTGGTCCCACGGCAAGCGCTACCGCTACCGGGTGAGCAACAAGTCCACGCGCTCGCCCCTGCGCCGCTTCACCCACTGGGAGGTATTCGCGCCCCTGCGCGTGGAGGCCATGCGGCTGGCCGCCGCGCACCTCGTGGGCCGGCATGACTTCTCCGCCTTCCGGGCCTCGAACTGCCAGGCCGCCCATGCCTTGCGCGAGGTGCGCAAGGTGGACGTCCAGGGCACGTCCGGGGACGAGCTTTCCGTTACCGTCGAGGGCACGGCCTTCCTCAAGCACATGGTGCGCAACCTCGTGGGGACCCTGGTGGAGGTGGGCAAGGGGCGTCGTCCCGAGGCCTGGGTGGCCGAGGTGCTCGCCTCCAGGGATCGCAAGCGCGCCGGCCCCACCGCACCGCCCCAAGGGCTCGTCCTGGAAGAGGTCTTCTATGGAGACGGCCCGCCCCCTCGCACGCCAGGCGGGACGGCGGACGGGGATGATTCGGAGTGAGGATGCGCTAGGCTGTGCGTCCTGTGAGCACCTCGAAGGCCATTCTCGATCCGCTGCGCGTCCGCCTCCTCCGTGTCCTGTTCACCGGGGGGCTCGGCTTCATCGCGTTGGTGCTCGGCTCCGTGCTGAGCGCGACCCTCTACATGCGCTTCGCCGTCCGGATAGACGCGCTGCCCTTCGCGCTCCTCCGCCTCATCGCCCATGTGGTGCGAGGAAACCTGTGGCTGCTCGTGGTGCTGCCCCTGCTGTGCTACGGCGCCAGCCGCATCATCGAGCTGCGCGCCTGGTCCACCGCGCTCGGGGCCGCCCTCACCGCCCGGTTCTTCCTGCTCACGGTCGAGTTCGTGAGCGCCGGGGTCGACGGTTGGGTGGAGCGCGGGTGGGTGGTGGCGTTGGTGGAGTGGAGCGTGTTCGCCGCGGGCGTGGTGCTCTGCCACCGGGCCGTCCTCCGCGGTCGGACCGACGCGGGCAGCCAGGCCCAGAAGGCCCA
>NZ_DASVWK010000995.1:0-36682 GCF_036389735.1 Archangium sp. | reverse complement strand
GGGCGGGGGCGCCACCTCCACCTCGACGAACTGGAGCGTCGCCGTCACGGGCCTCGGGGGCGTCCGCTGGGCCTCGGACGAGGCGCGCCGCGTCTCCACCCACAGCCACAACAGGGCATGCGCGCCGAGGCTGAGGGCGAGCGCGAGCAGCAATCGGCGGCGGGAGTCGGGCATCGCGCGGCCGATTCAACCACCCTTCGCGCCCATTCCCGAGCCCTGGGGGAGAAAGAGTGTTGCTGACTCTTTCCCCACCCGGTAGAGTTGTCCCGGGAGGCAGACCATGGGGATCTCGCTGCTCGCGACGGACGGCTACAAGTTCAGCATGGCGGAGGCTGGCTGGCCGCTCCGCCGGGAGACGTTCTACTACTCGCACCGCAAGGGGGGGCAGCAGGTGGTGCCGCTGGACCTCGAGTCCTACGTGCGCGCCCTGCTCCCAACTCCCACCGAGAGCGACTACGTCTACCTGGCGCGCAATGGCTACGAGATGGGGGCGGGCTTCAAGGCGGCCATCCAGCGCCAGGACAGGCTCGTCATCCGGGCGCTGCCGAAGGGCGCGCGCTTCTACCCGCGCGAGCCGGTGTTCACGCTGACGGGGCCCTCGGCGCTGGTGTCGTGGCTGGAGCCGTTGCTGCTCCAGCTCAACTTCCGCATCCAGGTGGCCACGCAGGCGCTGGCGGACCGGGAGGCCCTGGCCAAGGCGCTCGCGGTGGTGTCGTGCGAGGAGGAGAAGCGCATCGCCCTGGAGACGCTGGACGCGGTGGGGGTGAAGCCGGTCCCCATGAGGGTGGACACCGAGGGTTACCACGCGCGGGTGGTGGCGGTGGTGCGCGAGCTGGTGGAGGCGGTGAAGGATCCGAGCCGCATCTTCGAGGTGGGGCTGCGCGCGGCCACGTGTCTGGAGCAGCATGAAATCGCCCTGCGGGCCTGCAAGGAGGCCGGGGTGATGCGCACCAGCCACGTGCTCCTGGCGCAGAAGCTGGGGATGATTCCGGTGGGCACCATGGGGCACGAGCACGTGCAGCGCTACGGCTCGGACGAGGCGGCCTTCCGGGCCATCCGCGAGCGGCGGCCGGAGCGCTCGAGCTACCTGCTGGACACCTACGACACGCTCACCTCGGGCCTGCCGACGGCCTTCCGCCTCATCCACGAGGAGCCCAACGCGGGGGACTCCATCCGGTTCGACTCGGGGGACAAGAAGAAGCAGTACACGCAGGCGGTGTCGCGGGCGAAGGAGGAGGGCATCAAGCCGGTGCTCATCCTGGAGGACGGGCTGGACGCGCAGGCCACGCGCGAGTTCGAGGAGCTGCGCAGCCAGTACGGCTGGGAGCCCTCGAAGCAGTTCTACGGCTATGGGGGCTTCATCGTGGCGCGCACCATGGCGAACCCCTACACGCGGGACCGGGTGGCGGCGGTGTACAAGCTGGCGAAGACGGGCCACGTGCCGACGATGAAGTTCGGCAACGAGCTGGCCGAGGGCAAGCAGAGCATCCCGGGCGTGCCGGTGGTGTTCCGGCGCCGGAGCGGCTCGGGCCCCATCGGGCTCATCGGTCAGGAGGGCGAGCCGGTGCCCGAGGGTTACGAGCTGCTCTCGGGGGCCACGCCGGAGGCCGCGGCCATCCCCCCGGTCGGGGCGGAGGAGCCGCGGGTCGCCTACACGCCGACCACGCAGAAGCTGGTGGAGGAGCTGCGCCAGCAGCACTTCCCCCAGGGCCGCGCGCAACATTCTTGAAGTCTCCTGGAGGACGCCATGACCTTGCCCGTTCCCGAGTTCCATGAAGAGAAGCGCGTGGGCGCGCTGTACCTGGAGCGCGCCGCGCAAGTGACCGAGTCGGCCCGGCGCTACGCGGTGGCGCACGGGGTGAAGCCGGCGCGCGAGGACCGCGTGCGCATCGCGGCGTTTGGCATCGACGTGCAGGTGGCCTTCTGCCAGCCGGAGGCGAGCCTCTTCGTCCCGGGCGCGGTGGAGGACACGCAGCGCACGCTGCGCTGGCTGTACGCGCACCTGGACCGGCTCACCGGGCTGGTGTTCTCGCTGGACACGCACCGCGTCTTCCAGGTGTTCCACCCGGCGTGGTGGCAGGACGCGGAGGGCCGGCCGCCGGCGCCGCTGACGCCCATCACCTCGGCGGAGATCCGAGCGGGGAAGTGGCGGGCCACGCGCCACCCCGAGGAGAGCCTGGCGTACTGCGAGCGGCTGGAGGCGACGGGCAAGTACGTGCTGACGGTGTGGCCGTACCACGCGCTGCTCGGAGGGCTGAGCCACGCGCTGCTGCCGGCGGTGATGGAGGCGAGCCTGTTCCACTCGCTGGCGCGGGACACGCAGACGCGCTTCGAGGTGAAGGGCGAGGAGCCGTTGACGGAGAACTACTCGGTGCTGTCGCCCGAGGTGACGGAGGTGGGGGGCCGGAAGGTGGGTGAGTTCAACACGGACCTGTTCGACCACCTGCTGAGCTTCGACCGGGTGTACGTGTTCGGGCAGGCGAAGTCGCACTGCGTGCTGTCGACGCTGATGGACCTGAAGCAGCACATCGAGGCGACGGACCGCTCGAAGATGGGGCGCATCCACATCCTGGAGGACGCGATGAGCCCGGTGCCGGCGCCGCCGTTGGATCCGTTGCCGCCGGGGCTGGACTTTCCGCGCGTGGCCAACGAGGCGATGCGGACGTTCCGGGAGGCGGGGATGAAGGTGGTACGGACCACCGACCCGATCGAGGTGTGAGGGCCCCTGGGGTCCTGCGGGCGCGCAAGACGCTGGCGGCGTATGCGCGCCCGGCGGTGGCGGTGGACCTGGTCATCCTGACGCTGCTGGAGGGCGCGTTGAACGTGCTGCTGGTGCGCCGGGGCGAGCCTCCCTTCGAGGGGAAGCTGGCGCTGCCCGGAGGCTTCCTGCGGGTGGAGGACGGTGTGGAGGAGCAGGGGGAGGACCTGGACGCGGCGGCGGCGCGGGAACTGGAGGAGGAGACGGGGCTCGGGGCGGAGGACGTGCTGCTGGAGCAGTTCGCCACGTTCGGTCGTCCGGGGAGGGACCCCCGTATGCGGGTCATCTCGGTGGCGTACTACGCGCTGGTGCGCTCGGACCTGGCCCAGCGGGTGCGCGCGGGCGGAGACGCGGCGGAGACGTGCTGGAAGCCGGTGGCGGAGCGGCGCGAGGGCGCGCTGGCCTTCGATCACGAGGACATCCTGCGCGTGGCACTGGGGCGGATGCGGGAGAAGGTGGACACGTCCGCGCTGGCCTTCTCCCTGGTACCGGAGACCTTCACGATTCCGGAGCTGCGGGCGGTGTTCTCGGCGGTGAAGGGGGAGGCGCAGGATCCGGGGAACTTCCGCCGCAGGGTGACGCGGCTCATCGAGGACGGGGTGCTGGAGAAGGCACCGGGAGTACGACGAACGGCCTCCAAACCCGCGGCCCTGTACCAGTTCCGAGCCTCCCCCCCCTCGACCGGGCGCAAGATGTGAGCAGCAAGGGGGTGGGGGGCGCAAAATCTTCGTGCCCGAGGGGTCGCTCGACAGCGAGCAACGCGGCCCACCCCTTGCAGTGCTCCGAGGTCGAAGCAGGCCCCAGGCCTCGGAGAGCGCCCATGAAGGTGGAAGAACTCAAGAACGGGATCCTCGCGCAGCACCACATGCTCCGCGCGCTGCTGGTGGACCTCGGAGACGTGGCGCAGAAGGTGGCGGAGGGGGATGCTTCCGGGGAGCAGGTCCTCCGCGACAGCGCCCATCAGCTCGCCGATGCACTCCTGCGCCACATGGAGGACGAGGAGCGGATCCTGGAGGCGCTGTCGCGCGAGGGCCATGCCCCCGCGGCCGAGCACCTCGCCGAGTTCCAGCACGACCACGTGCACCAGCGCGGGCTGCTCGCGTCCTTCAACACGCGCATCGACTCGGTGCAGGCCTCGCGCCGGCTCGGGCAGATCATCAAGGCCCTGACCAACGCGGTGCTCCTCGACATGGAGCACGAGGAGACGGCCATCTTCGGCAAGCCGTCCTTCACGCGGGAAGCGGACCCGGTGGCCCAGGTTGCCTGAACCGTGGCCTATAGTCCCGGGCCTCGGCCATGACCTCCCTGGACAGGAAGACGCGCGGAAGAACGGCTCATGGGCGCCTCCAGGCGCTCGACGTGTACCTCGTCCACCACGAGCGCGAACTGCTGGCCCGAGAGGACGGAGCGTGGGCCCGGGCCGCCTTCGTGGACTTGGGCTTTGGCGAGCACCCGTGGACCACGCTCGACAGCGCCGGGGCCTTCCGCGAGCTCAACCCGAGGCTCCCGGTGGTGGGGGTGGAACTGGAGGCGCAGCGGGTGGAGTCCGCCCAGGCCCATGCCGATGCGCTCACCGACTTCCGGCAGGGCGGATTCGACCTGTCCTCGCGGCCCGGGGAGACCGTCCGCCTCATCCGCGCCATGAACCTGCTGCGGGGGTACCGCCCCGAGGAGGTGCCCGCCATCCACCGCCAGCTCGGGCAGGCCCTGCTCGACGGGGGGTTGCTCGTCGAGGGCAGCACGGACACGCCCGGCGCCGTGCTGGTGACGCACCTGCTCCGGCGTGGCCCCGAGGGGCTCTCGCGCGAGGCCCTGCTGTTCCACACCGACTTCAGCCGGGGCTTCGCGCCCGTCCTCTTTCGCGACTGGATGCCCCGGGACTTCCGCCGCCGGGTGAAGCCCGGAGAGCCCATCCATGCCTTCTTCGCGGACTGGACGGCGGCGTGGCGGGAGGCGCGCGAGGCGGGGCACGAGGCGCCCCCGGATGCCTTCCGCCATTCCGTGCTAGGGCTGGCCTCTCGTGTCGAGGGCGTCACGACCGACGCGTGGCTGCTCGACCGTGGTTTCCTTCTCTGGCGTCCCCCTGGTGGAGTCTTCCTGTGAGGGCCCGAGTCACCGCGGGTGAAGGCATCCGACACGAAGGCGGATAGAATTCCTGGTTGTACGGCCGCAAGGACCCCCTTAAATGCCCCCTACCGTGGCCCCCACCCGCTCCGTCCTCTGGTTGCTGCTCGCCGTCCTCTCCCTTTCCGCGCTGCCCGCGTGGGCCCAGGCCTACGACGGTGCACGCCGGGAGGAGGTGGACGCGGGTGTCCATACCCCGGTGCTGACAAAGGCACCCGAGCTCGTCCACTTCGTGGAGGCCGTCTACCCGACCGAGGCCGCCCAGGCCGGCAAGACGGCCGCGGTGGAGATGCTCATCACCATCGACGAGAAGGGCCAGGTGTCCGACGCGCAGGTGACGACGCCCGTCGGTGAAGGCTTCGACGAGGCGGCGCTCGCGGCGGTGCGGCAGTTCCAGTTCACCCCGGCCGAGGTCGACGGCGCACCGGCCCCCATCCAAATCCAGTACGTCTACAACTTCGTCCTCCAGGCGCCGAAGGTGGAGGAGTCCGCTCCGCCTCCGCCCCCGCCGCAGGCGACCCTCACGGGGCAGCTCCTGGCGCGCGGCAGCCGCTCGCGTGTGAGCGGGGCCACGGTTCGCTGTGGGGATGAGGCGGAGGCCCCCGAGGCGCTCTCGGATGCGGACGGACGCTTCACCCTGAAGGTGACGCCCGGCACCTGTGAGGTGCGCGTGGTGGCCAACGACTTCCACCTCTTCACGACGAAGGAGCAGCTCGCTCCCAACGAGACGACGGAGGTCATCTTCTACCTGCTGCCCAAGGCCCCGGGCTACGAGACGGTGGTGCGCGGCGCGCGCGAGAAGAAGGAGGTGGTGCGCCGCACCCTGGAGCGCTCGGAGCTCCAGAAGGTACCGGGCACCTTTGGTGACCCCATCCGCGTGCTCCAGAACCTGCCCGGTGTGGCGCGCGCGCCCTTCATCTCCGGCCAGCTCATCGTGCGCGGCGCGGCGCCGGACCAGACGCTCACCTTCTTCGACGGCGTACCGGTGCCCCTCCTCTACCACCTGGGCGGTGGGCCCTCGGTGCTCAACGCCGAGTTCATCGACCGCGTGGACTTCTTCCCGGGTGGCTTCGGCTCGCGCTACGGCCGCGCGGTGGGGGGCGCGGTGGACGTGGCCACGCGCAAGGGCGCCAGTGACACGCTGCACGGCTCGGTGAAGGTGGACCTGCTGGATTCGGGCTTCTTCCTCGAGGCGCCCGTGACCGAGGGCATCTCCGTGGCTGGTGCCGCGCGTCGCTCGTACGTGGACGTGCTCCTGCCGCTGGTGCTGCCCGAGGACCCCGAGGGGGGCACGCTGCTCGTCCTGCCTCGCTACTGGGACTACCAGGTGCGCGTGGACTTCGGGGCGAAGCGGGGCGAGTCGGGTCCGGGCGCGCGCAGCAGCGGGTACGTGATGGCCTTCGGCTCGGACGACCTGCTGAACGTGGTGGCCTCGGGCGGCGGGCGCAACCGCGACATCACCGTGGACGCGCGCACGCTCTTCCACCGCGTCAAGGGTGACTGGACGTACCGCAACGGGGGCTTCACCTCCGTGTTCACCCCGTACGCGGGCTTTGACCTGGCCAGCTTCGGCTTCGGCGAGACGAGGCTCGACGCGAACATCTGGTCGCTCGGGGCGCGCCAGGACTTCTCGCTGGAGCTGCTGCCGTGGCTCACCACCCGGGCGGGCGCGGACGTGCGCTTCGAGCACACGGTGGGCGAGGGCCGGATTCCTTTCCTCGGCGGCATCCAGTACCCGGCCTTCCCCGGTGCCGAGCCCAAGGCGGAGCTCCAGGACATCAAGCGGGTGGCCAACTCCTTCGATGGCGCGCTCTACACCGAGGTGGACCTCAAGGTCGGGCCGGTGACGCTGACGCCCGGTGTGCGCGCCTCGTATGCCCGCATCTATGGACAGGAGCGCGTCGTCGCGGACCCGCGCCTGTGGGTCCGCGTCCAGCCCTCGGAGAAGACGTCCTTCAAGGGCAGCATGGGCATGTACAGCCAGCCGCCCCAGACGTTCAACCTGGAGCCGGCGCCGCTGGGCAACCCGGCCCTCACCCACGAGCGCGCCTTCCAGGGCAGCCTGGGCGTGGAGCAGCAGCTCACCGATGCCATCAACGTGGACGTCACCGGCTACTACAACCGGCGCTATGACCTCGTCGTCTCCCCGGGCGACACGGTGCGCAACGACGACGGCACCCTCACCCGCTACCAGTACTCCAACCGGGGCCTGGGGCGCGCGTACGGCATGGAGGTGATGCTGCGGCACGCGGTGACGCGCGACTTCTTCGGCTGGCTGGCCTACACCTTCAATCGCTCCGAGCAGCGGCGCGCGGGTGGCAATGACTACCGGCTGACCACCTGGGACCAGACGCACATCCTCACGGCGGTGGCCAGCTACCGGCTGCCGGCGGGCTTCGAGCTGGGCGCGCGCATGCGCTACGTCACCGGCCGGCCCACCACGCCGCTCCAGCACACCTTCGACGTCTACGGCGTGGACCGCAACAGCTTCCAGGGCACCTACGGGGAGGCCAACTCGGTCCGCTTCCAGCCCTTCCACCAGTTGGATCTGCGGCTGGAGAAGAGCTGGCTCTTCCAGCGCTGGACGCTGTCGGCCTACGTCGATGTGCAGAACGTCTACAACGCCTCCAACGTGGAGGCGACCTTCAACGACTACCGCTACCGCGAGGTCTACGAGGTGCCCGGCATCCCGATCCTCCCGGTCATCGGCGTCAAGGGGAGCTTCTAGTCATGCGCCACCTCTCCGCCGTCCTGAGTCTTTTGCTGTGCGCCGCCTGCGTGGGCTCCGAGGACACCCCGTCGAACGTGAAGGATCTGCGCGTGCTCGGCATGCGGATGGATCCTCCCGAGGTGTTCGCCGAGACGTGCTCCACCGATCCCGCAGGGCTCGCCGACGCGCTCGTGCGCCCCGTGCGCCTCACCGCGCTCATCCCGGACCCGGCCGGTGACGGCCGCGAGCTCGACTACACGCTGTGGGCCTGTGGCTCGCCGAATGACGAGACCTGCACGGAGAACCGGGTGGAGCTGGCCCGCGGCATCACGACGGCCGGCGAGCTGGTCATCAACCTGTTCCCGGGACCGGGCGCGGCGCGGCTGCCGGACGGGACGTTCCTCGCGCAGAAGGTGCTGGATGAGGACACGTACCGGGGACTCGGCGGCGTGCGCATGCCGCTGGTGCTGTGGGTGCGCGGCGGCGGCGAGCAGGTGTATGCGCAGAAGCTGATGGTGTACGGCTGCCGCTTCTTTCCGGAGATGAAGCCCAACGTGCAGCCGGCACTGCCGGGCGTGCTGTTGGAGGGCGAGCCGTGGGAGGAGGGCGTGCCGCGCGAGCTGTCCGGCCCGGGGCCCTTCGTGCTGGACGTGCCGGACCTGTCCGCGGTGCAGGAGTCGTTCGTGGTGCCCTCCTTCGAGCTGAAGCCGGTGCAGCTCCAGGAGGCGTGGGAGCTGGCGTGGCACACGACGCTGGGGCGCATGTCACCCAACGAGACGGGCGGAGCGGACCTCGGCGGTGGGGTGGAGCGGCACCGGGTGGAGTGGAGCCCTCCGAGCGACGCGCAGGCCCAGGAGGTGCGCTTCTGGGTGGTGGTGCGCGACGGGCGCGGCGGCCTGTCCTGGGTGGAGCGCCGGGTGAACTACACGCCGTGAGCCCCGGCAGGGGGTTCACGGAGGGTTCACGATCACCTTGCCGGACGTGCAGCGGCTGCTGAGTCCCTCCTCCACGCACTGCTCATGGGGAAGGCACTCCCCGCGGCAGGGGAGTGCGTCACAGTAGCCCGTCTTCTTGTTGCACACCGTCCCGGGGACACAGGAGGCGTAGCAGCCGCCCTGGGAGCGCGAGACGGCGGCCATGGCGAGCCCCCAGGCGACGGCCCCTCCGGCTCCGCTGCTACAGCTGGTGGACACGAGTGCGAGGAGGCACACCGCCAGCAATCCGAGGCGTACGAGGGGCTTCATGGTGGATCCTTTCCTACCGCTGCCGTGAGGCCCAGGATGCACCAGCATGTCGCAAGGCGTCGATGTGGGAGGCGCCGGGGGGAGCCAGCGCGGAGACCTCCACCACCTCGTCGAAGAGCGAGGGGCCCGTGCCCACGTCGGGCGCGACGACTCCAGCGAACATCACCGCTCGCTTGCCCAGGGCACGTGCCTCCCGGGCCAGTGCGCCGGGTCCCTTGCCGAGCGCCGTCTGCCGATCGAAGCGGCCCTCGCCCGTGAGCACGACGTCCGCGGCGGCGAGTCGCTCGGGTAACCGGAGCGTCCGGGCCACCATCCCGTACCCGGAGACGAGCCTTCCCCCAGCCAGGGCCGCGAGCCCGTAGCCGAAGCCGCCAGCCGCGCCCGCGCCGGGTGCCTGGGCGAGCCCGGGAGCGACGACCTCGGCGAAGCGGGCCAGGGCGGACTCCAGCTCGGCCACGGTCGCAGCATCGGCTCCCTTCTGAGGTCCGAAGAGGCGCGAGGCCCCATCCGGGCCCAGCAGGGGCGCGGTGACATCCGTGGCCACCAGCAGTTCCACCTCGGCCAGGCGAGGGTGCCGTCCACGCGTGTCCACCCGCGCGAGCCGTCGCAGTGCGGCTCCACCCGGAGGAAGGGGGGCACCGTGCTCATCGAGGAACCGGAACCCGAGCGCCGCGAGTGCCCCTGTCCCGCCGTCATTGGTGGCGCTGCCGCCAAGCCCGAGGATGAGCCGCTCGCAGCCAGCGTCCAGCGCCGCGCGCATCAGCTCGCCCGTGCCTGAGGTGGAGCTGCGTCGTGGGTCGCGTTCGCCCGGAGCGAGCAGGGACAGCCCGGAGGCAGCGGCCATCTCGATGACCACCGTGCGTCCCGAGTCCAGCAGTCCGTAGGTGGCTCGCACGGACGTGCCGAGGGGCCCCCGCACGGTGCGCATCACCCGTTCGCCGCCCACGCCCGCGAGCAGCGCGTCCACCGTGCCCGGCCCGCCATCTGCGAGCGGCGCCACGTCCAGTTCCACTCCTGGGGCGCCCTGGCGCAACCCCTCGGCCAGGGCCGTGGCGGCCTCGGCGGCCGTGAGGGTGCCTTTGAACTCCTGGGGAGCGACGAGCCAGCGGCTCACGGCTCAGAGGCCTCCGCGTGCCATTCGAGGATGGGGCGGGGGCCCTTCAACGAGGGCAGGAGGCGCTGCGAGACGCGCTCCAGTCGCACCAGCAGGGCGTTCACCGTCTCCCCGGGCTGACGGGCCGGGCCACGGATGCGCTCGCAGAAGAAGGTGCGGCAGCCGAAGGGGCGCTCCGCGTACACCGTGCAGCGCTTCCCCGCCGCGTCCAGGTAGGGACAGCCGCCGTCCTCGCGCGGAGGCGGCAGGGGGTGGTTGCGCGCGAGCAGCAGCCACTCGGGGTACCACAGCCAGGGCTGCCGCTTCGTCTTCGAGAGCTGGCAGCACTCCCCGCTCGCCGGGCACGAGAAGGGCGCGTACGCGGCATCCGCCTGACGGTAGATGGCGCGCAGTTCCTGGAGGGCGCGTGCTTCCTCGCGCCCCCCCGGGTCCGAGGGGGCCTCGTCGCTGTCGTCGTCCCAGTCGGGGTGGCGCATCACAGTACGCGGAGCACGAAGCACTTCAGGTAGCGCGTCTCGCGCAGACTCAGCAGCACCGGGTGGTCCTTGCCCGCGCCACGCTTCTCGATGATCTGCACCCGCCGCTTCGCGTCCGCCGCCGCCGAGGCCAGCATGTCCTCGAAGCCCTGCTCGTCGATGTGGTACGTGCAGCTCGCGGAGATGAGGTAGCCGCCCGGCCGCAAAAGCTGCATGGCGCGCAGGTTGATCTCCTTGTACCCGCGCAGGGCGCCCTCGATGGCGTCCTTGTTCTTCGCGAACGAGGGCGGGTCCAACACGATGGTGTCGAAGCGCCGGCCCTCATCCACCGCGTCGCGCAGGAAGTCGAAGGCGTTGGCGACGACGACTTCCACGTTGGGCAGCTTGTTGGCCGCCGCGTTGTCGCGCAGCTGCGCCGCGGCCGACTCGGAGATCTCCACCGCCGTGACGCTCTTGGCCCGCGTGGCGAGCTGGAGCGCGAAGCCGCCCACGTACGAGAAGCAGTCCAGCGCCTCGCCGAAGGCATACTGCGACGCCACGATGTGGTTCTCCCGCTGGTCGAGGAAGGCGCCCGTCTTCTGGCCCTCCAGCAGGTCCGCGCGCACGCGCACCATGCCCTCGTCATAGGAGATGGGCCCGGGGAGCGAGCCGTACAGCACGCCCTTCTCCTGCGGCAGGCCCTCCAGCGCGCGCACGCCCACGTCCGAGCGGTTGACGATGGCGCGTGGCTTGAACAGCTCCACCATCAGGTCCAGGAAGAGCTGCTTGCGCTGCTCGGTGCCGGGGATGAGGAACTGCACACTGAGGCAGTCGCCGTAGCGGTCCACCACGAGGCCGGGCAGCAGGTCCGCCTCGCCGTGCACCATGCGGTAGGTGGTTTCTCCGGGCAGGGCGCGCTGACGCATCGCGTCCGCCAGGGCCAGCCGCTGGCGGAAGAAGTCCACGTCCACCGCCACGTCCTCGTAGGACAGCCAGCGCAGGGAGATTTTCGACTGCTTCGAGTAGAAGGCCTTGCCGAGGAACCAGCCCCGGGCGTCCATGACGCGCACCACCTCGCCGCCCTCCAGGGCGGGGTCGCCGTTGAGGTCGGCGCGGTAGATCCACGGGTGGCCGGCCTGCCAGCGGTCGACACCCCGGCGGATGAGCTGCACCTGGGGCAGCCCATCCGGGCCGATGTCCGGGGTGGTCCGGTCCGGGGCGAGCTTCTCCGGGCGCTGCGGGGGACGCTTGCCGCGGCCCTGGGGGGGACCGGGGCGGCGCTCGGGACGATTTCCTGACATTGGCTTGGGCATGGCGGCTGCGGCGTATACTCCCAACCCGCGTGAGATACGATCTGCTCCTTCAATCCATGGTCCCCGGGACGCCGTTCGACAGCGCTCGGGTGGAGGCCCTCCTGGAAGCTCGGGGGGCGAAAGCACAGCCAGGCGGTGGGCATGTCTGGCATCTCGAGAGTGGCCGGGTAGAGGTCCACCCGCTGCGCGAAGGAGGCCAGTGGGTGGCCACCGAAGTGCGCGTGCCCTTGTCGGACCGGACGGACCTCGTGCGCGAGGTGGTCGTCCAAGTGGGCGAGCTGGCCAAGGAGGCAGAGGTCCGCCTCTTCGATCCCCAGCTTGGCAGAGCGCTCTCGGCGCTGGATGGGAGCGCGGTGGCGGAGCAGTACGAGCGCACCGCGCGCTACGCGGGGGAGATGCTGGGGCTGGCCGGGGCCATGCCCATCAGCACCGCCACCGAGAGCCAGGGCTTCCAGCCGACGTCGAAGTTCTTCTTCGGCGTCATCGGCGTCTTCGTCCTGCTGTACCTGCTGGTGAACTGGATGGGCAGCCAACTGGGCGGCTGAAGAGGGTGGACATGCTTCGCTTCTGGTCGTTGCGCATCGCGCTCGCCGCGGTGCTGTTGCTGGTCGTCGGGCCGCTGCTGGCCTTCCTCGGGCTCGTCCCCGGGCTGACGGGCATGTACCTCTTCGCCAGCGGAGCGCTGGTGGGTCTCGTGGCCATGGTGGCGGGGATCATCACCGCGGTCCGAGGTGGGGTGAAGCCCGGGCTCGCGGCGCTGGCGCTGGGACTGCTGGCGTTGGGCGTGGTGCTGACGCCGGCCTTCGCGGGTGGTGGCAAGCCCCCCATCAACGACATCAGCACGGACCTCCAGGACGTGCCGGCCTTCACCCACGCCCAGACGCTCCCGGAGAACGCGGGGAGGGACCTGCGCTACCCCGAGGATTTCAAGCCGGTGGTTCAGCACTTCTACCCGGACCTGAAGTCGCTGAAGCTGGCCGAGCCCCCCGAAGCAGTGTTCGAGCGGGCCGTGGCGCAAGCGAAGGGCCGCCCGGGGTGGACGGTGACGCGAGTGGACCCCCAGGAGAGCACCTTGGAGGGCGTGGTGGAGAGCCGCCTCTTCCGCTTCCGGGACGACTTCGTGGTGCGGGTGCGGCCGGAGCCGGGTGGGGGAGCGCGGGTGGACATGCGCTCGAAGTCGCGGGTGGGGAGGGGTGACCTGGGAGCCAATGCCGCGCGAATCCACGACTTCCTCCAGGCACTGGCGGGCGCCGGGCGTTAGGTTGGGCAGGTGTTCAAGTACCTCTTCCTCGCGTTCACGGTCCTCCCGTTCATCGAGCTGTACCTCCTGCTGGTCATCGGCCGGGAGGTCGGCTTCTGGCCCACGGTGGGCATGGTGCTCGTCACGGGCCTGGTGGGTGCCTTCCTGGCCAAGAAGGAGGGCCTGCGTGTCCTCCGCCGCTGGCAGGAGTCGCTCGCGCAAGGCCGAATGCCCGAGGAGGGCCTCGTGGGCGGGGTGCTCGTCCTCGTGGGCGGGGCCCTGCTGGTCTCGCCGGGAGTCATCACCGACGTCCTGGGCCTCTTCCTGCTGTTCCCGCCGACGCGCAAGCTGGTGGCCGCGGTGGTGCGCCGGAGGCTGGAGCGGAAGGTCGCGGCGGGCACGCTGCGTGTCACCACGATGAACATGGGAGGCCCGTTCGGAGCACCTCCTCGGGACGGGCCCTTCACCCAACGTCCCTCACGGCCGCGAATCGAGCGCCGGCCAGGGGACGAGGTGGACGCCGAGTTCACCGATGAGGACGGGCACACTTAGAGGACGCGCTGGTACTCGCGCACCCAGAGCTTCACCGAGCCCGCGCAGAATCCTTCCAGACGCTTGCAGTCGAGTTCACGGGTCTCATCCAGCTTGAGCGTCTCATCGAGGAGCGGCTCGTTCCTGGCGTTCCAGAGCTGGAGGCGGACGTGCGTGTCATCGGTCCGGGAGACGAGGGCCTGGAACGTCACGCGCTTGCCCTGGCTCTCGAAGTCCACCGAGGCCCGCTGCGAGGGCGAGAGGGTGTAGAGCCCGGTGACGGCGGGGAGCTGGAGGAGGAGCTGCACCGGGGGCTGGTGCTCCACCGGCGTCTCCAACTGGAGGGTGTGCTCGCCGGTGATGCGCAGGAGGATGAGGTCCAGGGTGGGCGGGTGCTGCTCGGCGATGGGCTTCACGGTGAGCTGCTGGCGCGAGCCCTGGACGAGGGCGATGGCGCCCTCGGTGGCGCGGATGTAGCCCGAGCAGCGCTTGGGAGTGCAGTCGACGCTCAAGCGCCAGTCGGCGCCGGCCTGGGGACAGCTCGCGGGCACGTCGAGCTGGCCGTGGGACTTGGGGAGGAGGATGAGGCTCTGGGTGGTCCGGGTGGGGCAGAGGAAGTCCACGTCCACCGCGAGCGCGGTGACCTCGACCGGGGACTCCTTCGGGGCCGGTGTCCCATCCGCGGCGAGCAGCAGGGCGAGGACGGAGAGGGCGGAAAGCATGGCCCCGGTCTACCACGGGACGCGGAGGCCTCCCTCTTTCAGGCCGGCGCTCAAGGCAGGAGCGAGCACGTTACGAAATGATCAGAAGGACTTCCCGGTGAACAACAAAGCGGAATCACCGGACGTCTAGAAGCAGTCGCGGCGCCCGATTCCTGGGGAGGCCGAGAAATTCTTTGATCAATTCCGAGGGCACTGGAGAGCAAGCTCTCCGAACCTCGGGGTCAGTGGCCGGCGGCCCCACGGAGTGCCTCATGTCGAATGTTCTCCCCCGCGGATCCGCGTTGTTGCCCTCCCTGCTCGCGCTCGTCGTGGGCCTCGTCTCCGGATGCATCATCAGCACCGAGGGTCATGGTGACTGGTGCGAGGACGAGTACCACTCGTGTGTCGAGGCGTCCGACTGTCACTTCAACCAGCACTGCATGCGCGGGGCGTGTCAGGACATTCCCGTGGACGCGACGTCCTGCAGCACCTCCCGGGACTGTGGCTCCGGCAGCACCTGCGTCAACGGGCTGTGCAACAAGCGCTGCTCGCGCGACGCGGACTGCGGCTCCGGGTCCTACTGCGATGGCTCTTACTGCCGCGTGAAGTCGAACACCTCGGACGGTGGCACGAAGCCGTCGGATGGTGGCACGAGGCCGCCGCCTCCTCCGGCGGACGGTGGCACCACCTGCCCGCAGCCGCCTCCCTCGGACGCGGGCACGCCGCCTCCTCCTCCCCCGCCGCCGGCCGATGCGGGCACCCCGAGCAGCTGCTCGCGCAACTCCGACTGCGGCACGGGCAACTACTGCATCAACAGCGCCTGCGTCCGTGGCTGCGACTCCGACAGCCAGTGCGCCTCCACGGAGCTGTGCTCGAGTGGCCTGTGCCGCCCGCGTCCGCCCTCCACCCCCACCTGCACCACCGCCTCGCAGTGCTCCGCCGGCAATGACTGCGTGGACGGCGCGTGCCGCCCGCCCTGCACCTCGAGCACGGGGTGCCCCAGCGGCTCCGTGTGCAAGGTGGGCTACTGCATGCCGTCGGACACGCCGAGCAGCAACAAGGCGTGCACCGTGAGCTGCGACTGCCCCTCCGGCGAACTCTGCGTCGACGGGTACTGCCGCATCTAGCGGCTCAGCGGCGTCCGTCGCGAGGAGCCACCAGGCGCCAGCAGCGGTGGATCTCCTTGCGCCGGAAGTCCTCGGGGATGGAGTCGGGCGTGAGCTCCTCCACCCCCTCGTAGTCGCGCACGGCGGAGTCCTTCAGCTCGAAGCCCAGGAAGTTGGTGGAGAAGTAGAGGACGCCGCCGGGGTTGAGCAGCTCCCGGAGGGCCTCCAGCATCCGCACATGATCCCTCTGCACGTTGAAGGAGCCCTGCATCTTCTTCGAGGTGGAGAAGGAGGGCGGATCGCACACGATGAGGTCGAAGAGCTCCTCGGGCGCCTTGCTCTGGGCCAGCACCCAGGCGAGGGCATCCGCGCGCAGCAGGGTGTGGCGCGGATCCGACAACCCGTTGAGGGCGAGGTTCTCCTCGGCCCAGTCGAGATAGGTGTTGGACAGGTCCACGCTCTGGGTGCGCGAGGCCCCGCCCGCGGCGGCGTACACGGTGAAGGCGCCCGTGTAGCAGAAGAGGTTGAGGAAGCTCCTGCCCCTGGCCTCCTCACGCACCCGGGCACGCGTCAGCCGGTGGTCCATGAAGAGGCCGGTGTCCAGGTAGTCGCCGAGGTTCACCCAGAACTTCAGCCCCTGCTCCTCCACCACGAGGCGCTCGGTGCCCTGGCCTACCCGGCCGTATTGCGAGCGGCCCCACGGCTGGGGCAGGTGCGTCTTCACATGGACATGCTCCGGGGGCACCTCCAGCACCGCCGTCACCGCCGCCAGCACCTCGGCCCGCTGCTCCTCCAGGCCGCCGGCCTTCACCGCCCGTCGGCGCGGGTACTCCACCACGTGTGCCCGGTCCCCGTAGAGGTCCACCGCGTAGGAGTACTCGGGGACGTCCCGGTCATAGACGCGGAAGGCGGTCAGCCCGCGGGCCTTGGCCCACTTGCGGAAGTGCCGCGCGTTCTTGCGCAGCCGGTTCTCGAACATCCCTCCCGCCGTCCCCGAGCCCTGGTCCGCTGTCGTCATGGCCGCCCTGTCCTCTTGCGTACAACCTCCGACCCCTCTTCCCCGAGTCCCCGGCGCCCGGCAAGCATTCCCGGCATCCAGCGGGTGTGATACGCCCCCGCCATGCGCTTCGACACCCTCGCCATCCATGCCGGCCAGGAGCCGGATCCGACCACCGGCGCCATCATGACGCCGGTCTACATGACCTCGACCTACGTCCAGGCGGGCCCTGGTGAGCACAAGGGCTACGAGTACAGCCGGACGCAGAACCCCACCCGCAACGCGCTCCAGGACTGCCTGGCGGCCCTCGAGGGCGCGAAGTACGGCCTCGCGTTCGCCTCGGGTCTGGCCGCGACGGACATGCTGATGCACCTGCTGGAGGCCGGGGACCACGTCGTCGTGTCCGATGACGTGTACGGCGGCACCTTCCGCATCTTCGACAAGGTCTTCAAGCGCCACGGGCTGAACTTCTCCTTCGTGGACCTGTCCAACCCGGACAGCTTCGAGAAGGCCATCACCCCGAAGACGAAGATGGTGTGGGTGGAGTCGCCCACCAACCCGATGCTCAAGCTCATCGACCTGCCGCGCATCGCGGAGACGGCGAAGAAGCGGGGCATCCTCTCGGTGTGTGACAACACCTTCATGAGCCCGTACTTCCAGCGCCCGCTGGAGCTGGGCTTCGACGTGGTGACGCACTCCACCACCAAGTACATCAACGGCCACAGCGACGTGGTGGGCGGCTTCGCCTGCACGAGCAAGGACGAGCTGGCGCAGAAGATGTACTTCCTCCAGAACGCGGTGGGCGGCGTGCCGGGCCCCATGGACAGCTTCCTGGTGCTGCGCGGCGTGAAGACGCTCGGCGTGCGCATGGAGCGCCACGCGCAGAACGCGATGAAGGTGGCCCAGTTCCTCGCCTCACACCCCAAGGTGGTGAAGGCCACCTACCCGGGCCTGGAGAGCCACCCGCAGCACGCGCTGGCCCGCAAGCAGATGAAGGGCTTCGGCGGCATGGTGACGTTCGACATCAAGGGCGGCCTGGAGTCGGCGCGCAAGTTCCTCAAGACGGTGAAGATCTTCGCCTGCGCCGAGTCGCTCGGTGGCGTCGAGTCCCTCATCGAGCACCCGGCCATCATGACCCACGCGTCCGTGCCCAAGGAGACGCGCGAGCAACTGGGCATCACCGACGGTTTCATCCGCCTGTCGGTGGGCATCGAGGACGCGCAGGACCTGGTGGACGACCTGAAGCAGGCGCTCGAAGTGGCTTGAGCGTCATCCGCTGAAGCAACGAGGGCCTCCTGCTCCAGAGCACCGGAGCGGAGGCCCTTTGCGTTACTCCTCGGAGTCCGTTTCCAACTCTTCCGGAAGGGGGCAGTCAATCAATGTCAGCCTTCCGGGCACTCGAGCGACCAGGAAACCCTTGCCGGCGATTTTGACATGCTCGGCCTCGTTGGCCTTTCCGCTGGCAAGCCATGCGTTCGCCTCTTCGCGCGTCGCGAACTCTTGAGCGATCTTGATCTTGAACGAGGGGTCGAAAAACTCCTTGTAGTACCGGATGAAGTCGTCCTGTTTCCGGATGTGGCGGGTGTAGAGCAGCGCGAACTGGGCCAGTTCGATTGCATCCTTCGCTTTCGAGCCCTCCATACGACTCTCGCTGACGGACGTCAGGATCCCGACGATGTCATCCAAATCGAAGTCTGGAATGTAGGCCATGTTGGCACCAGGCTTTCTCCTCCTGCTCCTTGACACAATCCATGAACACCTTGAGGCACTTCTCCGTGCAGTGCTTGTGGTGCTTTTCGGAGTGCTTGGGGATGGTTGAATGCTCGGGCTTTCGTCTCCAGCATGTCGTGAAACACTGCTTCTGTAACTCGTTGCAGTAGGCGTCGGCGCCAGCGCCGCCAATTGCGCGTGCATCGCTGAAGTCAATTCCGCTGACGTTGGTGGAAATGACATAGACCTTGCGCTCTGGCGGTTGGATGTGGGCGCATCCGGGGCTGGCCACTGCCACAACAGTCAGAAGGACCAGCAACTTTGTCAGGGCTACTGACTTCATGGGTCGTCCCCTCGCGCTGCCCTGCCCGCGTGAGAGGCTACCCCCAATGACGAGGGCCTCACGCTCGTACCCTGGAGCGGAGGCCCTTCGTGTTTCCTCGCGGACGCTACTTCTTGCAAGGCAGGTAGAGGCCCACCTGGGCGTCCACCTCCACGTAGATGCGGAGGAAGGACGGGTGGGGGTAGACGCCCTTCACCTCGGAGCGCAGCACCTGGCCGCGCACGCAGCCCAGGTCCTCGGAGAAGGACAGCTCGGTGGACATCTTGTCCTTCACCGCCGCGAGCCGCTCGGAGACATCCACCCGGAGTGCCTGCCGGGCCTGCTCGCGGATGGAGCGGTAGTCCAGGGCGAACTTGAGCTTCACCAGCTCGCTGGCCGTCCCGGGGGTGATCTCCAGGTCGGGGACGGAGAGCTGGTTGTCCAGCACATGGGGGTGGCCGGCGAAGAAGAGTTCGCCGCCCACGGGGATGGAGTAGTCGCCCACCTTGGCCTTGCCCCCCAGGTTCATCTTGATGACCACCGTGTCATCCGACGGGTAGACCTGGGGGTTCTCCATGTAGAGCTCCGGGTTGCACTCGGAGAAGAAGAGGCGTCCGTTCATGGAGGCCTCGAGCGCCTTGGAGAGCTCCTCGTAACGGGCCGCCACGGGGATGAGCACCTTGAAGGGGCCGGAGGGCAGGGTGGAGACGTTTTGGAGCAAGGGCATCGCCACGGCTGTCCCGCTCTCGGTGGCGACCTGCGTGCCGGCGTCGGAGCCCGAGGAGCCGCCATCCGCGCCTGGAGCGACGCCCATGGGGCCGGGGGTGTAGCTGGCGAAGTGGGAGGCGTCGGAGGCGGGGACGCCAGCATCGGCGCTGGCCACCTGGGGGCCTGCATCGGAGACGGGCGGGGTGCCACCGTCGGTGGTCTGGGCGCTGGCGGTGAGGCTGGCGACGGGGGTGCAGGGCAGCGTCACCGAGGGCATCACGACGATGCCGAGGGCCTTCTCCATGCCGTCGGCGAGCACGGTGGGAGCGGCCTCCAGGTTGGTGATCTTCAGCTCGGCGCAGGCGAACTGGCCGCCGCCCACGGGAATCTCGATGGGGCGGGCGAGGCGGGCGAAGGCGCTGGCCACCAGCGGGCGCACGTCGAAGCGGAACGTGTCGAGCGTCTGGGTGATGAGCTCGTGCAGCTTGGCCTCGATGCCGCGGTTGACGGCATCCACCGGGCCGGAGGCCACCACCTGCACCTCGGTGGACTGGAGCAGCGCCTTGAAGTCCGCCGTCATGACGGGCTCGCCGGCGATGGTGATGGCGATGGGCATCTCGCGCGCGCCCATCATGTTGAAGCGACCGTTGACCTTGACCCCCACCACGACGCGACCGCGATCGAACTTGAGCGACACCGGCTCGCGCTGCCAGGTGTAGTGGATCGTCTGGCCGGCGAAGAGCTGGGCATCGCCCTCGCCCGTGCGAGGGAGGCTCTCGGCCATCTTCTTGGTGAGGGCCTCCCGGAAGATGGTGGCGTGGATGATGATGCGCGAGGGAGGCGGATCCGACACCGGGCGCCCACCGTTGGCCGCGGGAGGCGGCGGCTGGAGGGTCTGCGACTCGATGCGCGGACCGGCGCAGGACAGAAGGGTGAGGGCCGCGAGGAGCGCGGGCAGCGAACGGAGGCGCGAGTGAGGCATGGTCAGGGGTGCACCGTGGGTGCGTGCGCGGAGCATATCCCAACCGGTGGTTGGTCCGCTCCACCCCGGACGAGCTAGCTCGGGAGCGGCCGGCCGAGCAACTTCAGGGTGTAGTGCACCGCGTCCGCCAGCGTCTCCTGGCACGGGTAGCAGCCCTCGCCGCAGCAGGCCGGCCACTCCGAGGAAGGGGTCCGCAGCATCTGGCTGATCAGCGACCGGTAGACGAGGGGCAGGCCCACGTCCACGCAGGCCTTCTGCACGGCCTCCTTCACGGCCGGGTCGTTCACGTCCACGTCATCCATGCGTCTCACCTTGTCCCCGCCAAAAACGAAGGGCCCCAGGTTCCGGGGAACCCGAGGCCCTCGATACCCTCACCCCGTCCCTCGCCCGGTGGGAGAGGGGAGGGGGTTGGGTGGAGCTACGCCGCGGTGCGGTGCATGTGCTCGATCAGGTCGATCTTCGTCACCACGGCCAGGACCTTCTCGCCCTCCTTCACCACCGCCACCTTGTCCTGGTTGAACACCTCGCGCAGCCGGTTGAGGCTCGTCTCCGGCGACACCACGCCCTGCAGCGGCGCCACGATGGCGTCGATGGTGTCCGCGAACTTCACCTTGCTCGCCACCAGCGCGTTGAGCAGGTCGTACTCGTGGATCATCCCCACCGCACGGCCCTCCTCGCTCAGCACCGGCATCTGGCTGATGCCCAGCTGGCGCATCGTCTCCACCACCTGGTCCACCTTCTGGCCCTTGCGCGCCGTCACCACCTCGCGCTTGCCGCCGAGCAGGTCGCGCACCGTGCCCGCGCCCTTCTCCTCCATGAAGCCGTTGTCGCGCATCCACTCGTCCGAGTGGAACTTGCTGATGTAGCTCATGCCCGTGTCGGGCAGCACGACGACGATCGTCTTGCCCTTGCCCACTTCCTTGGCCAGCTGCACCGCCACGTGCACCGCCGCGCCCGCCGAGCCACCCGCGAAGATGCCCTCCTCGCGCGCCAGCCGCCGCGCCGCCACGAAGCTCTGGCGGTCATCCACCTGCCGGATGTCGTCCACCACCTTGAAGTTCATGGCACCGCACAGCATGTCCTCGCCGATGCCCTCGACCTTGTACACGTGCGGCTCGGTCAGCTTGCCCGTCTTGAAGTAGCCCTCGTACACCGAGCCCTCCGGGTCCACGCCCACGTTCTTCAGGCCCGGAATCTTCTCCTTCAGGAACTTGCCCGCACCGCTCATCGTGCCGCCCGTGCCCAGGCCCGACACGAAGTAGTCGATCTTCCCGTCCGTCTGCTCGTAGATCTCCGGACCCGTCAGCTTGTAGTGCGCCTCGATGTTGTCCGGGTTGTGGTACTGGTTGAGCATGAACGCGCCCGGGGTCTCCCGGTGGATGCGCTTGGCCGTCTCGTAGTAGCTGCGCGGATCCTCCGCCGGCACGTTCGTCGGCGTCACCACCACCTGCGCGCCCAGCGCCTTGAGGCGGTTGATCTTCTCCAGCGACATCTTGTCCGGCATGGTGAAGATGCACTTGTAGCCCTTCACCGCCGCCGCCAGCGCCACGCCCATGCCCGTGTTGCCGCTCGTGTTCTCCACGATGGTGCCACCAGGCTTGAGCTTCCCCTCCTTCTCGGCCTTCTCGATGATGTAGAGGGCCATGCGGTCCTTGATCGACGCGCCCGGGTTCATGAACTCGCACTTGACCAGCACGGTCGCGTCGTTGGGGCCGACCAGGCGGTTGAGTTTGACCAGCGGCGTGTGGCCGATCGCGGAAAGAATGCTGTCGTGGATTTCCATCGGGAGCTCTCGTGAGGAGGGAGAAACCGGCGCCCTTATAGCCGCCCCGGTGGTGCCGGTCGACCTTGGCCGGCTGCTTGCCCCCCCTCTGAGAAGAACACCCTCGTACCCCGTGTCCTTCCGACACAGCGCGGCACAACCCGAGGCCAGTCCAGTGGCCAGCCACCCGGGCCCCGGCCCCGCATGTCGGGGATACAACCGGTCGTGAAACACACCCGCACTGGAGCTTTGACCCGGCTTCCCCCCGCACCCATACTCCCGCCTTCCTCTCACGACTCCGGGAGAAGCGTTCACTTATGGAACTCGAGGCCGCGCTGCGCGACCAGGTGGGGAAGGCCATCGGCCGCCCCGTTCCCCAGGCCCCCATCAAGAAGCTCAAGGGCGATGCGAGCAACCGCTCGTACTACCGTGTGGGCACCGGCTCCGACAGCTGGGTGGTCATGGTGATGCCGCCGGACGCCTCGAAGAAGAGCGAGGAGGCCTCCAAGGGTGAGCCGCCCAAGGAGCTGCCCTTCGTCAACGTGCACCGCTACCTGGACCGGCTGGGCATCCGCGTGCCGCGCATCCTCCTCTATGACGAGCCGGCGGGGATGATGGTGCTCGAGGACTTGAGCGACCAGACCTTCGAGGCGGCGCTCGAGGGCGGCAAGAACAACCAGGCCCTCTACACCCGCGCGGTGGACCTGCTGGCCCGCATGCGTGCCCAGGCCGAGCGCCAGCCGGACCCGGAGTGCCTCGCCTTCACCCGCGCCTTCGACGAGGACCTCTACGACTGGGAGCTGCACCACTTCCGCGAGTGGGGCCTCGAGGTGTGGAGTGGCAAGAAGCCCACCGACACCGAGCGCGCCGAGCTGGACCGCATCTTCCGCGACATCGCGAAGCAGCTGGCCGCCGCTCCCCGGGGTTTCACCCACCGCGACTACCAGAGCCGCAACATCATGGTGAAGGACGGCGAGCTGGTGGTCATCGACTTCCAGGACGCGCTCCAGGGCCCTCGCCAGTACGACCTGGTGGCGCTGCTGCGCGACAGCTACGTGGAGCTGGATCGCGCCTTCGTGGACACCATGCTGGACCGCTACATCGCCACCTTCGCCGAACTGACGGGCGAGCGCATCGAGCCCAAGGCCTTCAAGGCCTTCTTCGATCTGCTCACCATCCAGCGCAAGCTGAAGGACGCGGGCCGCTTCGAGTTCATCAACCGCGTGAAGGGCAACCCGGGCTTCCTGGTGTCCATCCCGGCCTCGCTGCGCTACGTGCGCGACGCCTTCAAGGGTCGACCGGAGATGAGCGGGCTGCAGAAGCTGGTGGCGAAGTACGTGCCCGAGCTGGGCTGACAGGGAAAGGGGAGGGGCCGCACATGAAGGCGATGGTCCTCTGCGCGGGGCTGGGTACGCGCCTGCGTCCGTTCACCGAGCGCTGGCCCAAGCCAGCCATGCCGTTCCTCGGGCAGCCCCTCTTCCGCTACCACCTGGCGGTGCTGCGGGCGGCCGGCGTGCAGGGGGTGGGCATCAACACCCACCACCTGCCGGACGTCATGGCCGCCACCGCCCGCGCCGAGTGCGCTCGCGCGGGCCTGCCGGTGCACGTGGTGCACGAGCCCGTCATCCAGGGCACGGGCGGCGGCATCCGCGGCCTGCGCGACTTCCTCGCCGACGACGACTTCATCGTCTTCAACGGCGACATCCTCTTCCCGGTGGATCTGCGCCCCGTGGTGGCGGCGCACCGGGCCTCGGGCGCCGCGGCCACCATGCTGCTCATGCCCATGCCCGAGAGCGAGAAGTACGCCTCGGTGGAGATGGACGCGGAGCGCCGCGTGCGCCGCATCGCCCGCTTCGGGCCCGGTGGCGAGGGGCTCACCCCCTGGCACTTCACGGGGGTTCACATCATCTCCCCGCGCGTCTTCGACTTCATGACCCCCGAGGGCCCCGAGGACATCAACCGCGACGTCTACGTGCGGATGATGGAGGCGGGCCTCACGGTGCGCGGCGAGGTGGTGCGCGCGTACTGGTCCGATCTGGGCACCCCCTCGCGCTACCTGTCCACCGTGCGCGATGTGCTCTCCGGGCAGGTGACCCTGGAGGGGTTGGGCACTCGCGGGCAGGGAAACTCCTGGGTCCACCCCACGGCGCGCCTCGGTGGCGCCCAGGTGACGGGACCGGCTCACTTCGACGCGGGGTGCTCCCTGGCCGAGGGGGTCCGCGTCGGCGCCTCGGTGTCCGTGGGCGCTCAAGTCCGCGTGGGCGCCGGCGCTCGGCTCGAGCGTTGCGCCATCCTCGAGGGCACCGAGGTGGCTCCCGGTGAGGAGCTCGTGGACGTGGTGGCTTGGGGCGCACACCGCGTGCCCGCCCCGCTCCAGGGGTAGAACCCGGGGCCCTCGTCAGTCGGCGTGGAAGCGCGCCAGCACGCAGGTGACGTTGTCGTTGCCGCCCGCGGCGTTCGCCGCGTCGATGAGCTGCGAGCAGGCCTTCTCCAACTCCGAGGTGCGCCCCAGCAGCTCCTGCATCTGCGGGTCCGGCACCATGCCCGACAGCCCGTCCGAGCACAGCAGGAAGACGTCCCCCTCCTGCGCCTCCACCCGCGTCACGTCCACCTGCACCGTGTCCTTCATCCCCAGGGCCCGGACGATGACGTTCTTGTGCGGGAAGTTCTCGATCTCCTCCTGCGTGAGCTTCTTCGCCTTGAGGTAGTCGTTGAGCAGCGAGTGGTCCTCGGTGACCTGATACAACACGCCCTGGCGGAAGTAGTACACGCGGCTGTCGCCCACGTGCGCCACGTACGCCATGTTGTTGGTGAAGTGCAGCGAGACGATCGTCGTCCCCATGCCCTTGAACTTCAGGTCGCTGCAGGCCTTGTCGAAGATGCTCTTGTTGGCCAACTTGATGCCCGTCGCCAGCCGGTTCTCGTCGTAGTTGCGCGTCTTGTCCATCTTGAACGGCCAGGTGGCTTCCTGGTCGCTCGACGTCATCCGGAAGAACTCGGCCAGCTCGTCCACGGCGATCTTCGAGGCGATCTCCCCGGAGGCATGGCCGCCCATCCCGTCGGCGACACAGCACAGATGCTCGTCGGGCAGAATGAGGTAGTTGTCCTCATTGTGGTTCCGCTTCATCCCGACGTGGGTGTAACCAGCAACCTCGATGCGCATCTCGGGGAGTCTCCAACGTGTCCAAGGGGGGCCGTGGACGGATGGGCAGGTTAACAAAGCGCCGCGAGGGGGGTCAAAACCCCTGAAGGCCGGAAGGGGGCCCCCTCTCGGTCCGTGGGGGTTCAAGGGACCGGCTCGAACACGAGCCGGTCGCCCTCCAGGGTGCCGCTTGCCTGGAGGGTCCCGGCGGGGAGTTCCAGCACCGACTTCGCCTGGAAGTACACCGAGGTCGCCCTCCAGGGGGGCAGGGCCGAGAACTGCTTGACGATCACCCCGCCGGAGTCGAGGAAGACCACATCGATGGGGATGCGCATGAAGAAGGTATGGATGGAATTACAGGGCTCGATGTGCATCCCCTCGCCAAAGGCCAGCGAACGCCGGCCCATCAGCCCCACGAACCGGTCCACGAAGCTCGTGGCCCGCTCGGCGCGGTCCGCCAGCAGGCGGCCCCGTGTCTCGTTGTTCACCCTCAGGCGCATGTCGCGCGTTCTACCCCAATGCTCCAGCCCCTGGCGCGCCCCTTCCACCTCGTCCTCGTCTCCCCCCAGATTCCCCCCAATACCGGCAACATCGCCCGCCTGTGCGCCGTCACCGGCTGCCGCCTCATCCTCGTGGAGCCCTTGGGGTTCTCCATCGCCGACCGCGACCTCAAGCGCGCCGGGCTGGACTACTGGGACAAGGTCTTCCTGAAGCTCTACCCGGACTATGACGCCTACCTGGCCGAGTGGCCCTCGGCCAGGCGCTGGATGTTCTCCGCCCGTACCGCGACATCCCTGTATGCCGCCCGCTTCGAGGAGGGAGACCACCTCGTTTTTGGCTCGGAGACCCAGGGGCTGGCCCCGGACATTCTGGCGGGGGGCTCGGGCACGCCCGTCACCATCCCCATGCTCTCCGAGCGCCGCAGCCTGAACCTGTCCACCGCCGTGGGCATCGCCGCCTACGAGGCCCTTCGCCAGGTGCAGTTGGGGGCGCCGGGCGGGCAAGCGGGCTCGTCTAGTTGAGGGGAGGGGCGGACGGACTACACTGGGGGCCGCATGCCCCCCTCGCAGGTCGCCGAAACGCTGTACTCCGCCCACAAGTCCCGAGCCACCGGCCGGCTCCTGCTGCACGCCGGTGGGCGTGAAGCGCTCCTGTTCCTCCAGGGAGGAGACCTGGTGGGGACGCGGCTCGGCTTCGGCTTCCAGACGCCGGTCCAGGCGCTGATGCAGTCCGGACGCATCCACGCGGAATTGCTGGATGCGCTGTGGGCCCGGGGTAGCGCGGGGGCCCCGGACGAAGATCTGCTGGAGGAACTCGGGCTGGCGCCGCGGGAGGTGGCGGAGCAGCAGGTGCTCGCCCAGGTGAGGCGGTTGAGTGAGCTCGCCGAGCGCGCCGCCTTCGAGGAGGGTGGGGTGGAGGAGATGTTCCGCCCCATCGCGGGGACGCGTGTTGTCCGCGCCGCCCTCGAGCCCGCGCGCTCCGAGGCTCCCGTGGTGCGCATGTACCGCTGCGCCAACGTGGCGGCGTGCGCCCCGTGGGTGGCCGGCGAGGAGGAGACGGCTTTCCTCGCGACGCTGGGGGACTTCCAGAAGCTGGAGTCGCTGACACCCGCCCAGGAGGTGCTGCTCCACGTCCTCGAGCGCGAGGGCTTCGTCGAGTCGCTGAGCATCGAGGCCTGGGAGGCTCGCGAGCGGGCACGGGAGGCGGAGGAGGCCCGGCGCCGGGCGGAAGAGGAGGCCCGGCTGGCGGAAGAGGCGCGGCTGGCCGAAGAGGCTCGGCGTCGAGCGGAGGAAGAGGCTCGTCTCGCGGAAGAGGCCCGGCGTCGAGCGGAGGAAGAGGCTCGTCTCGCCGAAGAGGCTCGTCTGGCTGAAGAGGCCCGTCTCGCTGAAGAGGCCCGGCGTCGAGCGGTGGAAGAGGCTCGTCTGGCTGAAGAGGCTCGTCTCGCTGAAGAGGCCCGTCTCGCCGAAGAGGCTCGTCGTAGGGCCGAAGAAGAGGCCCGGCTGGCGGAAGAGGCCCGGCTAGCCGAAGAGGCCCGGCTGGCCGAAGAGGCCCGGCTGGCCGAAGAGGCTCGGCTGGCTGAAGAGGCGCGTCTCGCCGAAGAGGCCCGGCTGGCTGAAGAGGCTCGGCTGGCTGAAGAGGTGCGTCGTAGGGCCGAAGAAGAGGCTCGGTTGGTCGAAGAGGCCCGGCTGGCGGAAGAGGCGCGTCGTAGGGCCGAAGAAGAGGCCCGGCTAGCTGAAGAGGCTCGGCTGGCTGAAGAGGCACGTCTCGCCGAAGAGGCGCGTCGTAGGGCCGAAGAAGAGGCCCGCCTAGCGGAGGAGGCTCGGCTAGCCGAAGAAGCGCGGCTGGCCGAAGAGGCCCGTCTCGCTGAAGAGGCCCGACGTCGGGCTGAAGAAGAGGTACGGCTGGCCGAGGAAGCCCGCCTCGCGGAAGAGGCACGGCTGGCTGAAGAGGCTCGCTTGGCTGAAGAGGCTCGGCTGGCCGAGGAAGCCCGCCTCGCCGAAGAGGCCCGGCTGGCGGAAGAGGCGCGCCGTCGGGCTGAAGAAGAGGCTCGGCTGGCTGAGGAAGCCCGCCTCGCCGAAGAGGCCCGGCTGGCGGAAGAGGCTCGGAGGCTCGCAGAAGAGGAAGCACAGCGTCTGGCGGAGGAAGAAGCTCGTCGTGTTGAAGAAGCGCGACTCGCCGAAGAGGCGCGCTTGGCTGAAGAGGCTCGTCTAGCCGAAGAGACCCGGCGTAGGGCCGAGGAAGCGCGGCTGGCGGAAGAGGCTCGGCTCGCCGAGGAAGCGCGGCTGGCGGAAGAGGCTCGGCTCGCTGAGGAGTTGCGGCTAGCGGAGGAGGCGCGCCGGGCTGCCGAAGAGGCTCGGCTGGCCGAAGAGGCTCGTCTTGCCGAAGAGGCTCGGCTGGCCGAAGAGGCCCGTCTTGCCGAGGAGGCTCGGCTGGCCGAAGAGGCCCGTCTTGCCGAGGAGGCACGTCGGGCTGCCGAGGAAGAGGTACGTCGCGCGGAGGAAGCGAGGTTGGCTGAAGAGGTGCGCCTGGCCGAGGAAGCTCGTCGTGCCGAGGAGGCCCGCCTCGCTGAGGAAGCTCGACTGGCTGAAGAGGCGCGTCTCCGAGCGGAAGAGGAGGCTCGCCTCGCCGAAGAAGCCAGGTTGGCTGAAGAGGCTCGCCTAGCGGAAGAGGCCCGACTGGCCGAGGCGGCGCGTCGAGCTGAAGAGGCTCGTCTGGCGGAAGAGGCTCGTTTGGCGGAAGAGGCGCGTCTCGCGGAAGAGACCCTCCGTGCCGAGGCTGCTCGTCTCGCCGAGGAGGCGCGTCGCGCCGAAGCCGCGCGTCTCGCGGAGGAGAACCGGCGTGCCGAGGAGGCGCGGCTGGCGGAAGAGGCCCGCGTCGCGGAAGAGGCTCGGCTCGCCGAAGAGGCTCGTTTCGCGGAGGCGGCTCGCCGGGCCGAGGAGGCGCGTCTCGCGGAGGCGCAGCGCCTCGCCGAGCAGCGGGTCCCCGCTGAGCTGTCCCAGCTCTCGGACGTGGCGTTCCTCGCCGAGACCGCCGAGCTCCAGAATGGGGAGTTGATCCTCACCACGGCGCCGATCGATTCTCCGGAGTCCGCGAACTCGTTCGAGGTCAGTGAGTTCACCGGTACACCCGTCGCCGGGAGTACGACCCCCGGGGCGCAGGTCGAACCCTCGCTCGCGGAGGTCGCGCCCGCCTCCGAGGTCTGGTTCGACGCATTCCCGGGCAATGCTTCCGGGGACTCTGGCGAGCTGGAGCTGGCCACGGCTCCGAGTGGCCAGGAGCCCACCCCGGAGTCGATGGAGTTGGCTGGGAGCCCGAGCAGCACGGAGCTGCCCGTGCAGGAAGACACGGCCGCGCTCCGACTCGCACGTGAACAGGCCAACACCGCATTGATGCAGGACATGCAGGAGGCCATGCGGCGTGCCGGTGCCGTTCCTCCCGAGGAATGGCTCCTCAATGAGGTCCCCACCTCGACGGCGCCCGCTGCTCCGGTGGCCGCCCCGCCAGCGTTTGTCTCGCCCGCGAGCTCCGCTCCCCAGGTCCCGGTGGAGGAGTTGATAAGCGCGGATCAGGATTTCTGGGGCGATCTCGTGATGCCAGCGGCGCCCGTGCCCGCGGCACCTGTCGCCGCCTCGCCCGCTCCTGTCATGCCTTCGGCGCCGTCCAGCACCGCCGTGCCTCCGGCGCCGTCCAGCGCCGCCGTGCCCCCGGGCCTTCGTTCCCCCGCTGCCAGCGCGCCCGTTCCCAAGAGCACCGTTCCCCCGAACATGGCGGCCCGCGCCAGTGCCCCCGCCCCTGCGCCCATGCAGCCGCTCCGGCTGGGGCCGGATGCCCCTCGGCTCACGGGTGATGATGACCTCTGGCGCATCGTCACCTTCGATGGTGCCAACGCGGCCGTCGAGGTCCCCGGTGACATGAGCGCCTCCTTCGAGGCCGCGTTCCTACAGGTCGATGCCCACCTGGAGTCGCTCGTCCAGGCGGAGGTCCCCCAGGTCGCCGCCAGGCCTTCTCCGGCCCCGGCCCCGGCCCCGGTCTCCGCGCCCGTCAAAGTCGCCGCCGCGGTCCAGACGGCTGGTTCGGATGTTCCCGAGGCCTGGGACGATCTCACCCTCGGCGAGGGCGACATCGTGGGCGAGTCCACCGACGAGGCCTCGAAGGCGCACCGCCAGCGGCTGCTCCAGCATGCCATGGCGAACCTGGGCACCCCCGGCGCCCAGACCGCGCCAGCAGGGGGTGCTCCCGCCGCTCCAGCGCCCGCGGCCCCGCGGCCCGCTCCTGGAGCGCCGGCTCCGGGCATCGCCGACGAGCAGCTCGCCCAGCTCATCGAGCAGCGCTACGCCGACGTGCAGGCGAAGCGGGACCACTTCACCATGCTCGGCCTCATCATCGGCCCAGAGGTGAAGCGGGAGCAGGTGAAGACCGCGTTCCTCGCCCTCGCCAAGCGCTTCCACCCGGACCGCCTGCCTCCGACGCTCTCCGCGCTGGCGCCCAAGATGACCACTGTCTTCGAGGCCATCCGCGAGGCCTACGAGGTCCTCTACGACGACGCGAAGCGCACGGCCTACCTCCAGGAGCTACGGTCCAAGGGGAGCTCGCCTCAACAGCCACAGCAGCCGCAGCAGGTCGCCGTCAGGGCCTCCGGAGGAGTGGACCCGAGCGACCTCTTCAAAATGGGCGAGGTCTTCTTCCGCAAGCGGGACTTCGCGGCCGCGGTCGACCACTTCGAGCGCGCCTACAGTGGCGACCCCAAGGGGCTGTACCTCGCCGCCCGTGGGTGGGCCATCTACATGGACCCCCAGCGCAAGGCCGATGCCCCCAAGGCGAAGCTACTGATGACGGAGGCGCTCAAGCTGGACCCGAATTGCGATCGGGCGCACTACCAGCTCGGCGTCATCTCGCGCGTCGAGGGCGACATGGAGCGTGCCGAGCGCCACTTCCGCGAGGCGGTGCGCGCCAACCCCAAGCACCTCGAGGCCAACCAGGAGCTGCGCCTCATCGAGATGCGCAAGAAGAATCCGCCGCCCCCCAAGAAGGGCGGCCTCTTCCGCTGAGGGCAGCCCCGGGAGCCCCCGCCCCCTCTCAACGGGGTGGCGGGAACGAGGCTTTCCCGGAAAAGTCGCCGGCTCGGCTGGACCTCGGGCGAGGGTCCGGTATGGGCTCCGACGAGTGCCCGTCTCCCCGGATGCTGGGCGAGTACCCCATCCCCTCTACCATTGACATGCCTGGAGAGCGGGCGTGATCATCCAGGCTTCTCCGCGTCGGGCCCCTTCTCCGTGGTGCTCGCAGCGAAAGGCAATCGAACGTGGCCAAGCAGCACCTGCTCCTGGTCGATGGTGACCCGAAGAGTCTCCGTGTGATGGAGGTCAGCCTGAAGAAGGCCGGCTTCTCCGTCACGACCGCGATCCACGGGAAGGACGCGCTCGAGAAGGTGCAGATCAGCCCGCCGGACCTCGTGCTCGCAGACACGAAGATGCCGGAGATGGACGGCTTCGAGCTGTGCAAGACGCTCAAGTCGGACGAGCGCTTCAAGCACATTCCCTACGTCTTCCTCACCAACCAGAAGGCGGTCGAGGCGAAGGTGAAGGGCCTGGAGCTCGGGGGCGACGACTACCTGACCAAGCCCATCTACATCAAAGAGATCGTCACCCGCGTGACGATGATCCTCCAGAAGGCGGACAAGGAGAAGATCGAGCGGCGGGAGACGACCAAGGGCGGGTTCGCGGGGAACCTGGCCGACATGGGCGTGGTGGACCTGGTCCAGACGTTCGAGATCGGCCGCAAGACGGGCAACATCTCCATCAAGGGCGAGCGCGTCGCCACCATCTACTTCAAGGAAGGCCGCGTCATCGACGCGGAGATGGGGCGGCTCAAGGGTGAGAGCGCCTTCTACCGCCTGCTCAACGCCACCGAGGGTGAGTTCGAGGTGCAGTTCACCGCGCTCGACCGTCCCGAGCGCATCGAGGTCTCCACCCAGGGCCTGCTGATGGAGGGCATGCGCCGCCTGGACGAGTGGGGCCGCATGCTCGAGCAGCTCCCGCCGCTGGAGACGGTGTTCGAGATCGACTACCACCAGCTGGCGGACCGGCTTTCGGAGATTCCGGACGAGGTCAACGGGCTGCTGCGCCTCTTCGATGGCAAGCGCAGCCTGAGCCGGGTGGTGGAGGACTCGGACTTCGACGATCTGGCCGCGCTGGGCATCATCAGCAAGCTGTACTTCGAGGGCCTCATCCGCGAGCTGGGCAGCGTCTCGCAGGAGCCCGTGCAGAGCGGCAAGCCCGGCATCGAGGAGTGGCTGCACACCGCGCCGGCGCCGAGCGCTCCCACCGAGCCGGCTCCGGAGCCGGGTCCCGCCGTGACGCCCGCGCCCCTGCCCGTGGTGGCGCAGCCCGTGGCCGCACCGGAGCCTCCGCCCCTGGCCGTGTTGGAGCCTCTGGCCGTGCACGAGGAGCCTCTGCCCGTGGTGGTGCCGGAGCCTCCTCCCGTGGTGGCGCCCGTGGCCGCGGCGGAGCCGCCACGGCTCGCCAATGTCGTCGTCTTCGAGGCCAAGTCGCGGCGCGCGCCGAACCTGCCGCCCGAGACGGACATCATCGCGCCTCCGCGCACGGCCGAGGGCTCGGCGTTCCTCGTGGAGCCGGCGCCGGCCCACCGCGCCAAGGAGTTGGAGCAGCGCAGCCTGCTGCTCGACTGGAGCCGTGTGGACGTGGATGGCCTCGGCTCGGCCGGTGGTTGGGGCCCGGGCTGGGCTCCGGCTCACCGCAAGCTGCCGCCCGCGGGTGCTCCGGCGCCCTCCAGCGCGCCCGCGCCTTCGCTCTCGATGCCGGCCTCCGTGGAGCCGTCGGCATCCGGGTCACGTGGCCCCATTTTCGGTGGCGCCGCCGTGGGCCCCAACCTGATGCCGCCGGTGC
The DNA here is from genome assembly GCF_036389735.1 of Archangium sp. Lineage (GTDB taxonomy): Bacteria > Myxococcota > Myxococcia > Myxococcales > Myxococcaceae > Archangium. The sequence continues at coordinate 4,360 of NZ_DASVWK010000995.1, read as the reverse complement.
CGCCTCCGGAGCCCGCGACTCCGGCCGACGAGGTGACACTGGTCTCGGGGCTGAAGCCCGTTGCCGCGGCCCCCGAGAGCGAGCCTGTCGCCGAGAATCCGCCCGTCGCGGCCAGGCCCACCGAGGAGCCCAAGCCGGAGCCCAAGCCCACTCCGCCCGTGGCCAGCAAGCCCGTGGCCAGCAAGCCCGTGGAGGAGCCCAAGGCGAGCCCCGTGCCCGCGCCGAAGCCCAAGCCGACGCCAGAGCCCAAGCGAAGCCCGCCGGCCGCCGTCGAGCGCGAGGTGAAGCCGCGGCAGCAGCCGAAGCGCACCGGCCTCTACGTCGGGGTGGGCGCAGTGGCGCTCGTCCTGGCCGCGGCGGTGGTGATGTTTGGTCGGGGCGGTTCGGAGACACCCCCGCGGCCGAAGCCCGCGCCCACCGAGCAGGTGAAGGCACCGGAGCCGGAAGCCAAGGCCCCCGAGGCGAAGGCGCCAGAGGCCAAGGCACCGGAGCCGGAGGCCAAGGCCCCCGAGGCGAAGGCGCCAGAGACCAAGGCACCGGAGCCGGAGGCGAAGGCCCCCGAGACACCGGCCCAGCCGGAGCAGAAGCCGGAGACTCCCAAGCCGGCCGAGCAGCCCGCCGTCACCGCGACCGGTACGCCGCCCGCCGAGGATGACGGCAAGGACGACGAGCAGGCGCAGACGCAGCAACTGAGCCCCGAAGCCCAGTACGCCGAGCTGGTGAAGCTGGGCAAGAAGCACATGGCGGGGAAGCGCTACGGGAAGGCGGCCTTCGCCTACCGCAAGGCCCTCTCCCTCAAGGCGGACTCGAACGAGGCCAAGACGGGCCTGGGCTTCTCCCTGGTGAATGGCGAGAGCACGAGCGTGGGCGGTTACCGCGACGCCGCCAAGCTGCTGGAGGACGTGCTCAAGGCCCAGCCCAAGAATGCCCAGGTCTGGTTCCACCTGGGGATGGCCCGGCAGTTCTCCCAGCAGGAGAAGAAGGCAATCGACGCCTACAAGCAGTATCTCCTCCTGGAGCCCACCGGTTCCAACGCCAACGACGTGCGCGAGGCCCTCAAGACGCTCGGGCAGTAGGCGAGGCGGTGGGCTCCTGGTAGAGAGGATGCCCCTTGCTCGTACTCGGACTCGAAACTTCTTGTGATGAGACCGCCGCCGCCCTCGTGGAGGACGGCCGGCGGGTGCTCTCCGACGTCGTCTCCACCCAGGTGGACATCCACCGGCGCTGGGGTGGGGTGGTGCCGGAGCTGGCCAGCCGCAACCACGTGGTGCAGGTCATGCCCGTCCTGCACGAGGCCCTCACCCGGGCTGGCAAGACGCTCGATGACGTGGACCTCATCGCCGTCACCTCCGGGCCCGGTCTCATCGGCGCGCTCCTGGTGGGCCTCCAGGTGGCCAAGTCGCTGAGCCTCGCCACCGGTAAGCCCTTCGTCGGGGCCAACCACCTCGAGGGACACCTGCTCGCCATCCGGCTGCTGGAGGACGCCCCGGAGCCCCCCTTCCTCGGGCTCGTCGTCTCCGGGGGCCACACCAGCTTCTACGAGGTGCGCGACTACGGCAGCTACCGCCTGGTGGGCAGCACCCGTGACGACGCCGCCGGCGAGGCCTATGACAAGACGGCGCGCATCCTCGGCCTGCCGTACCCGGGCGGGCTGCCCATCGATCAGCTCGCGCAGAAGGGGAACCCGGAAGCCATCCGCTTCCCGCGCGCGCTGCCCGGCTCGGACACTTTCGACTTGTCTTTCTCCGGCCTGAAGACGGCGGTGCTCCAGCACGTGCGCAAGCACGGCGTCCCCGAGGGCCAGGCACTGGCGGACCTGTGCGCCTCCTTCCAGGAGGCCGTGGCGGACGCGCTGTCGAAGAAGTTCGTCGCCGCCGCGCGCCGGCTGGGCCTCGAGCGCCTGGTGGTGTGCGGGGGCGTGGCGGCCAACTCGCGCCTGCGCTCGCTGTGCCAGGAGCGCGCCGAGGAGCGCGGCCTGAAGCTGTTCCTCCCGCCCGTGCGGCTGTGCACGGACAATGGCGCGATGATCGCCGTGGCGGGCTACGAGGCCTGGCGCCGGGGCCTGCGCGGCGACTTCAGTCTGTCCGCGGACCCGGCCTGGCGCATGTGAAGGTGAAGGGAGACGCGAGTGGATACGCCACGTGACATCCTCCAGCGCCATGGCCTGAGGGCCAAGCACAGCTGGGGGCAGAACTTCCTCGGGGACCCGGACATCCTGGAGGCCATCGCCGACGCGCTGGAGCTGCGCGAGGGCGAGCCGGTGGTGGAGCTGGGCCCCGGCCTGGGACACCTCACGCGCTTCCTCGCCGCCACCGGTGCGCGCGTCACCGCGGTGGAGAAGGACCGCGACATGATCGCCGTCCTGGGCAAGGAGGCCATCCCCGGAGTGCAGGTGGTGGACGGTAACGCGACCACGGTGGACTTCGCCAAGGTGGCCGGTGCCCCCGAGGTGAAGGTGGCGGGCAACCTCCCGTACCACCTGACGAGCTCCATCCTCTTCCAGGTGCTGGAGCAGCGGGCCACCGTGACGCGCGCCGTCTTCACCCTCCAGAAAGAGGTGGTGGACCGGCTCGCGGCCGAGCCCGGTGGGCGCGACTACGGCCTGCTCACCGCCATCCTGGGCCTCTACTTCACCTCCGAGAACCTCTTCGACGTCGACGCTCACCGCTTCCATCCGCCGCCGAAGGTGGACTCGGCGGTGCTGCGGCTGATCCGCCGCCCTACGCCCCTGGCGCCGGTGATGGACGGTGCGCGCTTCATCCGTCTGGTGAAGGCGGGCTTCGCGCAGCGGCGCAAGACGCTCATCAACTCGCTCAAGTCGGACAAGACGCTGGGCACGCAGGAGCAGCTGCTGAAGGCGCTGGAGACGGCGGGCATCGACCCGATCCGGCGCGCGGAGACGCTCTCGTCCGAGGAGTTCGCCGCCATCGAGCGCGCGCTGGGGCCGGTCGCCGCACCGTAGAGAGGGGCGGCAATTGGCGTCCTCTCCGCCCTGGTGCTAACGAAGGGGGGCCGTTCGGAGAGGACTGATGAGACCCCTGCCCCTGGAGGCCCTGGATCCGGTACTGCGCCGGTTCGGCGTGTTGTACGCGCTGTTCGCCCGCCCCGATGGGCGGGTGCTCCTGCGCTGGGGTGATCCGAATGTGATTCCCGCGGTGGAGGAGAACACCTTCGTGGGGGCGACCCGGGACATGGTGCGCGTCTACCGCTCGCTGGAGCGGATGCTGCTGCCGCAGATGGACGTGCAGGGCGACTACCTCGGCATCCGCTCGAAGGTGGGTGACAAGGTGGTGTACGCGCTCTTCTTCGAGACGCGCCGCTTCGAGGCGGCCACTCCCGTGGAGCGGCTGCGCGCCGAGTACGCCTTCTGCAAGTCGCTCAGCAACGCGGTGGATACCGCGCTCCAGTCGTGGGTGTCCGCGGGGTAGCGCCCCGCGTGGCTCAGCGCTCGCCGCCCATGAGCGAGAGCAGCTCGCCCTGCTGGGACAGCCAGGCGCGGAACTCGTCCTCGGGCAGCCGCATGCGCGCGAGCACGTCGCGCAGAATCTCCTCGGGCGAGCCGTCCTGCCGACGCTTGAGCTCCAGCGCCGTCTTCAGGAGGGCCACTCCATAGAGCGGGTCGGGCTCGATCGCGGCGGGGGCCTGGGCCGTCTCGGTGGACGGCGTCCGGCGAGGCTCCAGCTCGATGACCGTCTTCGCACGCTGACGTCGATTCATCGCCTTCGGTCTCCGCGCTCGAGTGTCCCGCCCCGCGCGTGAATCCCTGGTAGTGGACGCCCACCGGGTCGTCAAGCGTGGACAGCCGCCGGCTTGCCGGAAGATTGCCGAGTCGCCAACCTCATGGTGTTATCCGCGCCCCGCCGCCGGCCCCCAACAGGGTGGCGCGTGGCTCTTCTCAGTGGTCGGAGGTTTCGAAGGGGATGGATAACCGCTACATCGTGGTCGAGGGGCCCATCGGCGTCGGCAAGACGAGCCTCTCCAACATCCTCGCCGAGCGTTTCGGGGCCCGGCGCATCTTCGAGCGTTTCGAGGAGAACCCCTTCCTCGCCAACTTCTACGAGGATCGGCAGAAGTACGCCTTCCAGACGCAGCTCTTCTTCCTGCTCTCACGCTTCCGGCAGCAGGAGGAGCTCGTCCAGCAGGACCTCTTCAACTCGGTGACGGTCAGCGACTATCTGTTCGCCAAGGACCGCATCTTCGCCTGCCTGACGTTGGACTCGCACGAGCTGGCGCTCTACGACCGCGTGTTCGAGGCGCTCAGCCCGCGAGTGAACCGGCCGGACCTCGTCATCTTCCTGAAGGCGCGGCTGGACGTGCTGCTCTACCGCATCAAGAAGCGCGGCCGGGAGTTCGAGCGGCA
>NZ_DASVWK010000994.1:0-6599 GCF_036389735.1 Archangium sp. | reverse complement strand
GCTGAGCTTCGTATGATTGCGTACCCAGCCACATTCTATCGGTCAACTTGCTCGACCCTGTAAGTTCCTTCTGAATCGATGAATAGAATGCACTAACTCGGGCATGGAGGTTCTTGTCGAGCGGTATGACATTCTCTGTATTATGCAAGGCTTCGGGACCAAATCGCTTCAAATTGGCCTCACGCTGCTCAACAATATGATGCCATTGCTTGCCCTCCCCCGCTGGTCCCATGAAGTCCTTGAAGTCATCAAAGGACTTGAATGCACGATGGCCATTCGGAAGAAGCCTGCCCTCTTTGGGAGTCCCGCTCCCGCCTGCGGAGTGCCCAGCACCACCGCTTGGAGCCGACATGGCAACGGTCGTGATCGGCAGAACAACCCGGATCGACCCCTCGGGCACGGAGACAATGACTCGCTCGGATCCGGTTGCCGCATCCACCATACGCAGGCCGGCGTTGACCTCTACATTCCGCGAGGCTTGCCCAAAGCCCGGTAGCTTCGGAGCCTTGGATACGAACGCCGCCGTTTCGCCCACCGCCGCCGTGCCCACCAGAACGAGGATGCGCACGCTGTTGGGGCCGATGACCCGGCCGAACCGCTCACCCACCTCGCGCAACTCCGCGAAGGTGGTAGCCCGCGCCGCATCCTCCAAGAGTTGCGCATAGGCCCGGATCAGGTCGAAGAACTCGAACCCGAGATAACCCCACATGAGCACGGTAAACGCGGCGGCGACGCCCTTCGAGAACGGCTCCGGCGCCAGCAGCAGCGCCATGTACCCCGTGATGGCGATGCTCACGGTGGCCAGCACCCGCGTCGGATCGAGCATGGACCGCACTTCCGCGTCCACTCCGTCCAGGGCCGGGCCCACGGCCAGCGCCAAGGCAATGGCGCGCTTGTCGTCAGCTTTCAGATGGGGCCCGTCGTCAAACAGGGTGAGGCAATCGCCCGGCGTGCCGCGCCTCTCGCAAAGCAGCCCATAGGACCGCGCCAGATCTGATTGCCACTCCGCTCCTCCTGAACCCCCAGAGCCCGGTGCCAGCCCGGGGCCCGGCTGCACAGGAGCGGAACTGGCCACTCGCAGCGGCGTGTCGAGAACCAGCGTCACCAGGGCAGCATTGAACTCCACGACACCCACTCGCACGGGCTCGAAATCCGTGGGCAGCCTGGCGAAGATGAGCGCACCGTCACCCGCCTCGGCCCGAGCCGCCTTCGCCTCCAAGGACTGACGCGGTGTTGGCGGCTGGTCGCGGTACGTCATCAGACGCCCGCGAGAGGGGGCCCCCGGAGCGCACGCCCCCAGGAGCACCAGCGCCACGAGAGCCAGCGCCCCCACACGCGAGCCCCTCCGTTCACTCGTGGAGGGCAAATGACGAGTCGACATGACCGCAGCTCTCCTGGTGAGGCGCACGGGGTGAAGGCCTGCTGTGTACCGAGGGCCTGATGTCAGGTTGTCGAGAGGTCCACTGTCAAGCCGCAGGGTCTGGTGGAGGGCCGGGTTGGTTACGCGCGGCACACACGGATCCATTCCGTATTGCATACGTGTCATCAGCACACTATGTTGGTGTAGTTAAAACACGAAGACGACGGGGAAGGTCCATGTCCATCCGCTACATGAAGGCGCCGCCGACGACGTACGTGATGCAGTTCAAGGACGGTCGGGTGAAGCGCGAGGGGCCGGGTCTCTCCTTCTTCTATTGGGCTCCCACCACCACCGTGGTGTCCGTGCCGCTCGCCAGCTCGGACGTGCCCTTCGTCTTCAACGAGATCACCCAGGACTTCCAGGCCGTCACCCTCCAGGGCCAGCTCACCTACCGCGTGGCCGACCCCAAGCTCCTCTCCGGGCTGCTCGACTATTCGGTGAAGCCCTCGGGCGAGTACGCCTCGGAAGATCCCTCGAAGTTGGAGGAGCGGCTCGTCCAGGTGGCCCAGGTGCGCGCCCGCACGGTGGTCCAGTCCATGCCCCTGCGCGATGTGCTGGTGAGCGCCAACATCATCGAGGGCAAGGTGCTCGCCGCGCTGCGCGAGACGGAGGCCGTGCGGATGCTCGGGGTGGAGGTGCAGGGCTTCGCGCTGCTGTCGGTGCGCCCCACCCCGGAAATGGCTCGGGCCCTGGAGGCCGAGGCGCGCGAGGCCCTCCAGCGGCGCGCGGATGAGGCCATCTACGCCCGCCGCAACGCCGCCGTGGAGCAGGAGCGGCGCATCAAGGAGAGCGAGATCGCCACCGAGCTGTCCGTCGAGGCCGGCAAGCGGCGGATCCGCGAGGCGCAGATCGCCGCGGACATCGCCGTGGAGGAGCAGCGCGCCTCCTTCATGGATCGCTGGAGCGAGAACGAGCGCAAGGCCGCCGAGGCCAAGGCCTACGCGCTGGAGAAGACGCTCGCCCCGGTGCGCAACATGGATTGGAAGGTGCTCATGGCCGCGGCCGGCGGTGGGAACGATCCCAAGCTCAACATCGCCCTTGCCTTCCGCGAGATGGCGGAGAACGCGGGGAAGATCGGCGAGCTGAATGTGTCCCCGGACCTGCTGCGCTCGCTGCTCTCGGGCCCGGCCAACCAGGCGCGCCATGGCTGAGTACGAGAAGATCGTCCTCGTCACCCGGAAGACGCGCCTCGCCGAGTTGGTGGAGCGCTTCAACACGCGCTCGCAGGCCCGCTTCTACCTGGAGCATGCCGGCCAGGACTTCGAGGACTACGCGCGGGAGGACGACACCTACCGCCGGGCGCTCGACTCACTGCACAAGCTGCTGGCGTTCGGGCTGCCAGTGCAGCAGGTGGACCGCTCGCTGGTGCCCACCTTCTTCTTCACCGGCAAGGAGCTGGTGGTAACGGTGGGCCAGGACGGCCTGGTGGCCAATGTGGCCAAGTACGTGGGGTCGCAGCCCATCGTCGGCGTCAACCCGGACCCGGAGCGCGTCGATGGCGTGCTGCTGCCCTTCGGCGTGGACAAAGCGCGGGTGGCGGTACGCCACGTGCTGGAGGCGCACGCCCGCTTCCGCGAGGTGACGCTCGCCGAGGTGGTGCTGAGCGATGGCCAGCGGCTGCTCGGGTTCAATGATCTGTTCCTCGGGGCCCGCACACACGTCTCCGCTCGCTACACCCTGCACCACGAGCGCCGTGCCGAGGCCCAGTCCTCCAGTGGCATCATCGTCTCCACGGGAGCGGGCTCGAGCGGCTGGCTCTCCTCGGTATTCACCCTGGCACGGGGGCTCACGGAGACGACGGGGGGCGTGCCGGGCCAGACGTGGCGACTCGACTGGGAGGACCCCCGGCTGGCCTTCGTCGTGCGCGAGCCCTTCATCAGCCGGCACTCAGCGGCGAGCATGGTGGCAGGATTCGTCAGCACAGAGGCTGCGCTGGAGGTGGAATCGCGGATGCCCTCGGGCGGCGTCATCTTCAGCGATGGCGTGGAGGAGGACTTCCTCGCCTTCAACGCGGGCACCACGGCTCGGGTACGCCCGGCCGCCCAGCGCGCCCGGCTTGTCGTCGCGTGACTTCCCAGGCCCACGTTTCAGGTAGAGTCCTGGACCCAAAACGGAGGGGCACGATGGCGGGCAGACAGGTCGCGTTGCTACGCGGCATCAACGTCGGACGCGCGAAGCGGATAGCGATGGCGGATCTGCGCGCCCTCGTCGAGGGACTCGGTTACACCGACGTGAAGACCCTGCTCAACAGCGGCAACGTCGTCTTCACCGCCCCAGCCAAGGCCAAGGGCAACGCCGCTTCCCGCATCGAGGCGGGCATCACCCAGGAGCTGGGCGTGTCCTCCCGCGTCACGGTACTCACCGCCACGGAGCTCGCCTCCGTCGTCGCCGAGAACCCACTCCAGAAGGTCGCCACCGAACCCTCCCGCCTCCTGGTCACCTTCTTGAGCAACCCAGCGGATAGATCGAAGCTCGAACCGCTGATGCGGCGGGACTGGGGCTCGGAGGTGCTGGCCCTTGGTGCGCGCGCGGCCTACATCTGGTGCCCGGAGGGGATCCTCGCGAGCCAACTGCCCGAGGCAGTCGGCCGGGTGTTGGGCGACGCCGCGACCACCCGCAACTGGGCCACCGTCATGAAGCTCCACGCTCTCGCCGGGGGATGACCGCGGTGCTTCAGCCCGGGAGCGCGGAGGAGATCGGCTCCAGTTGCTGCACCTTCACGTTTAGCACCTTCCCCGTCTTCTCCAGCGTCCCCTGCCCCACCAGGAACAGCGCTCCGTGGATGTCCTTGCGGAAGCGCACGTACATGTCCGGTGCCACCACCAGGTTGGCGATCCCCGTCTCGTCCTCGAGTGACAGGAAGCAGAACCCCTTCGCCGTCGGTGGCATCTGCCGGCAGATGAGCATCCCTCCCACCGCCACCCGAGCCCCCGCTCGCACCCGCTCCAGCCCCGCCGCCGTCACCGCGCCCCGCTTCCGCAGCGCCGGGCGCAACAGCTCCAGCGGGTGCTTCTCCAGGGACACGCCCACCGTCTCGAAGTCCTTGCTCACCCGCTCCGCCACGTTCATCTGCGGCAGCGCCACCGACGTCCCGTCCATCGCCATCCCGAAGAACAGGTCCGTCTCCTCCAGCGGGCCCAGCGCCTGGATCTCCCACAGCGCGTCCCGCCGCGAGCCGCTGAGGCTCCCCAGCGCCCCCGACAGCGCAAGCCGCGCCAGCTCGTGCCGGGGCGCCCGCGTCCGCCGCGCCAACTCACCGATGCTCGTGTACCGCGTCCCCTGCCGCGCGGCCTCCACCCGCCGCCCCGCCGCCTCCTGAAGGCCTCGCACCATCCGCAGCCCCAGCCGCAGTGCCCCGCCGTCCTCCAGCGTGCAGTCCCACCCCGAGCGGTTCACGTCCACGCCTCGCACCTGCACCCCGTGCCGCTGCGCGTCCGCCACCAGCGTGTGCGGCGCGTAGAAGCCCATCGGCTGCGAGTTCAACAGCGCCGCCGTGAACGCCGCCGGGTAGTGGCACTTCAGCCACGACGACGCGTAGGCCAGCAGCGCGAAGCTCGCCGAGTGACTCTCCGGGAAGCCGTAGTGCGCGAACCCGCGGAACTGCCGGAACAGCGTGTCCACGTACTCGGGCTTGTACCCCCGTGCCATGCCTCCTTCGACGAAGCGCTGGTGGAAGGGCCCCAACCTCTCCTCCGCGCGCTTGTGCGACAACGCCCGCCGCAGCCCGTCCGCCTCCGCCGGCGTGAAGCCCGCCACCGCCATCGCCAGCTTCATCGCCTGCTCCTGGAAGAGCGGCACCCCCAGCGTTTTCTGGAGAATCTTCCGCACGTCCTCGGACGGGTACTCCACGGGCTCCTTGCCCTCCCGCCTCCGCAGGTACGGGTGCACCATGTCCCCCACGATGGGGCCCGGGCGGATGAGCGCGATCTCCACCACCAGATCGTAGAAACAGCGCGGCTTCAGCCTCGGCAGCATGTTCATCTGCGCCCGGCTCTCGATCTGGAACACCCCGATCGAATCCGCGTTGCACAGCATGTCGTAGACCTGGGGATCCTCCGCGGGAATCGTGGCCAGCGACAGCTCGCGCCCGTGGTGCTCCTTGATCAACGCGAGGCACTTCGCCAGCGCCGTCAGCATCCCCAGGCCCAGCAGGTCCACCTTCAGGACGCCCACCGCCTCCAGGTCGTCCTTCTCCCATTGCACCACCGTGCGGCCCTTCATCGCCGCGTTCTCCACCGGGATCATCTCCACCAGCGGCTCGCGCGTAATCACGAACCCACCCACGTGGATGGAGAGGTGCCTTGGGAAGCTCTCGATCTCCTGCGCCAGCGCGAGCGTCTGCCGCACCCGCCGGTCCTCCTCCGACAGCCCCACCTCCTTGAGCAGCTCCAGCCCCATCTCGCCGCCGTGCGAGCCCGCCACCTTCGCCAGCCGGTCCACCTGATCCAGCGACAACCCGAGCGCCTTGCCCACCTCGCGCAGCGCCAGCCGTCCCCGGTAGCAGATGACCTCGCACACCATGCCCGCCCGGTGCCGTCCGTGCTTCTCGTAGACGTACTGGAGCACCTCCTCGCGCCGCTCGTGCTCGAAGTCCACGTCGATGTCCGGCGGCTCCTTGCGCTCCATGCTCAAGAAGCGCTCGAAGAGCAGCCCCATCCGCACCGGATCGATCGCCGTCACCCCCAGCGCGTAGCAGACCGCCGAGTTCGCCGCGCTCCCTCGCCCCTGGCACAGAATCCCCCGCGAGCGCGCGAACCGGACGATGTCCCAGATGGCCAGGAAGTACCCCGCGAAGTCCAGGGCCGCGATCAGCTTCAGTTCGTGCTCGATCTGCTTCACCACCTCGGGCGGGACGCCTCCCGGGTAGCGCACCTGGAGCCCCTGGTACGTCAGCTCGCGCAGCCACGTCGCCGTCGAATGTCCCGGCGGCAGATCCTCCTCCGAGAAGTGGTAGCGCAGCCCGTCCACCGTCGCATGGCAGCGGCCCGCCAGCTCCAGCGTGCGCTCCAGCGCCTCGGGGCAGTCCGCGAACAGCCGAGCCATCTCCTCCGGCCCCTTCAGCGTCCGCTCCGCGTTGGGCAGTCGCCGCGTGCCGAGCTGCCCCAGCGTCGTCTTGTACCGGATGGCCGTGAGCACGTCCTGCAACGGCTGGCGGCTCCGCTGGTGCGTGTGCACGTCG
>NZ_DASVWK010000993.1:0-12457 GCF_036389735.1 Archangium sp. | reverse complement strand
CCTCACCCTCGTCAAGGACATCACCGACGTGCCGCGCGGCAACGCCGAGTGGGGCGCGGACGTGTACCGCTCCGCCTGTCAGGACTGTCACGGCGAGGCGCACACCGGGCAGGGCCGCAAGACGGAGCTGGCGCCCATCCTCCCCGAGGTCTCCCACCACTACGGCGAGCTCTTCCCGGGCGTGTCGCCGGGCGTGGTGTTCATCGAGAAGGTGCGCCACGGCCGTTTCTTCGGCGTGGGTGGAAATATGCCGCCCTACAGCCGCGAGGCGTTGTCCGACAAGGACCTGGGAGCGTTGCTCGCGTACCTCGGGCTGTAGGGCCGACGGCGCAATTCCTTTCATGATAAGAAGAAAGGAACCGACGCCTCCAGGGGAATGAATGCCAGGCACGTCATCGGCGCCGCCGTCCCAGGCAACCGCGAAGCAGCTGGACCTGGAGCAGCGCCTGGCCGTGCTCACGCCCACGGACACCACGCGCGGCTTCCTCTTCAACGCCGCGCTGGAGCTGGTGAAGGGTGACGTGGGCGAGGACGCCCTGAAGCGCTGCCACGAGGCCTCCGGCGGCCTCGGCTTCACGGCCTTCTTCTCCTACCCCGTCGGGACGCTGCTCAAGCTCGTCTACGCCGCCGCGCACGAGCTGAGTGGCAGGTACGGGGGCTTCGACGAGGCCCTGAAGCAGCTCGGCGACCGCGGCGCGCCGCGCTTCCTCGAGTCCGCCACGGGCAAGAGGCTGCTCGCGCAGGTGGACACCGAGCCCAGGCGGCTCGTCGACAGCCTGCCCACGGCCTACCGGATGGCCTGGGACCACGGCACCTGCTCGCTCACGTGGACCGGACCCAGGAGTGGCCGGGTCTCCTATGAGAACGCCATGCCCGTGGCCTACTTCGCCGGATCGGTGTCGCGGATGCTCACCGCCGCGCGGCTCACGGGCCCCCGGGTGACGGGGCGTCAGGTGGGCCTCACCGCGTGCGCGGTGGACTTCGCCTGGGAGTGATCACTCCTGGACCGCTCGCCCGCCCGGTTCATCCGTGCTCGCCCGCTATTGTCCGGGCGGCCATTCCCCTCCGTGAGATCGCTCCCTACCTTTGCAGCAGCAGAGGTACGCCAGCCGGGAGACATTGCATGGGTAGGAGTTACAGTTTCGAACCTTTCCGCTCTCAGCAGCCCGCTCAAGTCTTTAAAGGCTCGGGCCCGCGGCTCGGCAACGACGAGAGCAAGACCACTCTGGCCAAGGACGAGGAGCAGGCCACCACGCAGCTGCCGTCCACCCACCATGGACAGCAGGCCCACGCCGAGACGGTGGCGCGCTATCAACAGAAGGCCCAGGCCCGCAAGCGCGCGGCGAAGGCTCCCGCCCAGGCCAGGTCCACCGCGAAGCCCGCGGCCAAGAAGGTCGCCAAGCCCGTGAGCAAGCAGGCCGCGCCCAAGCGCGCGACGGGCACGGCGAAGGCGGAGAAGACCCCCGCTCGCAAGAGCGAGGCCGCCCCCCCCGCCCCGGCCCGCTCCCTCGGGCGCAAGGTGCTCACGCGCGCCGCCGTCGCGGCGAAGAAGGGCGTGGCCTCGGTCGTGAAGACCGCCGCGAAGACCGCCGCGAAGACCGCCAAGAACGTCGCCACGCGCAAGGCGACGACGAAGAAGCGCTGAGGTCCGGCGGCCAGGGCGATAAGCTCGGGCCGCCATGCGCTACTTCGGAGTGGAAGAAGCCAATCGCCTCATTCCGCTGCTCACCCGCACCTTCACGCGGGTGCGGCCGTGGGTGGCGCGCGCGCAAGCACTCGTCCGCGAGCTGGAGTCCCTTCAGGACGTCGGCGCCCGACCCGAGCGCACGGCGCCCCTGCGGGCCGAGCGCGATGAGCTCATCGAGAAGATCCGCGTCGAGCTGGAGCAGTTCCAGGAGCTCGGCGTGGAGCTCAAGGCCGCCGATGGTCTCGTGGACTTCCATGCCCTCAAGGCCGGCCGGCCCGTGTACCTCTGCTGGCGCTTCGGCGAGCCAGAGGTCTCCCACTGGCACGAGCTGGAGGGCGGTTTCGCGGGGCGTCAGCCCATCGTCCACGCGCGGGACTTCTCCCCGTCCTATCTGAGCTGAAGCCTCGGGGCGAATGAGGGCTCGTCCGCCCGCTCGCTCCCACTGTCCTCCTGAAGGGTGCTCCCTACCTTCCTCTCCACATCAGAGGGGGCACACGGATGCGGACTCACAACTTCGATTCTTCCAAGTCGGACAATCAGTACGGTCGCCAGCACGCGCGCACGGCGGAGCTGTACCGGAAGAAGCGCGAGGCGCGAGCGCTCGCGGAGCAGAAGAGCGCCACCACCGCGGCGCCTCAGGAGCAGCTGAGCATCACCGCCGAGCCCCCCCAGGAGCCGATGGGCGGCGAGGCGCCTCCCATGGAGATGATGGAGCAGCCCGCGAATTCCACGCCGGCCGAGGCCCCGCACGAGGGGCTGCGCGACAAGGCCCAGCACGCGGTGGCGAGCGTCATCCACGCGGCGAAGGAGGCCGCCCACAAGGCCCACCCCCTCCAAGGCGCGAAGAAGCTGGCCAGTGAGGTGGTGTCCGGCGCCGTCAAGGTGGCACGCCAGGTCTCCGCCCGCCGGGTCTCATCCGAGAAGGCCAAGGGAGCAGGCAAGAAGCGCTAGCCCCGGGCGCCTGCCCTCGCTCAGCGCGCCGCCCATCACCACCTTCCAAGAGGTCCTTCCGGGAGGAATCGCATGTTGCATCCCTTGAACGTGTTGGTGACCGGTGCCACCGGAATGCAGGGCGGCGCGCTGGCTCGTCTGCTTCTCAAGCGAGGCCATCGCGTCCTCGCCTTCGTCCGCTCCCCGGACTCCCCCGCCGCCAGGGACCTGGAGGAGCGCGGCGCGGAGTTCGTCCAGGGTGACTTCGATGATCCGGACAGCATCGAGCGCGCCCTGCGCGGAGTGGACGCCGTGTTCGCCATGGCCACGCCCTTCGGCGCCGGCCTCGAGGCCGAGGTGCGCCACGGTCGCCACCTCATCGACGCCGCGAAGCTCACCCGCGTGCGCCACTTCCTCTATTCCTCGGTGGCCGGCGCGGACCAGAACACCGGCATCCCCCACTTCGAGACGAAGTCCGTGGTGGAGCAGCACCTGCGCCAGAGCGGCCTGCCCTACACCATCGTCGCGCCCGTCTTCTTCATGGAGAACTTCCTCGGGCCGGGCTTCTCCGGCCGGCTCAACGAGGGCGTGCTGTCCATGGCCCTGGCACCCCACCAGGGGCTCCAGATGATTCCGGTGGCGGACCTCGCCGCCTTCTGCGCCCGGGTCCTGGAGTGGCCCGAGGAGCTGTTCGGCAAGCGCATCGAGGTCGCCTCCGACGAGGTGACGGGCGAGCAGGCCGCCGCGCTCATCTCCTACGTCAGCGGGCACAAGCTGCGCTACGAGGAGGCGCCACTGGAGGCCGTGCGCTCGTTCAGCGAGGACATGGGTCGCATGTTCGAGTGGTTCCAGCAGGTGGGCTACCACGCCAACATCTCCCTGCTGCGGCGCGACTACCCCGAGGTGGGTTGGCACACCTTCGAGGACTGGGCCCGCGTCCAGGACTGGGACGCGCTGCTGGGCACCACCTGGCGTGGCACCGTCGCCGCCGAGCCCTCGCCCACCTAGCCCGCACTCCGGGCGGCCTTCGCGCCGTGGTCCGCGAGCGCTCCGGGAGGCTCCTAGTTTCTACCCAGGAGAATCCCCATGCGCACCCGTGCCTTGTGGCCCCCGCTCGCGGCCCTGTTGCTCGCCGCGGGCTGTGTGACCGAGACGAAGTTGCAACCCTCCCCCCTGGCCCAAACCACCCAGGGCGGCGCCGCCGTGGCCGAGGCCGAGGGCGTGCGCCTGGTGGCGGATGGAGACGCCTGGAAGGGCAGGCCCTTCTACCTCGAGCGCGTCGTCACCCCGGTGGAGGTGCGCATCGAGAACCAGAGCGGCCGCCCGCTGCGCATCGAGTACGAGTACTTCGCCCTGGAGGGCGGCTCCCGCTTCCAGTACGCCGCCCTCTCGCCCTTCGAGCTCCGCGACGAGGGGCTCGGCGTGGGCGGCTCGGGCGATGTCCGGATGCACATGGGCGTGGGCGTGGGCTCTTCTCCCTGGGGCTGGCGCTCCGGGCCCTTCCTGGGCAGCCACGGCTGGGGGCCCTGGAGCCGGGGCTGGCACGACCCCTTCTACGACCCCTGGTACGACCCCTTCTTCGGCGGGCCCTACGCCTCCGGGTATTGGAATCCCCCGGAGCCGCTGCCCACGCGCGACATGCTGCGACGGGCCCTGCCCGAGGGCACCCTGGAGCCGGGCGGCACCCTCACCGGCTTCCTCTACTTCCAGGACGTGAGCGAGCGCGAGGGCAGCGTCACCCTCCAGGCGCGCCTGGTGGACGCACGCACTGGCGAGCAGTTCGCCACCCTCTCCATCCCCTTCGGCGTGGACTCCTAGCTCAGTGCAGCAGCGCGGGGCGATCGGTGAGCGCCATCGGCGGGTGCGGCAGGAGCGAGTCCTCGCCGATGAGCCCCACCTTGCGGCGGATGGCCTCGCCCCTCACGGGCAGGCCGAAGAAGGGGCCGAAGAGGCAGATGTCGAAGGCCCCCGCCAGCAGCGGCACCAAGCCCGCCAGTGCCATCCACTTGCCCTTGGGCGAACCCGAGGCCAGCCCTCCCATCATCATGCCCGCTCCGGCGAGCATGCGCGTCCAACGTCCACTCCGCGAAGCCATGAACCCCACCATCATCACGCACCTCCAGGCCCGATGAAGATGGACATGCGCGCCCCTGACACCAGCGCCCACCCGCCCGCTCGCCGCCTTCGTGTACCGGCCAACCCTCGCGCCACGCCTGGTTGCTCCCCCGGTGCCGCCTCGCGGGGGCATACCTAAGGTTGGGGCAAAAAAGGGAGGAGGAGGCGGCACACATGGTGGATCGTTCGGAGCTACACGCGGGGAGGACGGTGTGGACGAATCGGGGGGAGAAGCTCGGCGAAGTCATTGATGTGACGGAAGAGGAGCTCATCGTCGAGAAGGGCCTCCTCGTCTGGCGCAAGGACTACGCGGTGCCGCTGGATGATGTGCGGGAGATCGTCGCGAACGAGGTGTACCTCAACCACGGGCCGGACAGCCTGCTGCGCGCGCCGCGGGAGATTCCCCGGCCGACCCGCCGCACCACGCACTGAGCGCCCGGCCGCACACGCGCGCCGCGCTCATGTCAGGAAGTCCACGCGCTGCACGGCGTCGTCCGTGCGCGCGCCCTGGTAGATGTGCCAGGCCGCCACCAGGTCCTGGAAGGGCAACCCCACCGCGCCGAAGATGGTGACCTGGCCGGCATCCGCGCGTCCCGCCCGTGTGCCGGCCAGCACCTCGCCCAGCTCCGCGTGGATGGCGTCCTCGCCCAGTCCCACGCCCGCCAGCGCGCCCACGGCGAGGGTCAGCGCCCGGTTGTCGCAGAAGAAGGTGGACTGCCGCACCAGGCCGGAGGAGACCTCGGCCCCGCCCGGCTCGTCCGCGCCCAGCGCGGTGACGTGCGTGCCCCCGCGCACCATCCCCGGAAAGAGGAAGGGCTCGCGCGCCGGGGTGGAGGTGATGATGATGTCCGCGTCCTCCACCGCCTCCTCCACCGACTCGGCCGGCCGCACCGGCAGGTTCAGCGCGTTGTACATGCGCGTGGCGAACTCGATGGAGCGCACCAGCTCCCCGTCGTAGACACGCACGTGGTTGAGGCTGCGCACCAGCCGCAGGCTCTTGAGCTGCATGGAGGCCTGGGGCCCCGCGCCAATGAGGGCCACCCGGGAGGCGTCCTGCCGGGCGAGGACGTCCGCCGCCAGCGCCCCCACCACCCCGGTGCGCACCGCCGACAGGTGCCCCGAGTCGATCACCGCCAGCAGCGCCCCGGTCTCCAGGTCATGAAGTTGGACGACTCCCTGGATGGCTGGTGAGCGACCGGGGAACCTCGCGTGCACCTTCACTGTATAGGCGGGGATGCCCGGCAGGGTGCCTGGGAAGAGCACCAGCGCGGAGCCCTCGGCATGCAGCGGCACCCGGGCGCGTTGGGGCTCCACGGAGCGGGCCTCGGCATCCGCGCGGAAGGCCTCGCGCATCTCCGAGAGCAGGGTGAGGGCCTCCAGGTGGCGGACGACATCGGTACGGGTCAGCAGGAGCGTGCTCATCTTCTCCACAACCTAACCCTTTCCCTCCCTGGGGGTGGGTGCCTTCCGTGCGGCGCGGGGACGAGGGCCTGCCCGCCGGGGAGGGACGGCCAGGGCGAGGATCGCTGGCCCGCCGCGCGGTGGCTCGGGCCGAGGGCCAGGCGCCGCCCGGCCTCCTCTTCCAGGTTCCCTGGTACGACGCCGCGAGCGGCTGACATGAGCACTCTCGGGGCTGGCGGCGGGGGGCAGCCTTCGGGAGCGCGTGCATGCGGGATCAGGATCCACCTCAACCGCTCCGGGGGGTCCACCCGGAGACCGGGGAACGTCACCACCTGGCGGACATCCTCCGACAGCATCGCGAGGACATCCTCTCGGCCTGGGAGCACGCCCTGCACACGCGGCGCCCCGACCATCCGCTGGGAGGCCCCCTGCTGCGCGACCATATCCCCGAGTTCGTGGATCAACTGGCGGACGCGGCGGAGCACCCCCCGCGGGACGTCCCCGCCCAGGTGCCCCGGGCCATCACCGACGAGCATGCCCTGGAGCGGCTGGAGCAGGGCTTCGAGCCGGGCGAGCTCGCGCTGGAGTACGGGCTGCTGCGCCACAGCATCCTCCAGCGCCTGGAGCGGGAGGGGTACACGCCAAGCTTCGCCGAGCTGGAGCTGCTCGACGAGACCATCGACCAGGGCATCATGCGCGCTGTCACCAGCTACGCGCGGGTGCGCGAGCGGATGCTCCGGGCCCTGGAGCAGGTGTCCCGGGCGGCGCTGGACAGCGAGGACGTGGACACCTTCCTGCCCAAGCTGCTCCAGGTGCTGATGGAGGCGGCGGTGGCGGTGGACGCGGCCTCCATCCTGCTGCGCGAGGGGGACAAGCTGCACGTGCGCGCGGCCGTGGGGCTCGGGGCGAAGGAGGGGTTGGCGGATGACTTCACCATCCCCATCGGCGAGGGCATCAGCGGCAGGGTTGCCGCCGAGCGCCGCCCCATCTCCCTGCGCTCCGTGTCCACGGACCCGCGGCTGGCGTACAGCGTCATCCGCGAGCTCGGCATCCGCGCCAGCTACAGCATTCCCCTGCTGCACAGGGACAACCTGGTGGGCGTGGCGCACATGAGCTCGCGCACGGTGTTCGACTTCAGCGAGTCCGACAAGCTGCTCTTCCGCGCCATGATGACGCGCGCCACCAGCTTCATCGTCCAGGCGGAGCTGGCGGCGCGAGAGCGGGCCGCCCGGGCCGAGGCCGAGCGCTCGCTGGCGCAGCTGGACACGCTGCTGGAGGCCTCCCCGGTGGGCGTCGCCTTCCTGGACCGGGAGCTGCGCTACCTGCGCATCAACGAGACCCTGGCGGCGCTCAACGAGCATCCGATGGCCTTCCACCAGGGGAAGACGTTCCGCGAGGTGGTGCCCGGGTGGGTCGCCGACGAATTCGAAGCCGTCTTCCGCCGCGTGCTGGACACGGGCGAGCCGGTGACGGGCCACGAGTTCATCAGCCGCACCCGCGAGGGCACCGGCCCGGAGCGCCACTGGCTGGGCAACTACTATCCGGTGCGCACCGCGAGCGGAGAGGTGATGGGGCTGGGGTGCGTGGTGGTGGACATCACCGCGCAGAAGGAGGTGGAGGCCGAGCTGCGGCGCTCGGGCGAGCTGCGTGAACAGCTCATCGGGGTGGTGGGGCATGACCTGCGCAACCCGCTCAACGCCATCACCGCCTCGGCCTTCCTGATGGAGCGGACGGAGGAGCTGAGCGGAGGAGGGCATCGGGCGGTGGAGCGCATCCGCAACAGCGCGGGGCGGATGGCGCGGATGCTCGGCGACCTGTTGGACTTCGCGCGCAGCAACCACCTCGGCGGCCTGCCCATGCACCGCGAGCGGGTGAACCTGCACGACATCACCCGGAGCGCGCTGGAGGAGCTCCAGGTGGCCTACGTGGACCGGAAGCTGGAGCTGGAGTTGGAGGGGGATGGCTGGGGCTGGTGGGATGCGGACCGGCTGGCGCAGGTGGTGGGCAACCTGGTGAGCAATGCGCTGCACCATGGGAGGCCGGACGCGCCGGTGCGCGTGAAGGTACACGGCATCGGCCCGGAGGTGCTCCTCTCCATCCACAACGAGGGAGCGCCCATCCCACCCGAGCTGCAAGCGCGGCTCTTCCAGCCATTCCGGCGCGGCACCACGGGCAAGGCGGGCACCCGGAGCGTGGGGCTGGGGCTGTACATCGTCCGGCAGGTGGCGCACGCGCACGGGGGCGACGTGACGGTCCACTCCACCGAGGGCGCGGGCACCACCTTCACGGTGCGCCTGCCGCGCGGTAGCCCCGAGGCCCCATAGGTCCCGTCGCTCGGCGCGCCCGGGGCTACGGCGTGTCGCGTGCGACGTCTGGGGTGACGGGGTGGCGTGCCAGGGCCTCGCGGAAGGGGCCTCGGGACTCGGTGGAGACACACACGAGCACCTCGTCCAGCGTGCCGCAGGAGGCCTGGCCCGCCGTGAGCTCCAGGAAGCGCGAGGCCGCCTGGGCGTGCACCACATAGATGGTGTCCGCCGCGAGTCGGCCGGCCTGGATGTCCGCCTCCTCGCGCTGGCACGTGGCCAGGGTGGAGGGCTCGTCGAGTCGGGCGACATACCCGCTGTTGAAGGTCATCCCCCGCTGCCAGGCCTGCCAGGCGTAGGGGAGCACCTCGGCGTTGGAAAAGGAGCTCGCGCAGCCGCGCCCGGCCCCATCCACGCGCAGGGCCGGATGGAGGGCGAGGTGCTGGTACGTCCCCGCCGCCAGGGCCCACGTCTCGTCCCCTCCCGGCGCGGGCTGGACACGCGCGACGAAGCGGGAGCGGCAGCAGTCCTCGGCGGACACCTCGGAGACCTGGAGCACCACGGCGAGCGCGAGGACGGCGGTGGCCCATGCCGGGCGCTGCTTGAGCAGGCGCAGGAGGCCGGCGATGGCGCCGAGGATGAAGAGGTAGTGCAGCGGCCAGATGAAGCGCCCGGACGAGCGGAACACCTTGAGGAGGGGCGCGAGCACCACCTCGGCGAGGCGCTGGAAGCTGAGGACGGTCCACCCGGCGACCTGGATGCGGGAGGACCAGGCGAAGACGGCCAGCAGCAGGCACGCGCCCAGCAGGGGCCAGAGCGCCGGCGTCACCAGCGGCCCGAGCTCCTTGCGCTTCGCCACGAACACGCCCAGCACGGGAAGCCCCACCAGCAGCACACCCAGGCCGAGGTAGCCGAAGCCCTCGTACTGACCGGCGCCCTGGCGGAAGGAGGGCACGAAGCGCGAGAAGCCATCCGGGTTGAGGAAGGTGAGGACGTTGGACGAATAGTGGCCGAAGCCGCCCGCGCTGGTGGTGGCGCGGGAGAAGTAGCCGAAGAGGACGAGCACCCCGAGCGCCGCGCCGATGAGGCCCGCGGCCCAGAGCCAGGGGCGGGCGCCGGTGAGAAAGCCCTGCACGCGCCACACGCGCAAGACGAGCGCGAGGGCGAGGGTGAGCGTCATGACGGCGAGGTACACGTGGACGCCGGCGGCCAGCACGACGAAGAAGGCGGCGAGGCCCAGGGAGCGCCGGGCGGCGCGCGCATCGGGGCACGGCCGCAGGTGGAGCCACAGCGCGGCGAGCACCAACCAGTGGGCGCACAGCGAGAGGTGGCCCAGGCGCATGGCGAGCGCGGGGGAGAGGACGAAGAGCAGGCCCCCGAGGAGCTGGTGCAGCGGGCGCGGGGAGAATCGGGCGACGAGGAGCGCGCCGAAGAGGCCCTGGAGCGCGAAGCAGAGCGCGAGCCACGGGCCATGAATCTGGAAGGCGGCGGGCAGCAGGGGGGAGAGCAGCTTGAAGAAGGCGCTCCACCAGGGCGTGGCATCCGTGTAGGCCAGCGAGGTGCCGAGGGGGTGGAGGTAGCCGCGCGCGTCCCCGAGCGGAAGGCTCCAGGGGCTGGTGCGCGAGTAGAGCCAGCCGAGCAGCGGTTGGGCCCAGTCCTCCTGGAGCATCCACTCCACGGAGCCGGGCAGCAGCGGCGAGACGCCGATGAGGTGCGCGGCCCAGGCGAGGCCCGCCAAGGTGCAGAGGGCGGGCGCCAACCACCGGGAAAGGGGGCTCGGAGTGGACTCGGCGGGGGTGCTCATGGGCCGCGCAAGGTAGACCAGCGAGGGGGCGGAGAGGAACGAACCCTCCCCCCTGTTGGCCTGGCCGCCTGCCTGCTCCCCCTTCAACCGGGGCATGAGGCCCCGGGACGACTCCGCGACTCAGCGCCCGCGACGGCGGGAGCGGACGGGCACGGGGATGGGCTGGAGGTGGCCGCCGGACTGATCGTCCTCGTCGCGCACCCCGGCGCGCGCGAGGTGCTTGGACAGCCGGCCGACGAGCATCAGGCCCGCCATCCGGAAGTCGGAGAAGAGGGACCAGAGCGGGTACTTGAAGGTGGCCGGGCGGTTGCCCTCGAGGGCGAAGTGGCTCACCCAGGCGAAGCCGTAGCCGGACACCACCGCGGCGGGCACCAGCGACGCGTCGCCCTTGAGCGCGGCGGTGAGGGCCAGACCCACGGCCACCGAGGTGCCCACGAAGTGCAACCACCGGGTGATGGGAAGCGAGTGCTCACGCAGATAGTACGGCCAGAACTCGGCGTAGGTCGGGATGCGCTCGGTCATGGGTGAATTGTGCTGCCGAAGCCTCCCCCCTCGTCAACCGTCTGTCACACCTCTTTGGTGCCCTGGCATCATTCGACCTAGGCTTTGGATACTCCGGGAATAAAGACCGTGAACGACTGGACGCCCAAGCCCAACCTGTCCGCTACCCTGCACAAGCTCCCGCTCACCGCCGAGGAGGGCTTCGTGCTGTCGCGGTTGGACGGGAGCACGTCCGTGCGGCACCTGCTCGCCCTCACCGGGCTGCCTCCCGAGCGCCTCCAAGCCATCCTGTCGCGCCTTGTCGCACACGGCGCCGTGCTGCCCTCCACGCCCGCGCCACGCCCGCCTCCCCTCGAGGCCCGGACCGACGCCCCGGGCGAGGAGCCCGCGGCGGAGGAAGAGGCCCCTCCCCTGGAGCCGGAGGAGGAAGCCCCCGAGGACGCCACGGTGGAAGTCGCCGCGGGCAACTGGCGGGCGGTCTTCGAGCGACTACTCCACCCGCTGCCCGAGGACGAGCGCGCCAGCCGGGCCCGGACCGCCGAGGAGCCGGAGCTGTCCGCGTTCTGCTTCGACCCGGTGCCCACGGTCATCAAGTCGGTGCTGGAGAACATGCGGGTGGGCCTGGGACATGCGCGGCTCATCGCGCGCCACCACCACAACCCGGTGGGCTTGGAGGCGCTGTGCGGGCGCGCGGCGTTCACGATGGATGGCGGGGTGCGGCGCTGGCTGGTGCGCAACCCGCAGCTGCCCTCGGGGCTGTTCCGCCGCCTGTGGGCGGGGCGTCGCCTGCTGGAGCAGTACAAGGTGTCGATGGACCGGGACGTGCCCGAGGGCACCCGGCGCACCGCGCGTGAGGTGATGCGCACCCGCTTCAACACCGCGCCCGCCGAAGAGCGCGTGGAGCTCATCCTCACCACCGAGGGCCGGGTGCTGACCTCGTTGATGGGGCTGGCGGTGGATGGAAAGACGGCGGCGCTGCTGTGCGGACGCACCTTCCGCTCGCCCATGCTCATCCAGAACATCGCGCGCTGGAGCGCGGCGCCCCCGGCCCTCATCGCCCACCTGCTCAAGCAGGAAGCGGTCCGGAGGCAGCCGCAGCTGCGCATGCTGCTCCAGCGCCACCCCAACGCGCCCGCGGACGCGCGCCGCGGCGGGTAGCGCCGCTCCAGGATGCCAAGACGAACATCATGGCCAGGCGACTCTTTCCACGATGAGCCCAGAGAACCCCATGGGCTGGCGCACGCTGCTGGCCACCATGCTCGCCCTCGTCATGACGATGCCGCTGGGGTGGCTGCTCTACGTCTCCATGTTCCGGCAGGACACGAACATGCCCGGCTACCAGGGCAAGGCCTCTGTTCCGATGCTCTCGCCCGAGAAGCGCCGGAGTCTGCTCACCTATGAGCGCAACTGCGACACGGACGCTGACTGCGAGGCCCCCCTCCGGTGCTTCTTCAGCACCCGCTCCATGAGCCGCTACTGCTCGGACAGCAGGTGCGTGACGGACATGCAGTGCAAGGAGGGATTCGCCTGCCGCACCCAGACCACCCTCTCGAACGGAGACCCGATCCGCGTCTGCTCGCTGATAGGCGTGAGCAATGAGGGCGAGGTGTGTCTGGCGCACGCGTCTACGCCGGATTACGCCTGTGGGCCGGGCCTGCTCTGCAACAGCCGATGTGGCCGCCCCTGCAAGCCTCTATCTGCGCCACGGTGTATGGA
>NZ_DASVWK010000992.1:0-20663 GCF_036389735.1 Archangium sp. | reverse complement strand
ACCCGCCCAGGGACTGTCCATCGCGTACAGCAGCCAGTCGTTCACGCGCAGGTTGGAGTGGAACCACAGGGCGTGATCCAGGCTCGCCAGCTGCATGTCGTGCTGCATGTAGCTGGCACCGTGCGGTTGGAGCGCGGTGGTGATGAGGTTGAAGTCCGAGGCGTACGCCAGCACGTACCGGTGCACCCGCGGATCCTCCGGCACCAGGCCGGCCGCGCGGAACCACACGTATTTGATCGGCTCGCACACCTTGGGATCGAACGGGTCGATCACCGTCACCGGGCGCATCTCGATGGGCTTGTCGCAGAGGAACTTGTCGCGCACCTGCTCGGGGATGAGGTGGGCCCGGCGGCGCAGCAGCTCGATGTCCGAGGGCAGGCTCTCGGGCGATGGCACCTCGGGCTTCTTCGCCTGATGCTCGAAGCCGGGCTCGTCCCCCTGGAAGGAGGCCATCATGGTGAAGATGGGTTGGCCCTTCTGGATGGCCACCACGCGGCGGGTGGTGAAGCTGCCGCCGTCGCGCACCCGGTCCACCGTGTAGACCACGGGGAGGCGGACGTCGCCGGGGCGCAGGAAGTAGCCGTGCAGCGAGTGGACGTGACGCGCCGGCTCCACCGTCTGGCTGGCCGCCGACAGCGCCTGGCCGAGCACCTGCCCGCCGAAGAGCTGGCGGAAGCCGAGGTCCTGGCTCCGTCCGCGGAACAGGTTCTCCTCGATGGGCTCCAGCTTCAGGAGCTCCAGCAGGTCCTCCAGGACGCGGCTCATCCCATTCCTCCACGAAGGTCGGCGGCGGGAGGCGGGTCCCGGACCGGTGGGTGCGGCCCGTACCATGGAGGACAGGGCGCCTCCAACGCAGCGAGGAGGCACGACGGCGCACGGCTCCTACCTCCACCTCGGAGGGAACCAGCCCGCGCCCGCGAAGCCGGACCCTCCTCGTCCAGGCACTCCATTTCGCTGGGCAGGCAGGCCGGGAGCACCAGGGCTCCGGGTCGGCAGAAGAAGTTCGGGGTCCCTGTTGCCGGAGGCCGTCAGGACGCCCCGCCCATGTCAGTCCGAGCCATATACTTGGGGCTCCACACGTCCCCGCGGCGAGGGACGGGTGGCTGGAGCGTCCGCCCCCACCGCCCGGAAGCACCCACCTCCGGAGGAGACCTTGCCGATGCGAATCATCATGGCACTCGCCTGCATGCTGGGACTGTTGGGAGCCCTCCCGGCCCACGCCGCCGAGCTCGAGGACGTGTTCGGCCGGGCGGTCCCCCTCGGGCAGGGGCGGCCGACGGTGGTGCTGTACGCCAACCGCGACACGCGCGAGGTGCTCCGCACGCACGCCTTCCAGTTCGCCTTCCAGCTCCGTCGCGAGCGCCCCGTCATGGTGGTGCGCGTGGACCTGCGCGACATCCCCGGCCTCTTCAGGGGCGCCGCCAACCGGGAGCTCCGCAAGAGCCACCGCGAGTCGATCGAGGCCATCCAGAAGCTGTTCCGCGACGAGGGTCAGCAGCCGCCCACCGACCTGGAGGAGTCGCTCTATCTGGTGGCCGATTCCAACGGCGCGCCCCACCATGCGCTGGGGCTGGAGAAGGGCTTCCACCAGGTGCTCGCCCAGGCCTTGAGCCCCTCGGGTCGGGAGCTGGCCCGCGGAAGCTTCCCCGAGTCCGCCCCGTCCATCGGTCGGGCCATCCAGTTGGCCCTGGCCCCGGCGTTCCTCAGCACGGCCAGCTCGCGCTGAGGCCCCGCCTTCCGGGATACTTCCTGGCGCCCTACCCCTTCGGAACCTGAAGAGACGAGAGTGCCCGTGCCCCCGCCCTACCAGCCCGCCGGGTTCTTCGCCCTCCGCACGCCACTGCTGCCCTTCGACGTGCTGGAGGCGTGGGGCCGGGAACTCGAGGCCCCCCAGGCGTCACCCGAGGGCATGGAGGAGGCGCTGCTCCGGGATCGGCGACGGCTGCGCGAGCGGCTGCGCGAGTGGGTGGCGGATCCGGTGGTGCGCGAGGCCCTCTTCATCGCCTCGCCCATGCTCGACGAGAGCCTGCCGGTGTGGCTGGAGGAGCCGGAATCGGAGCGGGGGCGGAAGGTGGAGCGCACCGTGGTGCGCTACTTCGCGCGCATGGCGGGCCGCGCCACGCCCTTCGGCCTGTTCGCCGGAGTGTCCCTGGGCCGGCTGGGAACGCACACCCGGCTGAGCCTGTCGGCGCGTTCCGCCCTGAAGCGCCACACCCGGCTGGACATGGACTACGTGTGCGCGTTGGTGGAGCAGGTGCGCAAGGAGCCCGAGGTGCGCCGCGCCCTGCGCTACGTGCCCAACTCCAGCATCTACCGCTCAGCCGGGCGGCTCCGGTACATGGAGCTGCGCCTGCACGGGCGCGAGCGCTCCTACCACCTGGTGGCCGTGGAGCCCTCGCCCTACCTGGAGGCCACCCTGGAGAGCGCCCGCGGCGGCGCCACCGTGGAGGCGCTGGCCGAAGCACTCGTCGCGGCGGATTCCGACATCGGTCTGGACGAGGCCCGCACGTACCTCGACGAGCTGGTGGAGACCCAGCTCCTGGTGCCCTCCTGGGCGCCCACCGTCACCGGCCCCGAGCCCGTCCCCTTCCTGCTGGAGCAGTCCCGGGACATCCCCGCGCTCGCGCCGGTGCGGGAGCGGCTGGCCGCCGTGCACGAGGCCCTGGGCCGCATCGACGCCAGTCCGCCCGGGGTGCCCACCGCGTCCTACCGCGAGGTGGCCCGCATCCTGGAGGGCCTGCCCGCTCCCGCCGAGCTGCCCCGGCTCTTCCAGGTGGACATGTTCCGTCCGGCCCCGGAGGCCTCGCTGTCCCACCGGGTGGTGGACGAGGCGCGGCGCTCCTTCGAGGCGCTCCACCGCATCACCTCCCGCTCGGATGCGGAGGGCCCCCTGGAGCGCTTCCGGCGCCGCTTCCAGGAGCGCTACGAGGGCCGCGCCGTGCCCCTGCTGGAGGCGCTGGACGAGGAGAGCGGCCTCGGTTTCGAGCGCGAGGACGTGTCCGGCGCGGGCACGGGGCCGTTGCTCCAGGGCTTCGCCTTCCCCCAGGCCGAGGGTGAGGAGCGCTGGCGTGGAGAGCCTCGCTGGCGGCACCTGCTGAAGCGGCTGGAGGAGACGTGGAGCCAGCGGGCCCACGCGCTGGAGCTCACGGCCGAGGACCTCGAGGCCATGGAGGCGCGCGAGACGCTCCCGTTGCCGGAGTCCTTCGGGGTGGCGGGCACGGTGGTGGCCTCGTCCGCCGCGTCCGTGGATGGGGGCGACTTCCGCCTGGTGCTGGAGCATGTGTACGGCCCCTCGGGGGCCACCTACCTGGGGCGCTTCTGTCATGGAGACGCCGAGCTGGAGGCCGCCACGCGCGAGTACCTGCGCGCCGAGGAGGCCCTGCGCCCCGACGCCGTCTTCGCGGAGATCGTCCACCTGCCCCACGGTCGCATGGGCAACGTCATCTGCCGCCCTACCCTGCGCCAGCATGATCTCGTCTTCCTCGGACAGTCGGGCGTGCCCGAGGCCGATCGCATCGAGCTGGCGGACCTGTGGCTCTCCCTCGAGCGAGGCCGCATCGTCCTGCGCTCGCGCGAGCGGGGCCGCGAGGTCATCCCCCGGCTGACGAATGCCCACAACTACGCCTCATTCGGGCTGAGCCTCTACCGCTTCCTCGGACAGCTTCAGCGCCAGGGAGTGCAGACCCTCGCCTTCGGGTGGGGGCCGCTAGCGAAGGCCTCCTTCCTGCCCCGGGTGGTGTACGGCCGCACGGTGCTCTCGCTGGCGCGCTGGAACGTGGAGCCCCGGGTGCTGGAGGCCTGGGGCCGCGCGAAGGACGCGGAGCGTTTCCTGGCCGTGCGGCGCTTCCGTCACGAGGCGCGCCTGCCCCGCTGGGTCTGCCTCCAGGAGGGCGACAACCAGCTTCCGATCGACCTGGACAACGCGCTGAGCGTGGACACGCTCGTCCACCTCGTGCGCAACCGTTCCTCGGGGGTGGCGCTGGAGGAGCTGTACCCCGGGCCTGGCGAGCTGTGCGTGGAGGGCGGAGACGGGCGGTACGTGAACGAGGTGGTGGTGCCCTTCCTGCGCCGCGAGCCGCTCGAGTGCCCGTCCTCGGGCCGGGCCCTGTTGGTGCCGCGCACCACCCGCCGCCAGTTCCCCCCCGGCTCCGAGTGGCTGTACGCGAAGCTCTACACGGGCACGGCCACGGCGGATCGCCTGCTGAGGACGACGCTCGCCGAGGCCCTCCAGCGAATCTCCGCCACCGGCGCGGTGGACCGGTGGTTCTTCCTCCGTTACGGAGATCCGGACTGGCACGTGCGCCTGCGCGTGCACGGCGAGCCGAGACGCCTGCACGCCGAGGTGCTCCCGGTGCTCCAGGAGGCCTGCGCGAGCGCGCTCGACGCGGGAGAGGCCTCACGGCTCCAGCTCGACACGTACGAGCGCGAGGTGGAGCGCTACGGGGGCCCCGAGGGCATGGAGCTGGCCGAGCAGCTCTTCACCGCGGACAGCGAGGCCGTGCTCGAGCTGCTCCAGGCCTACCCAGGGGACGAGGGCGCCGACCTGCGCTGGCGCCTGGGGCTACGGGCCCTGGACGCGCTGCTGGACGACCTGGGGCTGACGCTGGAGGAGAAGTCCACCGTGGCCGGGCGGTGTCGGGCGGGCTTCGGCGCGGAGCTCCATGTGGACAAGCACTTCGAGGAGCAGCTCAGCCAGCGCTACCGCCGCGAGCACAAGCCCCTGGAGGAGCTGCTCGCCCGGGTGGCACCGGCGGCCGAGCCCTGGAGCGCGGGGCTGGAGGCCCTGCGGCGCCGGAGCGAGCGCCTGCGCCCGGTGGGGGAACGACTCCGGCTCGCCGAGCGGGAGGGCCGGCTCACCGTGTCGGTGCTGGGGCTGGCCGAGAGCTTCCTCCACATGCACGTCAACCGCCTGCTGGTGAGCGACCACCGGGCCCAGGAGCTCATCCTGTATGACTTCCTGGACCGGCTGTATCGCTCGCGGCTGGCGCGGCTGCGCAAGGGCTCCTGAACCCGTGGACTTGGGGCTCAGCCCCCGTGCTTCTCGATGAGCTTGCCGACGCGGGGCACGGCGGCCTCGACGTTCTTCTTCGCCGTACCGCGCAGCTTCTCGTAGGTGCCCTTCACGAGGCCGCTCTGGGCGTTGCGGACCTTCGAATCGGTGATGGAGAGCAGGGCATCGGCGGCGCGAGACGCATTCGCCGAAATGTGGGCGGCGACCGGCTTCCCGCCCGACTTCGCCTCCTGGAAGAGGGGCTCCAGCGCCTTGGCGAAATCGGGCAGCAGATCGACGACGGCGTGCCGGATGAAGCCGGGCTTGATGTTCTTCACGGCGGCGTAGCCCGCCTTGATGGCGATGCCGGAGATGCCGCCCTTGTCGGCGACCTCGGCATCGATGAGCGCGCAGCAGTCGTCGACGACCGCCATCTTCTTGGTCTCACTGGTCAGCGTCTCGGTGAGGGATGCCATCGAACCATGCCTTTCGTTCACCGGGTGAAACAGTCCCGGAAGTGACCTCTTGAGCGAACGTGCGCATAGCACAGCGGCCACGCCAGCACCCTTCAACTTCCGCTTCCCGGCACTGTCGGGAACTGCGTCCGTTGGCTCACCACTCGACATCTCGCTGCCAGCTCCCGGACAGGCTCTCCCCGGTGCGCATGCGCTCGACGAGGGAGCGCAGCGAGGCGCGGAACTCTTCATGCGAGGCGTGATGGCGCCCACCGTGACCGGCGAGCACCCACTCGAAGCGCACCGAGTCGACGAGCCGCGCGAGGGATTCGGCCTGGGCCTCCCACGAGTACCAGCACTGCCGCTGGAAGGCGGAGAGCCGCTGCTGCGTGCGGCTCCAGTACAGCGAGTCCCCGGTGAAGAGGTAGCGGTCCTCCAGCAGGAACATCACGCTGCCGCGGGTGTGCCCTGGCACGGGCAGCGCGGACAGCCCCTCGCGCAGGAGCACCGGCGCCTGGCCCTGAATCAGCGAGGTCGCGGAGGGCGCCGCACGGCGGTCGTCCTCGTGAATCCACACGCGGGCCCCGAAGTGGGCGGCGAACCGGTCCGCGTCGGCCACGTCATCCGCGTGGGTGAGGAGGATGTCCTGGATGCCTCCGAGCGACTCGAAGCGCTTGACGAGGGGCCCCACGAACCGCGGCGAGTCGACGAGGAAGTTGCCGGCCTCGCGGACCACGAAGAAGGAGTTGGCCCCATGGGACTTCGGCGAGTTGAAGCCGCACAGGTACACGCCCGGGTCGATCTCAAAGGGGAAGAGTCCTTCTGTCCGGGGCTTGTCTCCCTCCACGCCAATGGAGGCCGTGGGGCAGCTGAGCATGGCGCGCGTGGCAGCCAGGAGTTCGGCTTCGGTGGAGGGCTGGCGCGCGACCACCGATTGCCCATCCCGCTCCACGAAGAGGTCCGGCGCGCACTGCCGCGAGGCATCGCAGTTGGAGCACGTGTCGTCGACGAACCAGGGGCCGGGCGCGTTTTCCGGGTGGCGGTGAGAGGGATCGGCCATGGCCCGAAGATAGGGCGGGAAAGACGAAGGGCCCGGAACCTTGCGATTCCGGGCCCTTCTATTGGCGAGGAGTACGGGACTTGAACCCGTGGCCTCCGGCGTGACAGGCCGGCGTTCTAACCAACTGAACTAACTCCCCACAGCGCCTCTCTCCGGAGAGAGAAGATGAAGGCCCTGGAGTCCGCCGTTGCCGGAGAAACTCCAGGGCCTTCGATGGTCGGGGCGACAGGATTTGAACCTGCGACCACTTGCACCCCAAGCAAGTGCGCTACCAGGCTGCGCTACGCCCCGAGATGTGTGTCCCACCGGTGTCGGCGAGACGGGCCGCCTTATGCCCCTACCCGTTTCCGAGGTCAAGCAATCAGATCGGGCGGCCCCTCAAAAACTCACTCCGCCTTCGCCTTCATTCCCCCGGCGGAGGCCTTGTACGGCACGACCTCCTCCAGGTCCTCCATGCCCTCGTCCAGCTCGTCGGGATCCAATCCGGCGGCCTCGGCGGCATCGGCGGCGGCGTCCTCGGCTGCGTCGATCTCCGAGTGGTTCTCGGGGATCTGCTCACCGTTGAGGGCGGCCTTGAGCACGGCGCTCGGCCGGAAGGTCAGCACACGGCGGGCGGAGATCTCGATCTCCTTGCCGGTCTGCGGGTTGCGGCCCACGCGCGCCTTCTTCTGGCGCACCTGGAAGTTGCCGAAGCCCGAGATCTTGATCTTGTCCCCGCGCTCGAGCGTCTCTTTGAAGGTGTCGAAGACGAGCTCCACGATCTCGGCCGACTCCTTCTTGGAGAAGCCGACCTTCTCGTAGACGCCCTCGATGATATCCGCCTTGGTCATGCGAGTACCTTCGTGCCCCTCTCTGCGGTGAACCCGGAGGACTGTGACAGCCTTCCCGAAGAGCTGTCAACCCCCCGGTTTCACTCAGGATTTCCGGCGAGCCCCCGCTCTCAAGAGCGCAGGGCGCCGCCCAGGCGCTGGTTGACCTCGGAGATGATGCGCTGGTGGGCGGCGCTCACCTCGGCGTCGGTGAGCGTGCGCTCGGGCGAGCGGTAGCGGATGGCGTAGGCCAGGTTCTTCCGCCCCTCGGGGATGGGCTTGCCGGTGTAGACGTCGAAGAGGAGGGCGTCCTCCACCAGCGGGGCGCCGACCTCCAGGATGACGCGGCGGACCTCGTCGTTCTGGAGTTCCAGGGGCACCACCACGGCGAGATCCCGCAGCACGGAGGGGAAGCGCGGCAGGCCCCCCCACTCGGGGACGAGCCGGGCCGCGGCGTACAGGGGCCCCGTGTCCACCTCGAAGGCGAAGACGTCCCGTGGCAGCTCCAGCGCCTTGGTGACGCGAGGGTGCAGCTCGCCCACGTAACCCAGCACGGTGCCGTCGGCCAGCTCCACCCGGGCGCAGGCGCGGGGGTGGTAGGCCGGGGCCTCGGCGGCGACGAAGCGGGTGCCCTCGATGTGGAGGGTGTGCAGCACGGCCTCCAGCGCGCCCTTGGCGTCGTAGAAGTCCGCCCGGGCGTCCTTCTGGGTCCAGGTGCGTCCACCGCGCAGGCCCGACACGAGGCCGGCGAGCCGGTGCACCTCGCGGGTGGCCGGGCGCTGGCCCTGACCGCCCTCGGGATCCTGGAAGTAGGCGCGACCCATCTCGTAGAGGGCCACGGACTCCACCTGGTGCCGCAGGCTGCGGGAGAGGTTCTCCAGCAGGCCCGGCAGCAGGCTGGTGCGCATCACCGACTGCTCGACGCTCAGCGGGTTGAGGAGCGCCACCGGCTTGTCCTTCCCCCCCAGCACCTCCAGGGAGCGCGGCGCCACGAACGAGTAGTTCACCACCTCGCTCAAGCCCACGCCGGCCAGGGTCTGGCGGGTGCGGCGCTCGGCCTCGGAGGAGGCCGGCTCGGGACCCAGCTCGGCGATGCCGCGGGGCAGCCGGGCGGGGATGTTGTCGTAGCCGTGGACGCGGGCGAGTTCCTCCATGAGGTCCTCCTCGCGCTCCACGTCCACGCGGGCGCGGGGCACCTCGAAGGTGGTCTGCCCACTCCCCTCCTCCACCGACTGGAAGCCCAGGGTGCCGAGGATGCGGCGGCACTCGGCCTCGGGGATGGCCACGCCCAGCACCTTCTCCACCCGGGCGTAGCGCAGCGTCACCCGGCGCTGCGGCTGGGGTTGCGGGTACACGTCGATGCGGCCCGGGGCGACGGTGCCACCGGCCAGCTCGGCGATGAGGGCCGCGGCCCGGTCGACGGCGGGAATGACGGCATCGAGGTCCGCCCCGCGCTCGAAGCGGTGCGAGGCCTCGGTGTGCAGGCCGTGGCGCTTGGAGGTGCGACGGATGCTGGAGGGCTGGAAGTGAGCGGACTCGAGCAGCACGCGCGTGGTGCCCGCGCTCACCTCACTGTCCGAGCCCCCCATCACGCCGGCCAGGGCCTGGGCCCGGTCGCGGTCGCAGATGAGCAGGTCCTCGGGCTCCAGCGCCCGCTCCTTGCCGTCGAGCGTGGTCATCTTCTCGCCCGGCTTCGGCGTGCGGACGATGATCTCCTGGCCGGCCACCTTGTCCAGGTCGAAGGCATGCAGGGGCTGGCCGTACTCGAGGAGGACGAAGTTGGTGACGTCCACCACGTTGCTGATGGGACGCACCCCGCAGGCCTTGAGCCGGTCCTGGAGCCACTGGGGCGAGGGACCGATCTTCACGTTCTCGATGACACGGGCCGCGTAGCGCGGGCAGCGTACCGGGTCCTCGATGCGCACCCGGGCCTTCTCGGAGGCGGGGGCGCCGGACTCGGCCAGCTTGGGCTGGGGCGGACGCAGGGTGCCGCCGGTGGCCACCGCCACCTCACGGGCCACGCCCAGGTGCGAGAGGGCATCCGGCCGGTTGGGGGTGACGTTCACCTCCAGCACGGTGTCATCCATCCCGAGCGCCTCGGCGATGGGCGTACCGGGCTCGAGGTCCGGCGAGAGGATGAGCAGGCCGGAGGACTCCTCCGAGAGGCCCAGTTCCTTGGCGGAGCAGAGCATGCCGAAGCTGTCCACGCCGCGCAGGGGGGCCTGCTTGATCTCCACGCCGTTGGGCAGCTTCGTGCCGAGGGTGGCCAGCGGCACCTTGTCGCCGACCTTGTAGTTCTTCGCGCCGCACACCACCTGGAGCGGCTCCTTGCCGCCCATGTCGATCTTGGTGACGGACAGCTTGTCCGCGTTGGGGTGCTGCACGGACTCCTTGATCTGGGCCACCACCACGCCGCGCAGACCTTCACCGGGGCGCTCCAGGCCCTCGATCTCCAGACCCACCGCCGTCAACCGACGCGCCAGCTCGTCCACGGACGCCGGCAGGGCCGCGTAATCTCCGAGCCACTTGACCGAGATCTTCATCAGAACTGCTCCAGGAAGCGCGCGTCGTTCTCGAACATCATCCGCAGGTCGTCGATGCGGTAGCGCAGCATGGCGATGCGCTCCACGCCCATGCCGAACGCATAGCCCGTCACCTGCGTGGGGTCGTACCCGGCGGACTTGAAGACGTTGGGATGCACCATGCCGCTGCCGAGCACCTCCAGCCAGCCCGTCTGCTTGCACACGCGGCAGCCCTTGCCGCCGCACGAGGTGCAGGAGATGTCCACCTCGGCCGAGGGCTCGGTGAAGGGGAAGAAGGAGGGGCGGAAGCGCGTGCGCGTGTCCGAGCCGAAGAAGGCCTTCACGAAGGCATCCAGGGTGCCCTTGAGCTCGGCGAAGCTGACGTCCGTGTCCACCAGCAAGCCCTCGACCTGGTGGAACATGGGCGTGTGGGTGATGTCCGAGTCGCGCCGGTAGACGCGGCCGGGCATGACGGCGCGGAAGGGCGGCTTGCGGTTGAGCATGAAGCGCACCTGCACCGGGGACGTGTGCGTGCGCAGCAACACCGGGCTGTCCGACTTCTTCGCGTGGCCGAGCGAGGCGGCGTCCACGTAGAAGGTGTCCTGCATGTCGCGCGCGGGGTGGTCCTTCGGGAGGTTGAGCGCCTCGAAGTTGAAGTAGTCGAGCTCGATCTCCGGCCCGTGGGCCACCTCGAAGCCGAGCCGCTGGAAGGTGCGGACGATCTCCTCCATCGTCCGGGACACCGGGTGGCGGCTGCCGGGGGTGACGGCCCGGCCGGGCAGCGTCACGTCCAGGCGGGGGCCACGCAGCTCCGCCTCCAGGGCGGCCTCCTCCACACGTTGCACGGCATCGGCCAGGAGCTTCTCGATCTCGGCCTTCACCTGATTGGCCACCTCGCCGAGGGTGCGGCGCTCATCGGGGGGCAGCTTGCCCATCCCGCCGAGGACACCGGACAGCTCACCCTTCTTGCCGAGGTAGCGGATTCGCAACGCCTCCACCGCGGACGGCTCGGAGGCGACGGAGATCTCCCGCCGCGCCGCGTCCGCGAGCGCTTGCAAGCGGTCTCGCATGGGACTTCGCCTCCCTTCCCCGGCCCTGCCGGGGCAAAAAAAAGGGCCGCCCTCAGGGGCAGCCCGTTTCGAAACCCGCGTGCGGAAGCGGCCTCCCAAGGAGACCGCGACCGCGCGCTCTGGGTGCCGACCCGTGAGGGCCGGCGCTCACCTTCAGGCCGCCTTCGCGATGTTGGCGACGGCGGCAAAACCGGCGGGATCCGCCACGGCCATGTCGGCGAGGACCTTGCGATCCAGGGTGACCTTGTTCTTGGCCAGACCGGCGATCAGCCGCGAGTAGGACAGGCCCACGGTGCGGGCGGCCGCGTTGATGCGGACGATCCACAGCGAGCGGAAGTTGCGCTTCCGGGCGGCGCGGTCGCGGCTGGCGTAGTCGAGCGCGCGCTCGACGGCCTGATTGGCGCGCTTGTAGCAGTTCTTCCGACGGCCACGGTAACCCTTGGCCAGCTTCAAAATCCGATTACGACGGCGACGAGCCTTGAAACCTTTTTTGACGCGCATTGCTGACTCCTGACTGCTGCGAGGTGTTCGAACCCCCGGCCGCCGGCTCTCGCCGCTCCGACAGGGCCCTCTTTACTACGATGCTGCGACTTACTTGGCCCCGTAGGGGAACAGCTCCATGACGACCTTCTTGGCGTCCATGTCCTTCAGGTGACCGGTGCCACGGTGGGTCCGCTTCGCCTTCGGGGTCTTCCCGTGGGTGAAGAGGTGCTTACCGAGGGCCTTGCCAAACTTCACCTTGCCGGACTTCTTCACCTGGAAGCGCTTCTTGGCGCCGCTACGGGTCTTCAACTTGGGCATGTTGCAGATCCTTCCTTCACTACCAATCCGCCGCAGCGAATCGCCGTCAGCGTCTGTCAAGGGCCGTTGGCTTGCAAGCCCACGGCCGGGTCCAACTATTTCGTACCACTGGCCTGCTGCGCCGGAGCGTCCGCCATGGGAGCGGGCATCTGCGCCATGGACCTGGCGTCCGCCTGCCCCTCGGGCTTGCCGGCATTCGAGGCCACAATCTGGTTCGAGGCCACCACCTGGTTCGAGGCCCCCTCGGACTTCTTCGCACCCTCCGCCTTCTCCGCCGCCGCCGCCTGCTGCCGGGCCATCTCGCGCGCCCGGGCCGCCACCTTCGGGTTGGGCGAGATGATCATGAACATCTGCCGCCCTTCCATGCGCGGCATCTGCTCCACCACCGCCACGTCCTTCAAATCCTTGACCACGTCGTCCAGGATGGCCGAGCCCAGCTCCTTGTGCGTGATCTCCCGGCCACGGAACATGATCGTGACCTTGGCCTTGTTCCCCTCCTCGAGGAAGCGACGCACGTTGCGGACCTTGAACTCGTAGTCATGCTCCTCCGTCTTCGGGCGGAGCTTGACTTCCTTCAGATGGACGACGACCTGCTTCTTCTTCGCTTCCGAGGCCCGCTTCTTCTCCTCGTACTTGAACTTGCCGTAGTCCATGATCTTGCAGACCGGGGGCTTGGCCATCGGGTTGACCTCGACGAGGTCCATCCCCTCTGACTGAGCCCGATCCAAGGCCTGTTCGATCGTCAGGACACCGAGCTGCTCGCCAGCAGGTCCGACGACGCGGACCTCCCGAGCACGGATACGGCGATTCGTTCTTTGATCGCGAGCGATGTGTAACCCCTCCAGCAGTGGGAGTACGTACCCCCCTCGGAAGAGGGGCAAGATACTTGTCAGCCTGAGGGAGTCAAGGGCCTACAACAAACCCTGACTTCCAGGACATCACGGCCAGGCGGCCTCCTTCTCCAGAAGCGCCTCGAAGGCCTCCAGCTTCATGGTCTTGAGGTCTTCGCCGCCATAGCGCCGGGGGGAGACTCCCCCGCCCTCCACCTCGTTGTCCCCGATGACGAGGGTGAAGGGGATCTTCTGGAGCTGGGCGTCGCGGATCTTCGCGTTGAGGGTGAGGCCGCGCTCGTCCACGTCCACCCGGTAGCCCTTGGCCCGGAGCTGGTCGCGCACCTTGAGGGCGTACTCCCTCTGGCGGTCCGCCACCGTGACGAGCATGGCCTGCACGGGGGCCAGCCACGCCGGGAAGGCGCCCGCGAAGTGCTCGATGAGGATGGCGATGAAGCGCTCGAAGGAGCCGTAGATGGCGCGGTGGAGCACCACGGGGCGGTGCTCGGCGTTGTCGTCACCGATGTAGGTGAGATCGAACCGCTCGGGGGCCTGGTAGTCGAGCTGCATGGTGCCGAGCTGCCACTTGCGGCCGATGCTGTCGGACACGTCGAAGTCGATCTTCGGGCCGTAGAAGGCGCCGTCGCCCGGCTTGAGCTCGTACTCGAGACCGAGGCTCTCCAGGGCGGTCTTGAGGCCCCCCTCGGCGCGGTCCCACTGCTCGTCGGTGCCCAGGCGGTTCTCGGGCCGGGTGGACAGCTTCACCGCGTACTTGAGGCCCACCGCGGAGTAGACGCGATCCAGCAGCTGCACGAAGCGCCGGACCTCGTCGGCGATCTGGCTCTCCATGCAGTAGATGTGGGCGTCGTCCTGGCAGAACTGGCGCACGCGGGTGAGGCCACCCAGCGAGCCGGCCGCCTCGTTGCGGTGGAGCACGTCCTGGGTGTGCAGGCGCAGGGGCAGGTCGCGGTAGCTGTGCTTCTTGAAGCCGTAATAGATGTGGTGGCTGGGGCAGTTCATCGGCTTCAGCGAGAAGTCATGCTCCCCGGACTCGCTGTCGAGCACGAGGAACATGTTCTCCTTGTACTTGCCCCAGTGGCCGCTGATCTCCCACAGGCCCTTGTTGAAGAGCAGCGGGGTCTTGATCTCCACGTAGCCGGTCTCGCTCGTCAGCCGGCGCATGAAGGTGGCCAGCGTGTTGTAGAGCGTGGTGCCCTTGGGGGTCCAGAAGGCCGAGCCCGGCGCGAACTGGTGGAAGTGGAAGAGATCCAGCTCCTTGCCCAGCTTGCGGTGGTCGCGCTTGCGCGCCTCCTCCATCCGCGTGACGTACTGCTCGAGCGCCTTCTTGTCGAAGAAGGCCGTGCCGTAGATGCGCTGGAGCATCGGGTTGCGATGGTCTCCGCGCCAGTAGGCGCCGCTCGTGGACAGCAGCTTGATGACTCCGATCTTCCCCGTGCTGGGCGCGTGGGGCCCCAGGCAGAAGTCCACCCAGTCGCCATGGGTGTAGAGCGTCAGCGTCGTGGCGCCCCTGGACGCGATGTCCTTGACGATCTCCACCTTGAACTTTTCGCCCTTCTCCTCGAAGAGGCGGATGGCCTCGTCCATGGAGATCTCGGTCCGGACGAAGGGCAGGTTCTGGGCGATCTCCTTGTTGGCCTCCGCCTCGATCTTCTCGAGATCCTCGGGCGTGAAGGGCTTCTCGCGGAAGAAGTCGTAGTAGAAGCCCTCCTCCGTCGCCGGGCCGATCGTCACCTGGGTGCCCGGGAAGAGCCGCTGCACCGCGCTGGCCACCACGTGGGCCGCGTCGTGGCGGATGAGATCCAGGCCCTCGGGGCTCTTGGAGGTGAAGATCTGGAGCTTCACGTCCTCGTTGAGGGGACGCGTCAGATCCATGTCCTGGCCGTTCACTCGCGCGAAGAGGGCGGCCTTGGCCAGGCCCGCCCCGATGCTCTCGCGCACGAAGTCGCCGATGGTCGTGCCCCGTGCCGCCTGCTTCTGGCTACCGTCGGGGAGCGTCACCGTGATCTGATCCGACATGCGAGACCTCGGAAAAGGACGCGGGCGGCAGGCTGATCAGCCTTGCCGCCCGCAGTTGAAACCATTGCTGAGTGGGTCGTAGTGGGATCGAACCACTGACCCCTACCGTGTCAAGGTAGTGCTCTACCGCTGAGCTAACGACCCGTGCTGGCTACTTCCGCCTCGGGACCCGTCGTCCAAAGGCGGGCGGGGAATAACAGCGGGCTCCCGGGGCTGTCAAGGAAACATCGACGGCCTAGCGCCCTCTTCCCTGACGATTTTCAATCAGCTCCCGCGCCCGTGCCATCACGGTATCGAACATGGCGGGGGTGAGCCTGCCCGTCTGCGTGTTCTGCTGGCTCACGTGGTAGCAGCCCAACAGCACCGGGGCCCCCGGCAGGGCCAGTTCCGCCCCGTGGCCGAACACGGGCCTGGGCGTGGGGATGTGCACCCCCGCCCTCTCCAGCCAGGCGAGCGTGGCGCCCCAGGCGATGGCTCCCAACGTCAGCACCACCCGGGCCGGCACCAGGGCCATCTCCCGGTCCAGGAAGGGGGCGCACCGGACCAGCTCTTCCGGTAGGGGCTTGTTGTCCGGGGGCGCGCACTTGCACGGCGCGACGATGTAGGCCCCCGTCAGCGAGAGGCCGTCGTCCCGGTGCTCGCTCCGGGGCTGGTTGGCGAAACCCGCCCGGTGCAGCCCCGCGAAGAGGAAGTCCCCCGAGCGGTCCCCGGTGAAGACACGGCCCGTCCGGTTGGCCCCGTGCGCCGCCGGCGCCAGTCCGAGGATGACCAGTTCCGCCCGAGGGTCCCCGAAGCCCGGAACCGGCCGGCCCCAGTACGTCCAGTCGCGGTAGGCCCGGCGCTTCTCCCGGGCCACCTGCTCCCGCCACTCCACCAGCCGGGGACAGGCCCGACAGGTGACAATTTCCTCTTGGAGGCGCGCGAACTCCGCCGCGCCCTTCCCCACTGCCTTGCTCCCGCTCACGCCCCCTCCCTAGCGCCCCACCCTTCCCCGCCGCCACCCCTTTGCACTCCGCTGAAGGGCTCGGGGCCAGGGCATGGTTCAGGCGCTCGGCCGCTCGCCGGTGTAGAGGCCCATACGCTGGTAGCGCTCCACCACCACGCGCAGCACCACCTTGAGGATGGCCGTCGAGGGCACCGCGAGCAGGATGCCGGTGAAGCCGAACAGCTCGCCGAACGCCAGGATGGCGATGATGACGGACACCGACGAGAGACCCACCTTGTCCCCCACGATGCGCGGGGTGATGACGAGCCCCTCGGCCATCTGCCCCACCAGGAACGTGCCGGCCACCATCGCGAGCTGCCATGGCCCCTGCCAGGACAGCATCAAGCCCAGCATGGCCAGCAGCACGCCCACGCTCGTCCCCAGGTACGGCACCATGTTGCCGAATCCGGAGATGACGCCGATGACGATGGCCATGTCGATGCGCGCCAACCCCAGCCCCGTGCTGTAGAGCACCGAGAGGATGGCTCCCACCGTGAGCTGCCCTCGCACGAAGGCGGACAGCACGTCATCCACCTCGGAGAAGCGCCGGCTGACCAGCCCCACCGCCCGGCGCGGCACCAGCCCCTGCACCAGCCCCACCAGGTGCGGGTAGTCCTGAAGGAAGAAGAAGGCCAGCACCGGAACCACCAACAGGCCCAGCAGCGTGGCCACGAAGCGGGCGGTGTTGCCCGCGAAGCTCGCCACCAGCCGCGCCGCCGTGGGCCCCGCGCTCTGGAGGAGCTCCGCGGCCCGCTCGCCCAGCTCCGCCATGCGCTGGCGCAACAGGTCCGGCAACGGACGCCCCAGCCACGACTCCACCTGCGGCACCACCCGCTCACTCGCCCGGACGAAGAAGTCCGGCAGCTTCGTCGCCTCCTCCCGGAAGACGGGGATGAGGTAGAGCACCGCCCCCACCATCAGCAGCATGCACCCGGTGAACACCGCCGTCGTCCCCAGGGAGCGGTTGAGGCCCCGGCGCTCCAGCGCGGTGACGAGTGGGTTGAGCACGTACGCCGTGCCGAGCGCCAGCAGCACCGGCACCGCCACCCCGCCGAATACCGACAGCAGGGCGAACACCAACCCCAGCGAACCCACCATGACGGCCGACCAGACGAAGTCCACCCGCCGGGCCTCGGCCTCGGAGAGATCCCCGGCGGCGGGCCCCGCGGGAACGGGCGGCACGGGTGGCACCACGTGAAGGGGGGCCTGCACCGGGGCCCGTGGCGGCGCCGGGGCCTTCACCGCACCAGCCTTACCTCTCTTGTTGCGTCCGATGGCGAGATCCTCCCTTTGGAGACTCCACCATCCTACTCCATCGGCTTGAGCCGGATGGTCAGCCCCGCCCGGGCGCTGCTGGGCTCGTAATACGTGGTGTACGGCCAGTAGCCGTCCTTTTTCACGTCGATGCGGTGCAGCCCCGTGCCCACCTGGAGCCCGCTCGGCCCCCCACCAAAGTCGGTACACATCCCCTGGAGCACCCCGTCCAGGTAGACGTCGGCATCCGCGGGCTCGCACCGCAGCAGCAGGTTGCCCTGACGGGACTTCCTGGCACGCATCATCTCCCGCGCCCGCTCGACCACCGGCGACTCCACCTGCTCGGGGCCCGAGGCACAGCCCACCCCGAGCATCACGAGGCCCAGGGCCACCCGCCTCCCGAGCCTCCCACCACTCCTGCTCATCGATCCGCTCACGCCCACTCCCTGCCTATCGGATGAGGATCCCCACCCGGCCCTCCGCCAGGACGTTCGGGTCCAGCCCCGCGAGCGCCTTCCCCGCGTCCGGCCCCAGCACCACGTCCGAGCCCTCGACTCGCGCCGCCTCGAGCACCAGCGGACGCTCGCCCACCCGCGCCGACTTCCGGGCCTGCTCCAGGCTCCCGAAGAACCCGGCCACGCCGAGGGTCCGCCGGGCCTCCGCCGACAGCGTCTCCACGCCGTAGAGCGGCTGGCCGGACGCATCGAGCACCCGGGGCGCCAGCATCGGCACCAGGCCCAGCTTCCGCGCGTCCACCACCAACCCGGTGTGCTTCGCCTTCGCCCCCTTCTTCGGCGGGACGTCTTTCGCCTCGGGCTCCTTCTTCGGCTCGGCGGCGGCCGGCGCCACCAGCACCGAGGTCAACGCCCCGAGCGGCACCTCCACATCGAGCTGCACGCCGCTGTCCGAGTAGAGCCGCTTCTGGACCACCTTGTAGTCGCGCAGCACTTCCTCGACCTTGCGCCGGGTCTCCTCGCGGGCCATCTCGTCGCCCACGGTCCGGTCCGCGCGCAGGTGCACCCCCTTCACCTGCTCCAGCAGTTCCTGGAAGGCGTCCTCCTTCGCCGAGCGCTCCGCACCCAGCCTCGCCTGGGACGCGTTGGAGGCCCTCACGTCCGGCGGGCCATCCCCCGTCACCCGGAGCACCTGCCGCTGCCAATCCACCCCATTGCCCTGCGCCACGGCCGACAGCGGAACCGCCAGCACGAGCGCCCACAGCGCACGCCTCACGTGAATCCCCCAGGCTCTCAAAGGAGGGGCGGATTCAAGGGGTCGGCTCCGAGCGAAGTCAAGGCGAGCCCGGCGGCCCTCCCTCCCCCACGACAGGACTCAGTGCCCCTGCGTGCCGCGTGTCACGTAGTCATCAATCATCCGCCGATGGCGCTCGGTGAGG
Source organism: Archangium sp. (assembly GCF_036389735.1). Lineage (GTDB taxonomy): Bacteria > Myxococcota > Myxococcia > Myxococcales > Myxococcaceae > Archangium. The sequence continues at coordinate 2,457 of NZ_DASVWK010000992.1, read as the reverse complement.
AGCGTGAAGCGCACGCCCGAGCGCTCGTGCTGGCGCGGGTTGGCCTCCACCCACTCGCGCACCACCTCGCCCTCCGCGTAGATGACCTCCTCCGAGCCGGGGAGCTGGAACTGGAGCCCCACCCGCCGCGCGTCGTGCTCGGGCTCGATGAGGCGAGACAGGCTCACGCCCTCCTGGCTGATGTCCGCGGCATGAGCCAGGTACGGCACGCCCTTCATGTACTTGTTCAGATAGATGTCGAGGGGAACCCGCGCGTTCTTCCGCTTGTCGCTCATCTGTCTCGCCTTCCCGGTGGGAGCGTCTGCTACAGGCCGCTCCCGCGATGCATCACCCTGTCGCGAAGGGTAGAAGCATCCAGCCGGGTGGCAAGAAAACGGACGGAGACAAGCACGGGGCGGACCTTATGATCCCCCCGCTTTCGAGAAAGGCGGAGTGCACATGCGATTGGGAACATGGACCGCGGTACTGCTCGGTCTGGCGGGGCTCCAGGTGAACGCCCAGGAGCCCAAGACCGAGGATGACAAGACGATCTACGCGCTCGGGCTGTCGATCGGCCGCAGCATCAAGAACTACGACCTGACCCCGGCCGAGCTCGACCTCCTCAAGAAGGGTCTGACCGACGCCGCCACCAACGGCAAGCCCGCGGTGGAGCTGGAGAAGTACGGTCCCAAGATCCAGCCGCTCGCCAAGGCGCGGCAGGAGCGCGTGAGCAACCGCTTCGTGGAGGATGCCGCCCAGGAGAAGGGCGCCGTCAAGCTGCCCTCGGGCGTCGTCTACAAGGAGCTGACGCCCGGCAAGGGCCCGAGCCCCAAGGCCACCGACACCGTGAAGGTGAACTACCGCGGCACGCTCATCAATGGCACCGAGTTCGACAGCTCCTACAAGCGCAACACGCCCGCCGAGTTCCCCCTCAACCGCGTCATCCCCTGCTGGACCGACGGCGTGCAGCAGATGAAGGTCGGCGGCAAGGCCCAGCTCGTGTGCCCGTCGAAGCAGGCCTACGGCGAGAAGGGTTCGCCTCCGACCATCCCGCCCAACTCCACGCTGGTGTTCGAGGTCGAGCTGCTCGGCATCCAGGGCGGCCCGGGCGCTCCGCCCGGCGGCGCCAGGTAGGACGGGAAATCCCCTCTTCCCCAGGGGGAGAGGGGATTTGCCTCAGGGGGCCAGCGCGGCCTCCGTGGCCCGCAGCAGCGGCTCGGCGCTCACCGGCGCTCCCGTGGCGTTCGTCATCCACACGTCCGGCGTCAGCGCCCCCTGGCTCGCCATCCGCTCGAACTCCGCCCCCAGGTTGCCCGACTTCTTCAGGTGCTCCTCGATCTGGAAAGCGATCAGGTGCCCCAGCGGGTAGTCCGTCAGGTACAGGGGGTAGGAGATCATGTGGCTGTAGATGCCCAGCAGCGGCGTCCCCTTCCCTCCCAGCACCGGCGCGTAGTACCGGTCCCACGTCTCCTGGGAGATGCGCACCACCGCCTCGCGGAGTTGCGCGGGCGTGGCCTCCGGGTGCTCGTACAGCCAGTGCCACACCGCGATGTCCACCAGCGCCACCCCGGCGATCTCCCACGTCTGCCAGAAGTCGTTGAGCACTCGCTCGCGCTCACTCGCCGCGTCCGGCTTCGCCTGCCCCAGCAGCTCCAAGTCACGCGCCTGGAAGACGAAGGCCAGCGCCTCGGTGAAGGCGTTGTTGGGCACGCCCGCCAGCAGCGTGTGGTCCACGTTGTAGAGCGAGAAGACCTGCTCCACGTTGTGCCCCAGCTCGTGCACCGCGATGTTGTAGCCCTTGTAGTCCATGCCCTTCGGGCCCAACCGCGTGCGCAGCCGGGGGAAGTCCCCACGCCGCATCGACGGCATCGCGTGCCCCGCCCCGCGTGACGGATCCACCCGGATGTGCTCCGACAGGAAGGCCGCCCGCTCCTTCGAGAAGCCCAGCCCCTGGAGGATCCGCGGCATGTCCTTCGCGAAGGCCTCCGCCGTCGGGTAGCGCTGGCGCGTCAGTGCGTCCAGCGCCGCCTCGGACTGCCCGCCGCTCGCCTTGAAGCCGGCGTACCACAGGTCCTGCGGCTCCAGCTCGCGCCCCAGCCGCTGCTCGATCCCCTTCGCCAGGCGAGGCACCAGCGGGGACGTCAGCACCTGCTCCAGCAGCGCCTTCACCCGCGCCTCGGGCAGCTCGCGCACCAGCTCGAAGCTGCGGGCAATCGCCGTCGGAGCCACCGGCACGTACGGATCCTCCCGCCGCGCCGCCCGGAACTGCGCGAGCAGCTTCGCGTAGCGCACGTCCTCCTCGCGCTTGCCGTCCACCACCACCGCGTGCTGGGGCGCGTCCGCCTCCACCTCCTCCGCCGGCGCCGCCTTCACCTCGTTGGTGAACGGGTTCCAGTCCACCCGGGGGTTGTCGATCACCGCCGCGGGGATCGTCTGCGTGACGATGCGCTCCATCAGCTTGACGATCATCCGCTGCTT
>NZ_DASVWK010000991.1:0-4924 GCF_036389735.1 Archangium sp. | reverse complement strand
AGCGCGCTGCTGAAGGAAGAGGCCTACGGGCGGGCGGCGGTCTTCGCCGTGGAGTGGGCGCTGGCCCAACTGTGGCGAGCGTGGGGCGTGGAGCCGAGGCGGGTGGTGGGCCAGGGAGTGGGGGAGTACGTGGCGGGAGTGCAGGCGGGAGCTTTCAGCCTGGAGGAAGGGCTGAAGCTGGCGGTGGTGGGCAAGCCAGGGCCGCGGTCCGCGCAGTGGCAGGAAGCGGAGAAGGCGCTGAAGGCGGACGGAATCGAGGTGTGCCTGGAGGTGGTGCCGCCACGGCCGGGAGCGGAGTGGGCCCAGGTGCTGGAGACGCTGGGCGGGCTCTACGTGAGAGGCGTGGAGGTGGATTGGGCGAAGTACGATGCGCCGTACGGAAGGCGTCGGGTGGTGCTGCCCACCTACCCCTTCCAGCGCCAGCGCTACTGGTGGCGCGGTGCGACGCCTCGCAAGGGGGCGCTCGCGCTTCGGAGCGAGACGGACATCAAGCCGCACCTGGGGCGGCGGTTGCGCTCGCCGGCGCTGGATGCGCTCGTGTACGAGACGACCTACGGGCGCTCCCAACCGACGCACCTCGACGATCACCGCCTCTTCGGGACGATGGTCGCGGCGGGGTCCTCGCACGTGTCGCTGGTGCTCTCGGCCATCGAGGACACCTACGGTTCACCGGCCTGCACGCTGGAGAACCTGGCCTTCCCACAGGCGCTGGTGCTCGCGGAGGGAGAGGAGCGCTCGGTGCAGGCCATCATCACCCCGCACGAGCAGGGTGGCTCGTTCGAGGTGAGGTCGTTGGCCGATCTCGACGGCGCGGGGACGTGGGCGTTGCACGCCACCGGCGGTCTGCGCATCGGACAGGTGGAGCAGCCGAAGTTGCTGCCCTCGCGCGAGGAGCTGCGCGCGCGCTGCCAGACGCGGAGCGCGGGCGACGAGATCTACCGGCTCCTGGCGGGGCAAGGCTACACGCTGGGGCCGGACTACAAGTGGATCAGCGAGGTGGCGCGCCAGGGCGATGAGCTCCTCGGGGAGCTGCGGTCGCATCCGGCGCCGGACACGCTGGAGGACTACCCGCTCCATCCGGGTCTCATCGACTCGTGCTTCCAGGTGCTCGCGAGCTGGGCCCTGGACCTGGAGAACCCGCGAGCCGACGCGCTGTTCATCCCGTTCAGCATGTCTCGCTTCACCGTCTACAGGCGGCCGCGAGGCACGGTGTGGTGCCACGCCCGCATGGAGGGGGGCGAGCGGGCCGGGGCCGAGGAGATCATCGGCGGCGACCTGCGGATCCTCGACGAGCAGGGGCTGGTGGCGGAGGTCCTCGGCTTCCGGGGGCGGCTGGCGAGCCGGGAGGCCCTGCGCGCCGTGACGACCGTCCGGAAGGAAGAGGCGCGCTACGAGGTCATCTGGCGGTCCGATCCACGACCCGCTCCGGTGTCCGTGACGGACAAGCGACCCTGGGTGCTGCTGGAGGACGAGCGGGGTGTGGGCGATCGGCTCGGGCGCCTGCTGAATGAGCACGGCGCCCCCGTGGTCCGTGTCCGCCGTGGAGCCACCTTCCGCAAGCTCGGGGCCGGAGCGTTCGAGCTCGATGCCCGGCGCCCGGAGGACTTCGCGCGCCTGCTGGACGAGGCCACCGTGAAGGGTGGCTGCGCGGGAGTGGTGTACCTGTGGGGCCTGGATGCACGGGTCTCGGAGGACGCGTCCGCGGAAGCGCTACAGCACGCCGTGCTGGAGGCGAGCGGGAGTGCCCTGCACCTCGTCAAGGCGCTGGCGGGTCGGTCCGGGAGCGCGGCGCCGCTGTGGCTCGTCACCGGGGGGGCTCAGTCCGTGAAGGAAGAGCGTCCGGCGCTCGCTCAAGCGCCGCTGTGGGGCCTGGGCCGGGTGATCGACCTGGAGCACACGGAGCTGCGCTGCTCGCGCGTGGACCTGGATCCCGAGGACCTCGAGGGCAGCTCGCGGCTCCTCTACGCCGAGCTGGGCCGTGACGGGAGCCTCCCGGAGCGCGAGGTGGCCTTCCGCGGCGGCGTGCGCCTGTGCCCGGTGCTGCGGCGGGACAAGGGCGCGCGGGGCGGCACCTTCAAGCCGCGACCGGATGCCACCTACCTCATCACCGGAGGCATGGGCGGGTTGGGCCTGGAGGTGGCCCGCTGGCTGGTGGAGCAGGGCGCGCGTCACCTGGTGCTGGTGGGGCGCCGGGCGCCGTCGGCCTCGACCTCCGAGCGGGTGCGTGCGCTCGAGCAGGCGGGGGCCCGGGTCACCCTCGCGTCCGCGGACGTCTCGCGCGAGGCGGAGGTGGCGCGGCTGCTCCAGCAGCTCGACGCGGAGTCGCCGCCGTTGCGCGGCATCGTCCATGCGGCGGGCGTGCTCTCCGACGGAGCCCTGCTGCAGCAGGACCTGGAGCGCTTCGAGCGGGTGATGGCGCCGAAGGTGGCGGGGGCGTGGAACCTGCACCGGCTCACCGAGGGCCGGGCGCTGGACTTCTTCGTCCTCTTCTCCTCGGCCTCGGCGACGCTGGGCTCGCCGGGCCAGGGCAACTACGCCGCGGCGAATGCCTTCCTGGATGCCCTGGCGCACGAGCGGCGCGCGCGCGGGCTGGTGGCGCGCTCGCTCGACTGGGGCCCGTGGGCGGAGACGGGCATGGTGGGCGCGGCGGATGGGCACGTGGCGCGAGCACTCGAACGCCGAGGCGTCCGGCCACTGCCGACTCCGCAGGCGCTCGCGTTGTTGGGCGAGGCACTCGCCGGTGGCCGGCCCCAGGTGGCGCTCCTGTCCATCCAGTGGCCGGTGTACCTGGAGGGGCTCGGGGCGCTGGGGCGCTCGTCCTTCTACGAGGCGTTGGCGCCAGCGCGGGCCGCCGAGTCGCGAGGGCTGGGGCCACAATCGCAGACGCAGTCGCGTCACCCGCTCGCGGAGCGACTCCTGGCGGCGCTGCCCAACGAGCGTGAGGAGGTGCTGGCGACGAGTCTTCAGCAGGAGGTCTCGCGCATCCTCCGGCTCGATGCCTCCACGGCGGTGGACTGGCGTCAGGGCTTCGCCGAGCTGGGCATGGACTCGCTGATGGCCATCGAGCTGCGCAATGTGTTGCAGAAGGGGCTCGGCCGGTCCATTCCCGCGACGGTGGCGTTGGATCACCCCACCGTCGACTTCCTGGTCCGGCACCTGCTGGACGAGGTGTTGAAGCTCGATGCGAAGGAAGCGCCACCCGTCCCCGAGCGCAAGCCCGAGCCCAGGGTGGAACAGGCGCTCGACGCCCTGTCCGATGCCGAGCTGGCGCGGCTGGTCGCGGAAGATCTCGCCAAGGAATCGTGAGGCCGGAATGTCCGAGGAGATCAACTATCGCCAGCTGCTCCAGCAGCAACTGGTGAAGATCCGTAAGCTGGAGGCTCGGCTGGAGCAGGCCGAGTCCGTGCGTCGCGAGCCCATCGCCATCGTCGGCATGGCCTGTCGGCTGCCGGGGGGCGTGGAGAGCCCGGAGTCCTTCTGGGAGTTGCTGGTGAAGGGCGTGGACGCGACCAGTGAGGTTCCTCCGGACCGCTGGGATGCCGAGTCCCTGCACGACCCGGATCCCCAGGCGAAGGGGAAGATGCGCACCCGGCGGGGTGGTTTCCTGAAGGACGTGGACCGGTTCGATGCCCGGTTCTTCGGCATCTCTCCGCGTGAGGCGGAGAGCATGGATCCGCAGCAGCGGCTGATCCTGGAAGTGTCCTGGGAGGCGTTGGAGCGAGCCGGCTACGCGGTGGAGCGCGGCAGGCGTGAGCGGGTGGGCGTCTTCGTGGGGGTGATGAACAACGATTACGGGCAGCTCGCGCTGGACTCGGTGGGCCTCGAGGGCATCGACCCGTACTTCATCGGCGCGAAAGCGAACTGCGCCATCTCCGGAAGGCTGTCGTATCTGTTTGGCTTCCAGGGGCCGAGCCTGGTGGTGGACACGGCGTGCTCGTCGTCGATGGTGGCGGTGCACCTGGCCTGCCAGGCCTTGAGGAATGGCGAGTGCTCGATGGCGCTGGCGGCGGGGGTGAACCTCATCCTCTCGCCGGAGGTGAGCGTCTATCTCTCGTGCAGCGGGGCGCTCTCGCCGGACGGGCGGTGCAAGGCCTTCGATGCATCGGCGGATGGCTTTGGCCGGGCCGAGGGCTGTGGCGTGCTGGTGCTCAAGAAGCTGTCGGAGGCGCAGGCCCAGGGAGACAACATCCTGGCGGTCATCCGAGGCTCGGCGGTGGGGCACGATGGCCCGAGCAGCTCGTTCACGGTGCCGAACGGGGTGGCGCAGCAGGCCGTCATCCGTCAGGCCTTGCAGGGCGCGGGAGTGGCGCCGGCCGAGGTGAGCTACCTCGAGGCGCATGGCACGGGAACGGCGATGGGAGACCCCATCGAGGCCGAGGCCATGTGGTCGGTGCTGAAGGAGGGGAGGAAGGGCGGGGAGTCGCTGTGGATGGGCTCGGTGAAGACGAACGTCGGCTATCCGGAGGCGGCTTCAGGCGTCGTGGGGATGATGAAGGTGGTGCTGGCGATGCGGAACAAGCAGTTGCCGGCGCACCTGCACCTGAATCAGCCCAACCCCCACATCGACTGGGCGGGGATGGGGGTGAGGGTGCCGGTGGAGCTGACGGCGTGGGAGCCGACGCAGGGCCGACGCATCGCGGGAGTCACCTCTTACGGCCGGACCGGCACCCTGGCGCACGTGGTGCTGGAGGAGGCGCCAGCGAGGGCGGAAGAGAAGCGAGAGGTGGAGAGGCCGGAGCACGTGCTGGTGCTGTCGGGGCGTGACGCGGAGGCGGTGCGCGCACAGGCGGGCCGCTACGCACAGGCACTGACGGAGGGCGGCGCGTTGCTGGGAGACGTGTGCTTCACGGCGGCGACGGGCCGAGCGCACTTCGAGCACCGGCTGGCGGTGGTGGGAAGCAGCGCGCGGCAGGTGAGGGAGCGG
>NZ_DASVWK010000990.1:0-5675 GCF_036389735.1 Archangium sp. | reverse complement strand
CCACCAGCACGTCCGCCTCCGCCTTGCGTGGGGTGAGTGCCACCTCCAGCGCGCCGTCACCCTGGAGCTTCCGCCAGTCCCACGTCCGCCAGGAGCCGAGCGTGCGGGGCGTGCCCTCCTCCGGGCCCACCGTCACCTCTCCCGCGTGGCTCGGGTCCACGTGGACGCGCGCCGACACCTTCAGCCCCTTGCCGGCCTCCGGGGGCAGCGGCCACGTGTAGCGCAGGCGCTGGCCATCGAAGAGGAGCGTCTGCTCGTAGGCGAGCACCACGCGCTTGAGGGACTTGGGCGGCAGGGGGAAGACGCGCGCGCTGAAGGTGGAGGCCCCGGCCCACTCCAGCAGCGCCGGGTCCACGTTCTGGCGCACCACGTCCTCGTACACCTGGCGGGCGCGTTTCTGCTCGACGACGCGGGCCTCCTGGGGCACGCCCCACGAGCGCTTCGCTCCCTTCGGGCTCGGCGGGGCCGCCGCCACCAGCTCCTCCGCCCGGCCCGAGTCCCCCAGCGGGGGCAACAGCTCCGAGGACTGGAAGAGCGTGGGCGATTCCACCGCCACCGCGCCCGAGTACAGCGCGAAGCCCGCCACCGTCGCCCCGCCCGGCAGTGGGTAATAGAAGGTGCCCTCCAGCGGGCGCGCGGTGTCGTTCTCGAAGAGGTAGTCCACCACCGTGCGCGCGCGGGCACCCTGGATGTACGTCACCACCCGTACCGCGCGGGCCACCAGCGGCTTGTAGCGGCCCTGCTCGTCCTGGACGAGCACCTTGGCCATGCGCGGCGCGGCCTCCACCTTCGGCAGCACCGGGCGCGCCAGTTTCTCGGGCTCGGGTTTCTCCTCGGGCTTCTCCTCGGGCTCGAGCTGGCTCGGGGGAATGTAGGCGGTCGCGGCGGCCCTGGAGCGCCGAACCGAGCGGTTCTCCTCCGTGCCCTGGATGATGTGGATGATCTCCCGCCGCTTCTGCTCCATCACCCGGACGGGAGGGCGCTCCTCCTCTGGGGCGGGTGCCGCGGCGGGAGACTGCGGGGGCGGGGGCGCTCCCGTCGGTGCGGCGGCGCCCACGCGTTGCTCCATCGCCTCGGAGCCGAGTGACTCATCCACCTCTCCGAAGGTCCTGGGTTCGCGGGGGACGTTCTGCCCTGGGTCCCGCCTCAGCCCGCCCGCTTGTTCCAGGCGGCGTTGCTGGACGAGCTGGGCGAGCTCGTTGTCGGAGATGGGCTGGGGGTCGGCCACGGCCTCGCGCAATTCCGGGAGGTCCACCTCGCCCGTCTCCGGCACGCCCGGCGCCGTGGTGGGGGCGGTGAGGCCGGCGCGGGTGAAGGGGGCCGGGTCCCCCCGGGGGCCCTCGGGTGCCTGGACCTTTTCTACCTTTTCCTCTTCTGCCTTCGGGGAGCTGCGCTTGCAGCCCGGCAGGGCCAGGGCCGCGAGGAGGAGTCCGGTGAGCAGGGCACGCGGGAAGGGCATGCCCCCAGCTTAGTCCGAATGCTGGGCGCGCCGGGAGAAGCGGAGGATGGCGCGGAAGATGGTCTCCATGCCCTCGGGGTCCTGCCCCAGCTCGGTGGCCCAGGCGCGACGCGAGGCGATCACCTTCTCTTCCCGGGCCGGGTCGGGCACCGGCTGTCCCGCCTGGGCCTTGGCTCGGATGGCCCGCTTCGCCAGCTCGGCCCGCCGTGCCAGCAGTTCCACCAGCTCACGGTCGAGCTGATCGATGTGCTCGCGTGTCTCCTTGAGCTCTGGCAGGCCCGACTCGAGCGCCGGCAGGGCCAGGCTCGCCGGCTCCGGCAGCTCCTCCTCGGGTGGCAGGGACTCCAGCTCGCGGTCGATGGTCCCCAGCGCGTCCAACAGGTGCCGCCGCGCCTCCGCCGCGAAGGGGTTCTCCCGCTGGATGGCGGTGAAGAGGTGTCCGGCATCCGAGCGGACGATCTCGATGGTGCGCGACAGCGCCTTGAAGCTGGCCGGGGCGAAGGGCACGTTCAGCCCCGAGCCCGCGTCCACCATCCCCTTGGCCACGAAGAAGGTGAGCGCGTGCGTGTGCGCCATCACCCGGTCATGCCCCTCGGGCGTCTGCTCGACGATCTCGCAGCCCAGCCGCTCGTAGAAGCGGTTCGCGCGGCGGGCCGCGTCCGGGTGGAGCGGGTTGGGACACACCACGACGCGCAACGGGCGCTCGGCCACGGCCAGGCTGAGCGGACCGAAGAGGGGATGCGTGCCCACCCAGGGCACCCGCGTGCCGAGCTTCTCCGTCATGTCCCGCACGGGCCTCACCTTCACGCTGCCCACGTCGAGCACCAGGTGCTCGGCTCGCAGGTGGGGGCGCAGGCTCTCCAGCACGGCCCGCATCCTCGGCACGGGAACGGCCACCACCACGTACTCGGCCCCGGCCACCAGCTCCTGGAGCGAGCCCGCGCGGAGGGGCTCGGGGATGTCCGCCGCCGGGTCCATCGCCCGGTAGCCGATGCCCGCCGCCTCCAGCAGCGCGCCGAGTGCTCGTCCGAAGCGTCCGTACCCCACGATGGCGACCTGCGTCATACGGGAACTCTACACGAGGGGCCTTGGGGCGGTGTGTGCCGTCGAACAGGTGCGCCCGCTCGACTTGGACCCGTGTTGGCCCCTCGGGGGAAAGTGCTCCTCGCGGTACCCCGCTGTGAGGAGTCGTCGTGTCCGAAGAGAAGAAGAACGTGGAGCGGACGAGGCAGATCTTCGAGGAGATGGCCCAGGTCGGCGGTCCCCAGCCCCTCCTCGAACGGATGGCGGAGGACGCCGTCTACAAGCTGTCCCTGCCTCCTGGAACGCCCCTCAGCGGCGAGTTTCGCGGCAGGCGGGCCATCGCGGACTACTTCGAGCTCGTCGACGAGCTGCTCGAGGTGCGGGAGATCCACACCTGGGACTTCGTCGGCAATGGCAAGCAGGTCATCGTCCTCGGCGATGAGCGCTTCACCGTGCGCAAGACGGGCAAGGCGTGCCACAGCGAGTTCGCCTTCGTCCTCGAGTTCCGCGACGGAGAGATCGCCCGCGCGCTCGTCATCGAGGACCTCTCCGGCCTCGTCGAGGCCCATGCGTCCGTCAGTGGGCGCACGGCCTCGCGGGCTTCCGGGTAGGGCTCAGCTGAGCACCTTCATCGTTCCCCGGGTGACGCCGAACTGCTCGTGCACGGAGGTCCGTCGCACCGCCTCGGCCGGCGGGATTCTCCCCGCCAGCAACTCCTGGTAGGCGGCCAGCACGCGCGTGGCCTCGTCCCGTGTCTCGCGGACGAACTCCACCCGGTAGCGACGCACCCCTCGCTCCAGCAGCTTGGGCACCAGGGACGCCGCGCTCTGCGCCTGCGCGTTGAACACCGTGTTGCGGCACCCCACGTCCACGATGACCGGGTGCTCCTGGCCGATGCGATCCCTCAGGGAGATTTGATGCTTCTCGCACGGGCGGCCGCAGCTCTTGAAGTCGCGCCCGTTGGACAGCGTGTGCGAGTACACGCAGTGCTCCGTGTGGAACGTGGCGATGTGGTGGTGCAGGGCCACGGCGAAGCGGTGCGCCGGCACGTGCTCCAGCAGCGAGAAGAGCTGCGTCTCGTCCAGGTCGTGCGAGAAGGTGAGCGTGTCCAGCCCCAGGCTCAGCAGGTGCGCCGCCGTCAGCGAGTTGGTGACGTTGAGCGAGAAGTCCCCGTGCAGCACCGGACGCGGCTGGCCCTCGGGACGCTCCAGGAAGTGCACCATCGCCCCCCAGTGCCGCACCAGCACCGCGTCGGGGCGCAGCTTGTCGATGCGCGCGTCGTACCCTTCCTCGCCCGGCTTCTGCACCCGCACCGTGGCGATCGTCACGCGCAGCCCGGCCGCCCGCGCCCGCTCCACCGCGCGTTGCAGGCCCACCAGCTCCATCCAGTCCAGCTCCACCTCGCGCAGGCCCGCGGCGATGACGGCCTCCAACTGCGCGTCATCGCGGCACAGCGGCAGCAGGCGCGCGCCTTCCTCGGCCGGCGCCTCGGGCACCCGCGCGAGCAGCGAGGCGCGCACGTCCTCGAGCACCGGCTGCTCGTTCACCGTGCGCTTCGGGCCCCGCTCCACCTCGACGGCGAGCCGGGCCACCAGGTCGCGGCGCAGTGCCTTGAGCTCGGACACGGGCAGGTGCAGCCCCGGCGCCAGCTCCGCGCGGTCCAGCCGCGCCAGCGTGAAGGGCGTGCCTCCGAAGGCGCCCAGCTTGTCCCGCAGCAGGGTTTCGTCCAGGCCCGCGCCCCGCGCCGGAGCGAGCGGCGTCTGGCCCGTCACCGTGCCCTCGTGTCCCCAGGCGCTGGCGTGCAGGCTGAGCGGGGTCCCCGGCGCGCCGGAGACCTTCAGCGTCAGCGGGATGCGGCCCTCGGGCTCCCCCTGCGAGATGAGGCTCTCGGCGTGGCGGACCAGCGCGGGATCGCTGTTGAGCCACACGTGCTGACCGGGTGCCACCCGCCCCAGGTCCGGGCCCGGGTGGCCGAAGCCCAGCACCCAGCCCGTGCCCCGCCGCTCCACGCGGAAGATGGGGCCTCCGGGCTCGTGCTTGGCCACGGGCGTGCCCGCGTCGAAGACGACGCCCATGCCGGGGCGTGGGTCCACGGCGGCCGGCACGGGCTCGCCCTGGAGGGGAGAGGCCACCTGCCCGTTGGGGGCCTCGGGGCGCTCCTCGCCCAGTCCGAGTCCGCCCGTCCACGGGCGCTCGTCCGGGGTGACGACCACGTCCTTGCCGGACACCGAGCGCACCCGGCCGAGGTACAGGCCCCGGTGCTTGGGGAAGCGGCCCTCGACGAGCGTCTGATGGTCCGAGCCCGCGAGGAAGCCGTTGGAGAAGCCCCGGCTGTACGTGAGGGCCATCTCCGCCAGGTCGCTCGCCAGCCGGCGCTCGTCCGGCTTGCCGGCGAGGATGCCATCCACCCAGCGCCGGTACCCCTGCACGGTGCTCATCACATACTGCGGGCCCTTGAGCCGACCCTCGATCTTCAGGCTGTGGACGCCGATGTCGATGAGTTCCGGTACGGCGCGCACGCCCGCCAGGTCCTTGGGGCTGAGCAGGTAGCGCACCTCCCCGAGATCGCGCGTCTGGTCGTCCACCACCAGGTCATAGGGCAGGCGGCACGATTGGGCGCACTGGCCCCGGTTGGCCGAGCGACCTCCCCACGCCTCGCTCGTGAGGCACTGGCCGCTCCAGGACATGCAGAGCGCGCCGTGGATGAAGACCTCCAGCTCCATGTCCGTCTGCCCGGCGAGCCGGCGGATTTCGGTGGTGGAGAGCTCGCGGGGGACGACGACGCGGGTGACGCCCAGGCCCCGGGCGAAGCGGATGCCCTCGGCGCTGGAGACGGTCATCTGTGTGGAGGCGTGCAGCTCCAGCTGGGGGCAGATGGCGCGGGCCAGCAGGGCGATGGCCGGGTCCTGGATGATGAGGGCATCCACACCCGACTCGGCCACCCGGCGCAGGATGCGCTCCACCACGGGCAGCTCGGGCTCGAAGACGAGCGTGTTGAGCGTCACGTAGGCGCGGGCCCCGGCCCGGTGGACGAGTGCCATCGTCTCGGGCAGGCGCTCGAGGGAGAAGTTGTCGGCGCGGGCGCGGGCGTTGAAGCCCTCGTCGAGCCCGAAATAGACGGCGTCCGCTCCGCTGGCGAGCGCGGCCCTCAAGGACTCCAGGTCGCCCGCGGGAGCGAGGATTTCAGGACGTC
>NZ_DASVWK010000989.1:0-14887 GCF_036389735.1 Archangium sp. | reverse complement strand
CGGCGCCCGCATCCTCGTGAAGGAGGGCCAGAAGCTCGAGGCCGGCGTCCTGCTGGCCGAGTGGGATCCGTTCGCCATTCCGCTGCTCACCGAGGTGGGCGGTGTCGTGCGCTTCGAGGACATCATCGAAGGCGTCACGATGAACGAGTCGCTGGACGAGGTGACCGGCCTCAGCCGCAAGACGGTCGTCGAGTCCAAGGACCCCGAGGCGCGTCCGCGCATCACCCTGCGCGACGAGGAGGGCAACACCAAGAACCTCATCTCCTCCAAGGCTCCGGCGAGCTACTTCCTCCCGCAGGGCTCCATCATCACCGTCAACGACGGCGATGAGATCCACGCGGGTGAGGTCATCGCCAAGGTTCCTCGCGAGACCACCAAGACCAAGGACATCACGGGCGGTCTGCCCCGCGTGGCCGAGCTGTTCGAGGCGCGCAAGCCCAAGGACGCCGCGGCCATCGCGGAGATCGACGGCGTGGTGTCCTTCGGCAAGGACACCAAGGGCAAGCGCAAGCTCATCCTCACCCCCGAGGTGAACGGTGAGCTGCGCACCGACCTGGCCAAGGAGTACCTGATCTCCAAGGGCAAGAACATCAGCGTGCACGCCGGCGACCGCGTCAAGGCCGGTGAGGCGCTGATGGACGGCTCGGCCAACCCGCACGACATCCTCAAGGTGCTCGGCGAGAAGGCGCTCGCGGGCTACCTCGTGGATGAGGTGCAGGAGGTCTACCGACTCCAGGGCGTGAAGATCAACGACAAGCACATCGAGGTGATCGTCCGGCAGATGCTCCGCCGCGTGCGCGTCACCGACGTGGGCGACACCACCTTCCTCGTCGACGAGCAGGTCGAGAAGTGGGTGTTCGAGGAGGAGAACGAGAAGGTCATGGCCGCCAGCCAGCGTCCCGCCGTCGGCGAGCCGTTGCTGCTCGGCATCACCAAGGCCTCGCTCTCCACCGAGTCGTTCATCTCGGCCTCCTCCTTCCAGGAGACCACCAAGGTGCTCACCGAGGCCGCCATCAACGGCAAGGTGGACTACCTGCGCGGCCTCAAGGAGAACGTCATCATGGGCCGGCTCATCCCCGCCGGCACGGGTCTCCCCAACTACAAGTACCTCGACATCGAGGTGGAGAGCCCCGCCGACGAGATCTCCGAGATGGAGGCCGCCCTGGCCGCCACCCACGGCGATGATCTCCCCCCGCCGTCGGCCAATGGGCCCGGTGGTCGCGCCGAGACCGGCGCCGCCTAGTGCGCGCGCTGGCCTGAAGGCCTGACGTTCGAAGTCCAAAAGCCGCCACTCCGGTCCTCCGGGGCGGCGGTTTTTCTTTCAGGGCTTCAATCTTCCACGGCTTGACGGGTGACGTAGGGATGCACTAATCCGAATCGTACCGTGGAGGTCGACCCGGAAGCAGACGGGCGAGCATCCAGCAGTGGACGTGGGAAGCAGGCGGGCGAGCGCGAGTGGCGTTTCCTTCAATCGGGGGGTGTGCTTACCTCGATTGTCCTTACCCCCCGCTTTCCGGGCCTTGGGTCCGGAGAGCCGTGCTGGAGAGCTTCAGATGGACAGACCAGAGAGCCCGCAGAAGCACCCCCTGGCGGAGACGTTCGAGCGGGTGTGGAGCCAGGCCTTGTTGGCCGTGTCCAACGCGGAGGAGGAGGCCGTGCGCTGTGTGCAGCGCGTGGCCGAGGTGGCGGGGTGGAGCCAGGAGGAGATGATCCGCCAGGCCCGACTGCTCACGGACCGGTTGACGGGTCACCGCAAGGACCTGGAGCACAATGTGGACGAGGGTGTGCGGCGCACCCTGGTGTCCCTGAAGGTTCCTCGCCGGGAGCAGATCCAGGACATCGAAGCGCGGCTGGCACGACTCGCCGAGCGCATCGACGCTCTGGGGCAGCGCAAGTGAGCGCGCCCCCCTCCGGCCCGAATGGGCAGCGCGGGGAGGGGTTGTTCCGGTGGCTGCACGCGCTGGGTGCCGGGTGTGGAAAGCTGCCCCTGGTGGCGGGGGTGGCCCTGGTGCTGTCCGCCCGCGCCGTGCCCCTGATCGCCCCTCCCGAGGCCCCTCGGGTGGTGGAGTCCTCGCGCTTCGAGGCGACTCCGCCCGACGCAGCCCTCATCGACGCGGTGCTGGCCAAGCGGGCCCCGGATCTGGGCCTCACCCTGCGCCGGCAGCTCGTCCACGCCATCGCCGAGGAGGCGGGGCGCGCGGGGTATGATCCGCTGCTGATCCTCGCCCTCATCGACGTGGAGTCGGACTTCACCGAGGAGGCCGTCTCCGAGAAGGGGGCCCGGGGGCTGATGCAGATCAAGCCCAGCACACTGCACTTCCTCGCGCAGAAGCAGGGCCTGCGGCTGTCCCCCGAGGAGGTGGCGTCGGATCCCTCCTTGGGGGTGCGCCTGGGCATCCGTTACCTGCGGGAGCTGCACGACCGCTTTGGCGACCTGGACATGGCCCTCATGGCCTACAACGCCGGCCCCACCCGTATCTGGCAGGCCAAGAAGGCCGGCGAGTTGGACACCTTCCGCCGCTACCCGCGGCTCGTCCGACGGGACTTCAGGCGGTTCCGGGAAGGGGAGGGCCTGGGGGGTGATTGGGCACTCGCCCAGCGGGAGACGCTCGAGAAGGCGCCCGAGGAGAAGGCGCCCTAGCGAGCGCCTGAATTTTCAGGCGGCCACCAGGGTCTCGGGTGTCGCGCGCTTGTCCACTCCCGGGCGGGTGCGCTATCGCTCTCTCTCCCGGAGGAGTCCCCCATGCGCCGCTCCATCCTCACCCTCACCCTGGCCCTGTTGCCGGCCTCGGCCCTCGCCGGTTCGGTGTTCCTCAACGGCGTCCGCATCGACGGCGTGACGAACCAGAAGTTCGAGAAGGTCTCCTCCGTCCGTCTCGACGAGCAGGGCAACGTCCACATCGAGGCGCCCGCCTACGCCGTCAAGACGGTGAACGCTCCGGCCCCCGCCCCCGCTCCGGCCCCGGTGGCCGCCCCGGCTCCCGCGCCCGCGCCCACCACGGCCCAGGCTCCCGCGCCCGTGGCGACCCCGGCTCCGGCCCCCGCGCCCGCCCCGACGGACACCGCTCCGGCGCGCATCACCCGGCGCTACTGGCTCGTGACGGAGCAGTCGGTGACGGGTATGGCGGAGTACGACATCGACCTGTACGTCAACTCCACCTGGGTACGGAAGCTGCGCAACAACGAGGAGCAGGTGATCGCGGACATCACCCGCTACCTCCAGCCGGGGAAGAACGCGGTGCTGTTCATGGCCCGCAAAGTGGCGGCCGGCTCGCGGCGGAGCGAGTCTCCCCAGCACGTGTTCAAGGTCATCATCGGCGAGGGCAACGAGGGCGGCGGCAACGTGATGATCGACAACCCGCTCCTCCGCTTCCAGCGCACCGCGGCGGACGGGCAGGACGTGTCCGAGGAGTTCACCCTCACCACGCGCTAGCGCGGGGGTCGCACCCAACGTGTTCTCCATCGACGAGAGATTCCGGGGCCTGCCGGCGAGCCGCGAGCAGGTCCTGTCGCTCCACCAGTCCATCAACTCGCCGCACCTGGCCATCCCGGGCAAGCCGGCGGGGCCCGCGCAGGCCTTCGTCCTGGGGCTGCGCGGCGCGGGCGGCTTCGCCGTCTTCATCTACCTCTACCTCGCCGAGGCCCAGGACTGCGCCGTGTACGTGCCCGGCCGTCGCAACGCGAGCGCAGAGGAGTACCAGCAGGACGAGGCCGATGCGCTCGCCTTCGTGGAGTCCATGGGCTTCATGATGGACAACGCCAACTTCCGAGGCCTGCCGCCTCCCAGCCAGGACGAGCTGTTGAAGACCCTGCCTGTCTTCTTGAAGGATCCCAAGCTCGTCCCGGGCCAGGGCAAGAGCCGCGCCGATGAGAAGCGCACGGCCTCGACGAACCTGGGCCGGCTCCTGGCCTCCTTCTGAACTTCCCCCACACGAGAAGAGACCCACCACCATGTTTCGCCGCCGTTTCCACTCCGCCTGGCTCCTCGCGCTCGCCCTGATGGGCTGCAAGCATGTTCCCACCGAGCAGGAGCGCCGCGGCGCCGAGCTCCGCTACGAGCTCGGGCTCCAGGCCCAGTTGGCTGGGAACGTGAAGGATGCGTACAAGGAGCTCCAGAAGGCGCTCGAGCTGGATCCGGACTACCCGGAGGCGCACAACGCCATCGCCATCCTCCTGCACGTGGCCTTCAACCGGCCGGAGGAGGCCGTGACGCACTACCGCAAGGCGCTGGAGCTGCGCCCGGGCTTCTCCGAGGTCCAGACGAACCTGGCCAACGTCTACCTGTCCCAGGCCCGCTACGACGAGGCCATCAAGCTGTATGAGCAGTCCCTCAACGACATGCTCTACCCCACGCCCTACATCGCCCAGGGCAACCTGGGCTGGGCCCTCTACAAGAAGGGCGAGACGGAGCGGGGGATCCAGACCATCAAGGCCTCGGTGACGACCAACCCCGGCTTCTGCATGGGCTACAAGAACCTGGGCATCATCTATCAGGAGACGGGCAACGTTTCCGAAGCGTGCCGCTCCTTCGGGCGTTATCGTGAGGCCTGCCCGGACGTCGCCGATGCCTACCTGCGTGAGGGGGCCTGCCAGGTGAAGATGGGCAAGCTGGAGGAGGCGCGGCAGAGCTTCACCTCCTGCGAGGCCAAGGCGAAGAGCCAGGTGCTCAAGGACGACTGCCGTCGGCTCCTCGAGGCCCTGTAACCCGAGAATCCCAACGCCGTGGACTACGTCGAATTCGGCAAATACCTCTCCCAGCAGCGCGAGCTGCGCGGCCTGTCCCGCGACGAGGTGTCGCGCGTGACGAAGATCTCCCCCAGCCTCATCTCCGCCTTGGAGGAGGGCCAGGTGGAGCGGTTGCCCTCGCGCGTCTTCGTCGTCAACTACGTGCGTGCCTACGCCCAGGTCATCGGGCTGGCCCCGGAGGAGGCCGTCCTCCGGTACGAAGAGGTGGACAAGGCGACCCCGGAGCCGAGCCCGGTGGTGCTGGAGCGCGAGCGGCGGCGGCGGGCCTGGTGGATCCTCGCCGGGGTGCTGGTGGTGCTCGGCGTGGGGGCGTACGTGGCCTTTGTGATGACCGGGAAGGGCCCCAACGCCCTCCCGCGTTGAAGGAGACCATGGAGCGTTTCGAAGATGAGGCGCTGGTCCTCTCCACCGTGGACTACGGGGAAGCCGACCGGCTGGTCACGCTCCTCACGCGCGATCACGGCAAGCTGACGGCCTTCGCGGCCGGGGCCCGCAAGAGCAAGCGGCGCTTCGCCGGCGCACTGGAGCCCTACATGCGGCTGCGTGTGCAACTGGTGGAGACGCGCGTCTCCACGGTGCGCCTGGACTCGGCCGACATCGTGGGTGGCTACTATGCAGCGCGCGAGGACCTGCCCCTCATCGCCCGCGCCCTCTACGCGGTGGAGCTGTGCCGCGAGCTGACGCGCGAGCACGAGCCGCAACCGGAGCTCTTCGCGCTGCTGGAGGCGTACCTGCACAAGCTGGACGCGAAGGAGGCCGGCCCCACCTCGCTGCTGGCCTTCGAGCTGGATGCCCTGGCCCAGGCCGGGTTGATGCCGCGCTTCGACTCGTGCGCGCTGTGTGGCGGCCCGCCCGGCGAGCGGCCTCGCTTCGATCAGGCCCATGGCGGCACGGTGTGCGAGTCGTGCTCGGGCCGGGCGCGTGACGCGGTGAACGTGCCGGCGGAGCTGCTGTCCGGGCTCCGCGCCATCCAGGAGGGCGCGCGGACGCCGCTGTCGGCGGACCTCCGGGCCCGAGCGCGTGCGGTCCTCAATGTCTTCATCTCCCACCACCTGGGCCGCCGCCTCAAGAGCGTGGACTTCATGGCCCAGGTCGGACTGGATTGACCATGGCAGGGCAGGACGGGGCTTCACCGCTCGACGTGGTGTGTGTAGGCGAGTCGCTCGTGGACTTCCTCCCGGCGGAGTCCGGCCAGCGGGTGCGCGACGTGACGACGTGGAAGCCGGCCATCGGCGGCTCCCTGGCCAACGTCTCCGTGGGCGTGGCGCGACTGGGCGGGCGCTCGGCCTATGTCGGCGTGGTGGGCGAGGACGAGTTCGGCCACTTCCTGCGCGAGCGCCTCGCCGCCGAGGGCGTGGACGTCAGCCACATGCGCCAGACGGCCGAGGCGAAGACGGGGCTGGTCTTCATCTCGATCGATGCGCGCGGCGAGCGCAGCTTCTCCTACTACCGCACGCGCTCGGCCGAGTTCCTCCTGGGGGAGCGGGACGTGCACCCCGCCTTCCTCGGACGCGCCCGGGTGGTGCACTGCGGGACGAACTCGCTGCACCTGCCCGAGGCCCGGGCGGCCATGCTTCGCATCGTGGACTCCGTGAGCGCCGCCGGCCGCATCTTGAGCTGCGACCCCAACCTCCGCCTCCATGCGTGGCAGGACCCGGAGGTGCTGCGAGAGGTGCTCGGCCGCCTGCTGCCGCGCTGCACGGTGGTCAAACTCTCGGACGAGGAGGTGGCCTTCGCCACCGGGCGGACGGACCCGGAGGAGGCGGTGCGGTTCCTGGCGGGGCAGGGCGTGACGCTGCCCGTGGTGACTCGGGGCGAGGCGGGCGCCGTCTTCCTCTGGCGGGACGAGCTGGTGCGGGTGCCGGCACCCCGGGTGCGCGTGGTGGACACCACCGGGGCAGGGGATGGCTTCACCTCGGCTTTCCTCCATGGGCTGAGCCGGCGGTACGCGGATGCCTCGGCGCTGGCGGGAGCCTCGCGCGAGGATCTGGAGGCACTGGCCACCTTCGCCTGCGCGGTGGGCTCCAAGGTGGTGGAGCACCTGGGCGCCGTGGCGGGCCTGCCCTCCCGGGACGAGGTGGCGGGCCTGATGCCCAGCTGGCTCCACCCGGATAACGCGACTTCCTGAGTCGCCGTTGTCGACCCGGTGCGACTGGCCGGGTAGAATCCGTTCGATGGCCAACCACGGGCCCCCGGGCGGCATGGGTGTCGATTACGACCGCGGACGTCGGATCGGCAAGTACGAGATCGTCACCCGTCTCTCGATGGGCGGGATGGCCGAGTTGTTCCTCGCCTTCACCACGGGACCCGGCGGCTTCCGCAAGTTCGTCGCGCTCAAGCAGATCCTCCCGGACGTCCAGAAGGACGACCACTTCGTCAAGATGTTCCTCGACGAGGCGCGCATCACCGCCGCCCTCGCCCACGCGAACATCGCCCAGGTCTTCGATCTCGGGGACCAGGACGGCGAGCTGTACCTCGCCATGGAGTTCCTGGCCGGGCAGAACCTGGAGCAGATCCACCAGGCCTCCCAGAAGCAGCAGCGCCCGCTGCCCCTGGGCTTCTCGGCCCGCGTGGTGCGCGATGCGTGCCTCGGGCTCCACTACGCGCACGCCTACACCGACCCCTCCGGCAAGCCCCGGCCGGTGGTGCACCGGGATGTGTCGCAGAAGAACGTGATGGTCACCTTCGACGGCCACGTGAAGGTGATCGACTTCGGCATCGCCAAGGCCAAGGGGCGGCTCGGCCGCACGCAGGTGGGCATGGTGAAGGGGACCACCGGCTACATGTCCCCCGAGCAGGCCCACGGCGCCGAACTCGATGGCCGCAGTGACCTGTTCTGCATGGGCATCATCCTGCACGAGCTGCTGTGCGGCCGCCGGCTGTTCACGGGCTCCCACGAGGGAGAGGTGATGCTGAAGATCGCCGAGGGGGAGGTGCCCTCGCCCATCAGCCTCAACCCGCGCGTGCCCCAGGCCCTGGCGGACGTGGTGATGCGTGCGCTGGCACGTGAGCCGCGGGGGCGCTTCGCCACGGGTCGTGAGATGGCCCGCGCCATCGAGGCCGCATGCGGGGCCGAGCTCTTCCACGAAGAGCAGCTGGCCGCGGTGATGCGGGAGCTCTTCGAGGACAAGATCCAGAAGACGCGCGCGCTGCTCGAGAGCGCGAACGGCCCCGAGAGCGAGGGCAATACCGGGCAGTTCGGCGCGGTGCCTGGGGGGGCTGTCACCGAGGAGGTCACGGCGCGGAT
This sequence comes from Archangium sp., assembly GCF_036389735.1. Classification (GTDB taxonomy): domain Bacteria; phylum Myxococcota; class Myxococcia; order Myxococcales; family Myxococcaceae; genus Archangium. The sequence continues at coordinate 6,894 of NZ_DASVWK010000989.1, read as the reverse complement.
ACCCCGGGCTCCCGTCATCGCCGCCCCGGAGAGCAGGTCGCGCTCCGCGAAGCCCCCCTCGGGGCAGGTGACGCCCACGCCGAAGCCCGCGGGACGCCGGCCCACCGCCTCCCCAATCGACCCCGTGCCGACCGCCGCTCCCACGCGTGCGCCGTCCGCCAGGAGCGCCGCGCCCGTCCGCCCCGTGGCCGTCACTCCCGAGCCGGAGGAGGACGAGGACGATCCGCTCGACAAGACGCAGCCCGTCCGCCGGCCTCCCACCATCCGTCCGCCCCAGGTGCAGAAGCCCGAGGAGGAGGCGGAGATTACGGGCCCGAGCACGCTTCCCCTCCGGGCCGCCCTGGAGCGCCCGGAGGCTTCGCGTCAGGGCTCGGGGTGGGGCGGGAAGCTCTTCCTGTTGCTGCTGCTCGCGGCCATCGGTGGCGCCATCGCCTACCCGCCGACCCGGGCGATGCTGGCCCCCCTGTACGCCAGTGCCCTGAAGACCGTGAAGGGCGAGTTCTCGCCTCAGCCTCCCCCGTCGGAGCCGGTGCCGATTCCCCGGCCGGCCACACCGCCGCCGACCGTGACCGCCCAGGCCCCGGAGCCCACGCCCGAGCCCGTGGCTCCCGAGCCGGAGCCCACGCCGCCGCCCGAGCTCGAGGCCCCCAGGGCCGACGCGAAGCGGCCACGGAAGCAGGCCGCGGCCCCCAAGGCCGGGTCCGAGTCGAAGCCCGCCGCCGAGCCGGAGGTCGAGGGTGCGCCCGAGGTGATCGACATGCGCACCGTGAAGGGGGCGACGAAGGCGAAGATCGGCTGGCTCACGCTCTACACCTCGCCTCGCTCGGCGGTGTTCGACGGGGACAATCAGCTCGGCACCACCCCGCTGCGCAAGGTGCCGCTGCCCGCGGACACCTACCGGCTGAACGTGGTGGACCCGGACGGCGTCAATCACTGGCTCTCCGTGCCCATCAAGCCGGGTCAGGTGACCGAGATGTCCGTGCGGGTGTCCGACCTTCCGGTGGTGGAGAACTAGTCGAGAACGAGTCGTCAAGGCCGTCCTTGACGCTCCCGGACCCCATCACTAGGGTCCCGGGTCCTCTTTTTCGTCGCCCTCTCTCCGTGAAGGCGTCTCGCCATGTACTTCCAGGATCTGATCCTCACGCTCCAGAACCACTGGGCCAAGCAGGGCTGCATCATCGCCCAGCCCTATGATCTCGAGGTGGGTGCGGGCACCATGCACCCGTCCACCTTCCTCCGCGCCCTCGGCCCCGAGCCCTGGAACGTGGCCTACGTGCAGCCCTCGCGCCGGCCCGCGGATGGCCGTTTCGGCGAGAACCCCAACCGTCTGTTCCAGCACCACCAGTTCCAGGTCATCCTCAAGCCGGCGCCCAAGAACGTCCAGCAGCTCTACCTGGACTCCATCCGCGCCTTCGGCATCGATCCGCTCGAGCACGACATCCGCTTCGTCGAGGACGACTGGGAGTCGCCCACCCTGGGCGCCTGGGGCCTCGGCTGGGAGGTGTGGTGTGACGGGATGGAGATCACCCAGTTCACCTACTTCCAGCAGTGCGGTGGCTTCGAGTGCCGGCCCGTCGCGGCCGAGCTCACGTATGGCCTCGAGCGCATCGCCATGTACCTGCAGAATGTCGAGAACATCTACGACATCGAGTGGGTCAAGGGCGTGAAGTACCGCGAGGTCTTCCACGCCAACGAAGTGGAGATGAGCCGCTACGCCTTCCAGGAGTCGGACGCGCAGATGCTCTTCACGCTGTTCGACTCGTACGAGAAGGAATGCAAGCGCCTCATCGAGCGCGAGGTGCCGCTGCCGGCCTACGACTACGCGCTCAAGTGCTCGCACACCTTCAACCTGCTGGACGCGCGCGGGGCCATCTCGGTGACCGAGCGCGCCAACTTCATCAAGCGGGTGCGTGACAACGCGCGCCTGTGCGCCGAGGGCTACCTCAAGATGCGCGAGCGGCTCGGCTACCCGCTGCTCAAGACGCCCTGGACGGTGGGGGAGCAGCCCCCGGTGCTCGAGGGCAAGCCCGCCAGCGACTACTGGAAGACGGTGGTGATGAACAAGCCCGAGCAGGCCCAGGCGGAGGTGTCCCGTGGCAAGTGAGCTGCTCCTGGAGATCGGTGCCGAGGAGATTCCCGCCTCGTTCATCGTTCCCGCGCTGGAGGATCTCAAGCGCGTCATCACCGAGCGCGCCGCCGAGGCTCGGCTGAAGCACGGCGAGGTGCGCACCTACGGCACGCCGCGGCGGTTGGCGGTGTGGGTGAAGGACATCGGTGAGCGGGGCGAGGACATCACCCGCGAGGTGCTCGGCCCGAGCGCGAAGGCGGCCTTCGACAAGGACGGCAAGCCCACCAAGGCGGCGGAGAAGTTCGCCGAGAGCCAGAAGCTGTCGGTGGACGCGCTGCTGCGCATCCAGACGCCCAAGGGCGAGTACCTGGCCGCCAAGGTGGAGGAGAAGGGCCGCCCGGCGGCGGACCTCCTCAAGGACATCCTCCACACCGCGGTGCACGGCATCAACTTCCGCAAGACGATGCGGTGGGGTGACGTGGATCAGGCCTTCGCGCGCCCCGTGCAGTGGGTGGTGGCGCTGCTGGGCGGCGAGGTGCTGCCGGTGGTGCTCGGCGACGTGAAGAGCGGCCGGACGACGTACGGCCACCGCTTCCTGTCGCCCGGGGCCATCGAGATCTCCAAGCCCTCGGACTACGAGGCGGCCCTGGAGAAGGCCAACGTGATGCCGGACATCGCGAAGCGGCGCGCGCAGGTGCTGGAGAAGGTGCGCGCGGCGGCCACGCAGGCCGGCGGCAAGCTGATGGAGGATGACTCGCTCGTGGACCAGGTGACCAACCTGGTGGAGCAGCCCAACCCGGTGGTGGGCAGCTTCGAGGAGCGTCACCTGGAGCTGCCTCCCGAGGTGCTCGTGCAGGAGATGAAGAGCCACCAGCGCTACTTCTCGGTGCTGGACGCCAACGGCAAGCTGCTGCCGCGCTTCATCGCCGTGTCCAACACGCCGGTGCGCGACGTGAAGCTGTCCCTGCGCGGGTATGAGCGCGTGCTGCGCGCCCGCCTCGCCGATGGCCGCTTCTTCTTCGACGAGGACCGCAAGACGCCGCTGGCGGCCCGCACGGAGAAGCTGGCGCGCGTCGTGTGGCAGAACCAGCTCGGCAGCTACGCCGAGAAGGTGGAGCGCTTCCGCTCCCTGGGCGTGAAGCTGGCGGAGTGGACGGGCCACGGCGGCCACAAGGCCACCATCGAGCGCGCCTCCACCCTGGCCAAGGCGGACCTCGTCACCGGCATGGTGGGCGAGTTCCCCGAGCTCCAGGGCGTCATGGGCCGCGAGTACGCCCGCGCCAGCGGCGAGCCCGAGGCGGTGGCCCAGGCGATCTTCGAGCACTACCTGCCTCGCACCGCCGAGGACGCGCTGCCCACCCAGGAGTCGGGGGCCCTCATCGGCCTGGCGGACCGTCTGGACACGCTGTGCGGCATCTTCGCCATTGGCAAGGGCCCCACGGGCGCGGCGGACCCGTTCGCCCTCCGGCGCGCGTGCCTCGCCGTCATCCGCATCGTCCAGGGCCGGGGCTACCGCTTCTCCCTCGCCCAGGCGGTGGACGCGGCGCTGGAGCAGCTCGGGCCGAAGATCGCCAACGTCAAGCGCAAGGCCGGTGAGCCCGCGCCTCGCGAGCAGGTGCTCGAGTTCTTCCGGGGCCGCCTCAAGGCGCTGTGGACGGAGGAGTTCCGCACGGACGTGGTGGAGGCGGTACTGTCGGCCGGCTTCGACGACATGGTGGCCGCGCGCAAGCGGCTGGAGGCGCTCGGCGGCATCGTGGGCCGGGCGGACTTCGCGCCCCTGGCCGGTGCCTTCAAGCGCGTGGGCAACATCGTCGAGAAGCAGGGCAAGGACATCACCCGCGGCGAGGTCAATGCCCAGCGTCTCACCGACGACGCCGAGCGGGAGCTCCATGCCGCCTACGTCCAGGCCCGCTCCCGCGTGAGCGAGCTGGTGAAGTCCGACGACTTCTCCGGCGCCCTCAAGGAGATCACCGGCCTCAAGCCCACCGTGGACATCTTCTTCGACAAGGTGATGGTGATGGCCGAGGACCGGGAGCTGCGCGAGAACCGCATCCGGCTCCTCACGGAGATCGGCACGCTGTTCAACCAGGTGGCCGACTTCGCGAAGCTCCAGGCGGAGGCCTGACGCCGCCTGCCGGGTCGCCCACGGAGCAGGGGCGGATGCGGGATATGGAATAGCGGGGCGCCTTTGTAGTTGCCCGGGGGTGGGGTGGTTCCTACACTCCCCCCCCCTCCACATGCGCCCCCATTTCCTCAGTCTCGCGCTGCTCCTCGCCGCGTGTAACGAAACCGACCCACGGCCTCCGCCCACCAACCGCTTCGTGTACCCGAGCGGTCTCGTGCACCGGGTGTTGCCCGGTTCCACCAACGGTGTCCTCTATGTGGCGAGCGCCAATTTCGATCGGTGCTTCGATCAGGGCACCGTCATGGCGGTCGACCTGGATCAGGTGAGCGGCATCGACGGCAATCTGCCTGCCCTGGGGACGGCCCCCAGCGGCGATCCACTGCGGATCGATCAGCTCAACATCCCCGACTCCTCGCGCGTCTTCATCCAGAGCTACGCGGGCGAGATGGCCCTCTGGAACCGTCCGGATGGCTCGGCCCGGCTCTTCGTGCCCGCCCGCGCGGACGGTGACTTCCTTCATTACATCGACGTCACGGCGCCGACGGCGTTGTCCTGCGTGGGGGCCTCGGGGGGCAGCCGCGACTGCGTCGAGGGGGCGGTGTCGCTCTCCACGGAGGTGCCCGGGCAGGTGGCGGACCTGCCGCGCGCGCCCGCGCCCTTCGGCGTCGACGTCACCCCGGAGGGCAGGGTGTGGGTGACGCACGTGGACCCCGCGGACACGCCCGCTCGCTCGGGGACCGGCTTCGTCTCGTACGTGGTCAGCCTGAACGGCGAGACGCCAGGGCTCTCGACCGACAGCTTCGTCCCGCTGCAGACCTCCGAGGTGGTGGCCGTGGGGGGCAGCCACTCGGTGGATGCCACGGAGCGGTATGTGTTCGTCTCCGGCCGGGCCTCCAACCGGGTGCTCAACGCCAACAACCGGCGGTTCCTGTTGCGCTTGCTGGACACGGCCGAGGGCAGGCAGGGGCGGGTCATCGACCCCGGGTTGGATCTGGCCTTCGCCGCCCGGGACGCGCGAGGCTTCGCGCTGACCCCGGCCTCCACGACGCGGCCCCGGCGCCTGTACTTGGCCGTGCGCTCGCCGGACTCGCTGGTCGTCGTGGATGTGCAGGGCCTCGAGACGGACTCGCCCTCGCTGCGGCTGGTGGACTCGGTGCCCCTGCCGGACGGTCCCACCCAGGTGACGCTGGTGCCTCGCGGGCCGACGCGCAGCGAGCTGGTGGTGGTCTCGTGCTCCGCGTCCGGCGTGGTGGCCATCTATGACCCGGACGTGGGCCAGGTCGTGTCCCAGATCACGGTGGGGGAGGTGACGGGAGACAGGTCGCCCCAGCCGTTCGGCATCGCCGTGCAGCAGACGGGCAACGCGGCGCGCCTCTTCGTCAGCAACTTCGGAGACGGGCGCATCTCGGTCATCGACATCCCGGCGCTGGAGAGCCCACAGCTCGCCCGGCTGGTGGCCTATCTGGGGAGCCGTCAGGACGTGGAAGGGGTCAGCACGTGTCAGGAGGTAGAGCAGTGAAGCGCTTCATCGTGTCGCTGGTGGTGGTGGTCGGAGCGCTCCTGGCGGCCTGCACCGAGGAGCAGCAGAGCCTGCCCACGGCCGGGCTGTCCGGCACCTTCGATCTGGTCCTGGTGGCTGGAAAGCAGCTCTCGGACTCGGAGCGGGAGCCGGAGCTGCTGTTCGTCACCTCGGCGGATCGCGACGAGCTGCGCGTGCTGGAGCTCACGGACGACGCGACGAGGCGGGGCTACATCCGCGCCCCCAACCCCCTCTCTCCGCTCTCCGTCCCCGTGCTGCCGCGGCCCCAGGCGCTCACGCGCGACATGCGCTACGACCTGGGCGGCACTGGCACCGAGGTGGGAGGCTCCTACCTCTACGCGCGCAGCAACGGCTCGGCGAGCATCTCCGTGGTGGCCTCGGACCGCGCCTTCCTGCGCGAGGTGGTGCGGCTGAACGACCCCACGGCGCCCGGGGCGGGTCGCGAGCTGCCCAGGCAGCTCCTGTTGTCCACGGGCCCGGTGACGGCCTTCGCCGCCCGCGGCGCCGAGGACGGCTCGAGCACGCTCTACTACGCCACCCGGGAGGTGACCGGGGCCCGGCTGTGGGAGGTGCGGGTGCCGGCGCCGCAGGCGATCATCGACGGGACAGGCCGGGTGGAAGGGGCGGCGTTGAGCGTGGCGTTGCCCGAGAACATCGTCGTGAGCTCGCTCATCGTGCTGCCCCAGGCCGGGCAGCTCGCCGTGGCCACGCGGGCCCCGGTGGGCACCGCCGGCAAGAGCTACAAGGTGGACCTGCTGGGGAACACGCTGACGGAGCTGAACTTCGGAGGCTCCCAGGCGCTTCAGCTCGCCACCCATGAACGGGTGATGGGCACGAAGAAGGACGAGCAGGGGCAGGAGGTGCCGGACATGAAGCGGGAGGCGGGTGCGCTCATCTTCGGCATCCTCGACCCGTCCAGTTGCGGCGGTGTCCGGTTCCCGTGTCCCTCGGGCGTGCTGGCGGTGGACACCACCACGGGCGCGACGACGGAAGTGGCCAAGGATGTCACCGGCTTCCCCATGCTGCCCATCGGCTCGGGCTCCGGAGTGCCCATGGGGCTGACGCTGTCGACGAATACGAACCTCGCGCTGCCCGGCCGCCTGCCGCTGGTGGGCATCGTCCCGCTCTCCAGTGGAGAGATCCTCCTTTTCGATGCCCTGG
>NZ_DASVWK010000988.1:0-2860 GCF_036389735.1 Archangium sp. | reverse complement strand
ATCGGCGAGGAGGCGGTGGAGCTGGTGACGGCGTGCGCCGACGGGGACAAGGAGCGAGCAGCCGAGGAGGCAGCCGACGTGCTCTACCACGTGTTGGTGGCGGTGCGTCCCCTGGGCGTGACGTTGGACGACGTGAAGGCGGTGCTCGCTCGTCGGGCTGGGAACACTCCTTCTCCTTCCGTGAAGCGATAAGTGGTCCCGGGGCCTGGAGGGGGTACACCTTCCTTCCTACTCCTCCCGTTTTGATAAAGTGGGCCCGAGAGGATCTGGCATGGTCGATTCGCGAGAACAGAGCAAGAAGCTCTCCGAGGAGCTCTTCTGCTCGCGGGGAATGGGCATCCTGCTCGTGGTGCTCGTGCATGTATTGGGCGTGGACGCGATCCATGGGGTGCGGAAGCTGTTCTCTCCGGACCGGGCCGATCTGCGGCAGGTGACCGAACTCATCCACAGCTTCAACATGGCCACGATGATCATGGCCTCGGGCGTGGTCATGTCCGCGTTCGGGCGACCGGACACCTCGTTTGGCCAATTCCTCCGGAAGAAGTTGGACAAGCTCATCGTCCCGATGCTGGTGTGGGCGCCCGTCCTGCTGATCGCCCAGGAGTCCTCGCATGGCCGTCTGCCCGGCGTGAGTGACGGGCCCCTCGCGCTGCTCCAGTTCCTGTTCAGCGCGTGGTTTCCGCCGTACTCCATCTTCTGGTACGTGTATGCCCTGGCGGGCTGCACGTTGATGTCCTGGCTGTTCCGGCGATGGGCCGAGCCCAGGCTCGGGCGCTGGAGCAGGCTCACCTACTTCGGCCTCGCCGTCTTGCTGCACCTGACAGTGAGCACCTGGCGGGCACGCTCCAGCAGTGGGCCGGGCGAGTACGTCGAACTCATCCTCTATTGGAACCGCTTCTTCGGCCTGGGGTTCCTCATCCAGCCCTGGCTGGAGCCCGTCCGCCGCTTCCTCGCGGGGCTGCCGGTGGCGCTCCAGGCGCTCGTGCCCGTGGGCCTCCTGTCGCTCCTGGTGTTCTTCTATTCGGTGATCCCGGAGGAGCGGTACGAGACGCTGACGTGCGCCATCAACGGGCCGCTGGGGTTCAGCATGTTGCTCACGCTCGCCATGTTCCTGCGGGAGCGGGCGGCGCAATGGGGTGGGCTGGTGGCGGGAGCGTGGCGCCGGCTCGTCTTCACGGGCTCCATCAGCATGACCCTCTACCTCTTCCACGTCTATTTCGTCGCGGGCACGCGCATCGTGCTGGAGCGCTGGTTCCCGGGCACACCGCTGGCGGCGCACCTCGTGCTCGGTGTCCTCCTGGGCGTAGGGGGCCCCTGGCTCCTCTTCCACGTCTTGAAGGGACAGCGGTCGTTCCACTGGAGTGTCGGGCTGTCCAGCGTGCCGCAGCGCTGAGGCGGGCGCTATCGATGATGAACGAAGAGTCCGCCACTCGCCCAGCGCCCGACGCCGCGTTGCTCGCGTTCGGCAAGCTGCTCGCCCAGGCCACGCCGCACGTCTTCGTCACGCGGGCGATCGTCGCGCTCAACCTCCTGGTCTTCGGGGTGATGGTGGTGACGGGGGTGTCGGCCCTGGACCCCTCCTCCGAGGATCTCCTCAAGTGGGGGGCGGACTTCGGGCATTCCACGCTGCTGGAGGGGCAGCTGTGGCGGACGCTCAGCAGCGCCTTCATCCACGTGGGCCTGCTGCACCTCGCGGTGAACATGTGGTCGCTGTGGATCGTCGGCCGTCTCTGCGAGCGCATCTACGGCAACCTCACCTTCACGCTCATCTACCTCCTGTCAGCGGTGGGCGGCTCGCTGGCGAGCAACGCCTGGAACCCCCTGGCCGTGTCGGCCGGAGCGTCCGGGGCGTTGTTCGGCATCGATGGCGCGATCCTGGCCTTCCTCTACCTGCAACCCGGCTGCGTCCCTTCCGAGGCCCTCCAGAAGCTGCGCAAGGACATGCTGGGGGTGATCGCCTTCAACCTCATGGTGGGCTTCTCCATGAGCTTCGTGAACAACGCCGCGCACCTGGGCGGGCTCGTCACGGGGGCGGTGGCCGGGGCCCTGGTGACGCGCGATCTGCGGGCCGAGGTGGTTGCCACCCCGCGCATCGCGCGCCTGCTGGGCGTGCTCGTCCTGCTCGCTGGCGCGACCTTCCTGGCCAGGTGGCGGGTGGAGACGGCTCCAGAGGTGGCCGAGGACCGCTTCAATCGGGAGGCCTACGCCGCGATGGCGGCGGGCGACTACGCGCGCACCGCCGAGCTGGCGACGCGCGTCATCGAGCGGATGCCCCGGTCCGCTCCGGCCTGGTACCTGCGCGGCTTCGCTCACTCCCAGCAGGGAAAGTACGCCGAGGCCTTCGACGACTACTCCAAGGCACTCGAGATCGATCCCACGAATCAGGACGCGCTCCTGTCCCGTTGCCTGCTGGGCCAGGAGTCCAAGGACATGGAGGTCTCCCTCGCGGACTGCGCTTGGTTCATCGAGTCCGACGGGGACAGGGCCTCCTTCTCCCATCTCGGGAGGGCCTCCATCCTCATGGCCAGGGGGGAACTCGAGGCGGCCAGGGAGGAGTCCACCCGTGCGGTCGAACTGGCCCCGGAGAAGGCCCAGCCGCTGTTGCGCCGGGCCTGGTACCACTTCCTGCTGGGTGAGCTGGACGCCGCCGAGGCGGACTTCGCTCGGGCCGTGATGCTCCAGCCCCAGGCCCCCGAGGTGTTCGCGGCGCGGGGAGATGTGCGCCGCCGCATGGGTCGGCTCGACGAGGCGCTGGCCGACCTCGACGAGGCGCTGGCGCTCGCTCCGGAACGGGCCGGGCTCTACAGCAGCCGGGGGCTCATCCACATGGATCGCGGAGACGTGGCCCGCGCGATGGCCG
>NZ_DASVWK010000987.1:0-14078 GCF_036389735.1 Archangium sp. | reverse complement strand
GGTGGGTTGTCGGGCCCTTCCGCCTGCGCGAGGAGCAGTAGCACCAGCAGCGTGGATGTCATCAGCGCCTCCGATGGATGACGCCCACTCTATCGGGTGGCCCTGACAAATCCGGACAGACTGGACAGCGCGGGCAAAAGGCGCCTCGTGTCGTAGGGTCCGCAACCCAACCACAAGGGTCGCCTAGAGCAGCTCGATGCACCCCCGGTGCAGAAGGAGAGCGCATGCCACTTTGCACGGTCCGATCCCACCTCGCAGGAGTCGTCGCGACCGCGCCGCCTGCTGCGCACCCTGCGCCAGTTGGACGACAAGCAGCTCAGCGCTGTCGGTTACATGGCGCGTACCCTCGCGCAGCCCGAGGCCCGTTAGCTCTCGCCCGAGAGGTTGGTGTCGGCCGTCTCCAGCAGCTTGCGCAAGAGCGCCAACCTCTCCGGCGGCCACCCTTGCAAGACGTGAATGATGCGGCTGAGTTCCGGGTGCTCGCCGGCCGCGGGCGGAGGGGCTGTAGCCATCGCCTCGGGCGCCTGGGCACTCAGGGACAGGAGCACGTCCGAGGAGATGCCCAGGGTTTCGCAGATACGCCGCAGGGTGGGCACGCTCGGGACCATCGCGCCGCGTTCAATGCGGCCGTAGACGCCGGGCTTCAGGCGCACCTTCTTGGCCACCTCCGCCTGCGTGAGGCCGAGGCGTAGCCGGGCAGCTCGAGCAGCTTCCCCCAGAGCGTGTCGCAGCTTCTCGTCCATGGTGTCCGTCTACCGGAAAGAGTAGGGGAGCGCGATGATCAACATCAACACGTGACGGGGACCTACCTGATGGCGGCTGCTCCCCCCCTCTATGACAACTTCGAGTTCGACTGGTGAGCAGCTCGGGCAGGTGCGAGCCCAGGTGGCTGCGCCCAAGCCCGAGGAGCAGGACCAAGCCAAGGAGCTGCGCGTGATGCTGCGGCTCGTAGGGAGATGCCCCCGATTTCGTTCTGTCAGCCATCCCGCGGTTTCGAATGCCCCCGGCCACCTCGCCAATCGGTAGGGTTATCCGAATCCGAGCAAGACCCCCGCCTCTGAGGGGACAGGGGTTCCCTTCTCACGGGTCCAATTTCGAGTGGGCCCCCTCCATCTTCGAGATGGCCCCAGGGTTAGGGGGGCCTCGAATTTTCGGGGGACCATTGAGGCAGGGCCGCCAAGTACGCCAAAACCCGCCGCCTGCCTCCACACCTCACGCAGGCGAACACGTACAGGGCGAACGTCCTGCGCAGCAGCCCGGCCCAGTCCAAACGGGGTGTGCGCTCCTTCCTCGGCTCCTCCACCGTCGCGGCAAAGGCGGGGCTCTCCTCCTCCAGCCCCGGCTCCGCCCCTGCTTGAGGGAGCGCTGCGCCTTCTCGGAGGACTTCGCCTCCTCCGGGTTTTCGCCCCTGGCCTCAGCCTTCTCCCTGGCCTCCTCGACTCCTCCTCCCGCTCCGGCTTCTCACTGGCGGCAACATCCAACAGGTCGGCCTGCGCCGGCTTCTTCGTCGAGGTGGTGCTCATCCTCCACCTTCAACCAGAACTCGCCTCCCCTCTGAAGGACCACCTGGGGCGTCACCCCTCTGCTCCACCCTCTACGGTGAGGTTCTCCGACAAGCTCCTAGTCAAAAGCACGTTGTGTCAAGCAACCACCTGGGCAATTCTTTCGGCTTCGACGCAGGGCTGACTCGCAAGGGGGAATCAGGTGGGAATACTAGGTTACCAGCTGGCGATCGTGGCCAGTTTGATCTTGGTTCGCCTCGTTGCACGTCGTTACTTGCTGGCGGCCTGCTTGGCCTGGACGGCACTGACGATAGTCAACCTGTTCTGGCCGCCCCTTACCGTGCTCCAGCTGGTAGTTGTCTGGGTGACTTACGGCGTTCTCACGCGGTCCGACCCTCCTCCAGAGCCACCCATGCCTGCGCTCGACCAGCGGAACCAGGGGCCCGCCCCCAAGACCGCCCGCCTGCGCCAGAGCGCCGACGTTAACATCAGCATCAAGAAGGCCGCAGACGCAGCCGCCCTCCAGCAGAATGAGGCCAAACCAATGGCTACCGCCCCCAAGAAGAAGGTCCACGTTCTTAACAGCCGCCTCTGGGATTCGGTGCTCCCGCCTTTCACCGCCGAGCTCAAGCGCCTTCACCCGAAGGCATATGACGGTGCGGTGTACGGCGGCGAAGGGCTTGTTCCGATGATCAGCAAGCACGACGTGCGGGTCGATGGGAAGACCTTCTGGGAGGCGCTCACTGCGGCGGAGGAAGCATTCGAGAACCGCCCGCTCATGAACGTGAGGGTCGGCGAGTTCGTCAGCATTGGAGGAAGGTGGTTTCGAGTCTCCAGCGTCTCGTCATCCAAGAGGATGATCTCCACCGAGCGAGTTGACCGAGACGGGTCGGTCCTCTCTTCCGACTGGTGCCACGTTGACCTCCCGAGCGGAGAGCAGCTCGAATCTGTGGCAACGCCTGGCGAGGACTCAAACCCTTGGGAGCCGATTCCTGACCGCCTACGAGATGGGTACGACCGAGCGAGGTTCTTAATGCGCATTCATTCGGCCCACCTCGTGAAATACGGTCTTGCCGAGGATACGGAGAAGAAGCGGAACGCCCTAGTGGACGAGGTCATCAGGAGGACGGAGGACAAGCGCTCGTCGTCTCGTAACTTCGTTATCGCCTCACTTGTGACGCTCGTGGTCGCCCTCGCGATGGTAGTGGTGTGGCAGGGTGGTTGGTTCTTGGCTGGTGAACCGAGGGCGCCGATGCCCGTGGCGGGCGCAACGAGTGCGATGGCCGGCGAGCCGATGGCGCCGCCACCGGTGCGGAATGGCGTGCTTGCCGCGCCTGCCGAACCGACAACACCGGCGGGACAGCCCGCGGCACTCCTGCCAGGCGAGTCAGGTCGTGGCGTCTGTGACTTCGTGGATTCCATCGACGAAGGCATTGCTACCTGCGTCCAGCGTGACGGCAGTATCGTGACGATGCAGGCTACTCCGGACATGCGCGAGGGGCAGCCCGTGCGCGCGAAGCCACTGCCCGGTTCGTCGTGCGAGACCCCCCTCGACTGGGATTCCGCAAGGGAGCATATCGGGCAGACCCGCGCCATTGCTGGTCGGGTAGTCGCCGTCACCAAGAGTCCGCCGAACACGCGCGGAGATCCGACCTGGATTGAGGTCGGTGCGCCGTTCCCCAACAGCAAGCGCCTGTCGTTGGTCATCTGGGGCAACCGCAGGTCGAGCTTCCCCACGGACCTGCAAGAACTGATTGGCACGCGGCCCTGCATTGTGGGCGAGATCCAGGATTACAAGGGCGTCGCGCGGATCGAGCTGAGGACTCCCGATCAGATCCAGTTCCGAGACGACTAAGGACAGGAGCCCTCTTGGGCGTAGCGGGCGGGAGCAGAGCGGGAGGTGAGGGACGCTGACGGGGAGCCCATGAGCCGCACGCCGAGCCGGCGCAGCAGCCTTTCATCTCCAGCAGACACACGCCTGCCCAGCCCAGCCGCTTTCCCAGGAGGGGCGCGGCAGGTGCCTGGCTCTCTTGGCTGGCTGTGGCGGCTTGAGCTTCAACACCACGCGCTCTGGGGCGGCCCTCGCGCAGGGGCCAGGTGCGCACTCGCCGTGGGCAACCCCAGGTGCTCCAGAATCGCTCTCACCCCTCCTGCTCCCTTCACGACGGCATCGACACACTGCCACGGGTCCTCCACCCTTAATTGAGCGCGTGACCGTCACGCTGCCGGCTCACCCTCTCAAGGGCATGGAACTGCCAATCGCTCGGTTCATCCGCAGCCAGGATGGCAGGCGCTACGTCGATGTGGAGCACCCTCCCGGACAGTACATGCGGCTGCCGCTTGAGTGGACGGACCGCTCCCCACCCATCGTTCCGCCGAGCGTTGGTGGCCGGGAGGTCCGACTCCGGTACCAAACGGGTACCAAATCCAGCGAACGCGCCCGAACACCCCTGAACGCCCCCGGACAGAAAAACGCCCTGCTTCCGGGGACTTGGGAAGCAGGGCGAGTGGCCCCGGCTGGAATCGAACCAGCGGCCTGCGGTTTAGGAAACCGCCGCTCTATTCAACTGAGCTACGGGACAGATCATGGATGACGGCTCGGGACGAGTGGTGCGTCTCCCGCGCGTGGCCGCAGTCTTCTGGTTAGGCGGTAGTTGCTCTGGGTCTCGCGCGATTGCACCTCGGGGGCCAAAAAAATGCCGGGGGGCTCGTGGGCCACCACGGCATGCAGCTGCGAGCGCGCGGGGAGTGCGTCAGGGGGCGCGCATCTCGGGCGCGGTGCTTCCGTTGTTGCCCTTGCGCCTGCCGTTGGGGGCGGACTTCTTGCCCGTCTGCTCCTGCTTGGGCGGAGCCTCGGTGGTGCGTTGACGCCCGGGGACGGCGAAGACCTCTCCCCGGTCCTTGTCGTGGAGGAACTGCTCCACCGCGTCCTGACGGCGCGCCAGGTCCGCCACGGCCGCACGCAACTCCTCGCCGAGCGCCCGCGTCTCGCGCCGTTGCGCGTCCAGCTCGCCCTGGAAGTTCTCTGCCATGGAGCCGAGCTCCTCGTGGACATCCTTGATGAGCCCTTTGAATTCGGTCACTGCGGCGGTATTCAGGGCGAGCTTGTCCAGCAGCTCCGCGTGCTTCTTATGGGCCGTCTCGAGCACTCGCGTCGAGTCCTGGGGGCGCTCCTGGTTCCGCTCGTCGGACTCGTCCGCAAGCCAGCGGCCGATCCGCTCGCGGTTGACGTAGCCCACAAGGCCCAGGGTGGTGGCCGCCGCGGCGGCGATCTTGCCGAGGTTGTTGGCGATGATGGGGAGGAAGACCATGAGGAGCTCCTGGTGTAGCCGGGATGAATTCCCGGGCTCATGTGCTGATACCCACCGGTGCCCTCGGATTTCGGAAGATGGAAAGGGTAGGGCGGCTGGTGTCTGCTCCTTCTTCTCCGCCTCACCGCTGCCACTCTGGTGGCAGGCTCGCCAGCTACCCGTAGGAGGGGATGGCCACTGCGCGCGGACACCGAAGAAGTTGTCGTCAATCCCTCTTATGCACCCTATGCGCACGCCTTGCCGGCAGCACCGGCCATCCCACCGTCGGCCCCTACTGTGGGGGGTGGATGGGTGGTGCGTTTCCCGGGATGGTTCGCAAGTAAAACCCCTTTCCCTACGTCGCCTACGTCGCGTAGAAGAAGCTTGATCCCGGGAGGAGGTACCCGGAACACCCGCCACTAAACCGCCACCCTGACGACGGCTGCGAGGGCGCGTAGCGCGTACCCGCAGAAGCCGATTGAGTCCCGCAGATCCCGGAAGTTCAAGTTGGTCGACGTGGACGCCTGCGTGCAAAGCGGCGGTGCGGGAGACGAAGGCTCGACCCCGCGAGCCGAGGACGCCGAATGAGCAGGACGGCCGATAACCACCGCGAGCGCCTTGGCTTCCGCGACGGCGACAAGGGCACGCACTCCAGCCGCACGCTGATGCTGACCGAGCTGGAGCAAGTGCTCGCCGCCACGCCTCCCGAGGCCAGCGTCGCCGATTTCCGGCGCGTTGTCGTCGAGAACAACGTGCTCGGCAAGCGCACCGCGACCACCCGCGAGCACACCGTCCGTAAGCTGAAGGCGCTCTATGGGCTCGACCCGACGATCCCCGTCTACCGCGTGATGCGGCGGATATGGACCGACGACGCCGAGGGCCACCCGCTCCTCGCGCTCCTGTGTGCGGTGGCCCGCGACCCCTTGCTGCGCGCGTCGGTCGATGTGGTCCTCGAGGCCCCTCTCGGCTCGGAGGTCACCCTGGCTAAGCTCGCCGAGACAGTGCGCCCGTCCTTTTCGGCCTCCACGCGCGACGCCATCGTGAGCCACCTCGTCTCCACCTGGGCGATGGCGGGCTTCCTGACGGGCACCACGCGCAAGATCCGCACCCGTGCCCACGCAACGCCCGGCACTGCCGCCTACGCGCTTGCCCTGGGCTTCATGGAGGGCGGGCGCGGCAGCCTGTTGCTCTCGACCCCGTGGAGTCGCCTGCTCGATCGCTCACCCGATGAGGTGCTGTCACTCGTCCAGCAGGCGGCACGGTACGGTTGGATCGAGTACCGGAAGGCGGGGGATATCATGGACATTCGCGTGGACGGACTGTTCACCGAGACCGAGAAGGAGTGGTGCGATGGCCAGCCGGGTTGACGCGCTTGCCGACGTCTACGAGCGTCACGTCGGCTTGCCTTGGGATCGGGGCTTGGCCCCGCCGCAGCGCGTGTGGTTCGCCGTGTACCCGAAAGAGGATGAGCGCCGCCTCCGCTACAAGGTCGAAGCCTTCCAGCTCGCCACCACCAAGGCCGGCAAGAAGTGGGTGCTCGTCGATATCACCGACAGCTTCGCCCGCTGGATAGACGGGGAACGCTACCGGGAGTCCTACTTCAAGAACCCCAGGATGATGGCTCCCAAGCTCTCGCAGTTCCTCAATGCCGTGGCGCAGGACGTGGTGACCAAGGCCCAGGCAGCCGGGGCCGACGAGAATACCGTGGTCGCCGTGCTCGGGGTCGCCAGCCTGTTCGGCTTCGCTCAGGTGTCCGATCTGGTGCCGAAGGTCATCGCCGAGCTCCCGGGTCGGCTGCTCGTGTTCTTCCCTGGCTCGCGCGAGGGCAACGTCTACAAGCTGCTCGATGCCCGAGAGGGCTGGAACTACCTCGCCACGCCCATTAGTGCCTACGACGATGGGAGCACCCCATGATGCTGAACCGTGAGGTCTTCGCGACCGACCCCGAGAACCTGGAGTTGCTCAACCACGGCGTCGCCGAGGTCAAGGGCGGACGCTCCGAGGCCGAGCTGCGCACGCTCCGCTACGAGCTGTCCACCTTCGTCTGCGAGGGCCAGTACCGAGCCGGCTTGCGCAAGGTGCTGGAGACGTACCTGGCCAACCTCGGCAAGACCGAGCAGCAGGGCATCTGGGTCAGCGGCTTCTTCGGCAGCGGCAAGTCGCACTTCATCAAGGTGTTGCGCGCCCTGTGGACCGACGAGCCGTTCTCCGACGGTACCCGACCGCGCGGTCTCGCCCATCTCACCGACGAGATCAACGACCACCTGAAGGAGTTGTCCACGCGCGGCAAGCAGTCCGGGGGCCTGCACGCCGCCGCAGGCACCCTCGGCGCATCCGCCCGCAGCGTGCGTCTCGGCATCCTCGCCATCGTGTTCCGCTCCGTGGGCCTGCCCGAGCGGTACGACCTCGCTTCGTTCGTCATGTGGCTTCGCGACCACGGCTGCCTCGAGGCCGTTCGCGCCTCCGTCGAGGCCGAGGGGGTCGCCTGGGACGAGGAGCTCCACGACTTCCTTGTCTCCCCAGTCATCCACGCGGCCATCGCCAAGCACTTCCCCAAGTGGAAGACGTCCGTGGGAGACATCGGGAACCTGCTCCACGCGAGCTTTCCCGACCGCGACGACGTGTCCAACGAGGACATGGTGACCGCCATCCGCAAGGCGCTCACCCGCGACGGACATTTCCCCCTCACCTTGCTCGCTATCGACGAGGTTCAGCAGTACATCGGCGAGACCTCCGACCGCGCTCATATGGTGCAGGAAGCGGCCGAGGAGTGTTCGAAGCGGTTCGGCTCTTCTCTGCTCATCATTGGCACTGGCCAGTCGGCGATGGCGAGCACGCCCCAGCTCCTCAAGCTCAAGGGTCGCTTCCCCATCGAGGTGCAGCTCTCCGACGCCGACGTGGACACGGTGGTTCGTCAGATCGTGCTTCGCAAGCGTGCCGACCGCACGAAGGCCGTGCGCGCCGTGCTCGACAAGCACAACGGCGAGATCAGCAAGCACCTGGCCGGCACCCACATCGGCCCGCGCCCCGCGGACACCGACGTGCTGGTGTCCGACTACCCGTTGCTCCCGGTGCGCCGCCGCTTCTGGGAGCACGCTCTGCGCGCCGTGGACGTGGGCGGCACCACCGTCCAACTTCGCAACCAGCTCCGCGTCGTCTACGAGGCCGTGCGCTCCACTGCCGCCAATCCGCTCGGTACGGTCATCCCCGGCGACTTCCTCTACTTCCAGTTGGCACCCACGCTGCTCCAGACCAGCGTGCTGCCGCGTGAAGTTCACGAGCTGGTCGGCAAGCTCCAGCAGGCTAAGGGCGAGGGCAACTTGCTCAAGGCCCGTCTCGTGGCGCTGGTGTTTTTGATCGGCAAGCTCCCCCGCGACAAGAGCCAGGGTGGCGACCTCGGCGTGCGCGCAGACACCGAGACGCTGGCCGACCTGCTCGTGCAGGACTTGGAGCACGGTGGGGCAGAGATCCGCAAGCAACTCCCCGCCGCCTTACAGGCCCTCGTCGAAGCCGGCCAGCTCATGCAGGTCGAGACGGAATATCGGGTCCAGACCCGCGAGAGCGCAGCCTGGGAGGCTGACTTCCAGAAGCACCGCAAGATGCTGGGCGATGACGACACCAAGGTCGGCACCGCGCGGAGCGAGGCACTGGCCGAGGCGGTGAAGAGGCGCATCGGTTTTGGCAATGTGCCCCACGGCGCATCCAAGGTATCTCGCAAGGTCCAGCTCCACTTCGGGCCGGTCGCGCCTGCTGTCGATGGCGGCATCGTGCCCGTCTGGGTGCGCGACGCCTGGGCAGAGAGCGTAGCCACCATCCAGACCGACGCCGTGAAAGCAGGCAGCGACTCGCCACTGGTGTTCGTGCTGTTGCCAACTGGCAATGCCGAGGGCATCAAAAATGCGCTGCTGACGCTGAAGGCCGCCGAGATCACCCTCCAGACACGTGGAGTGCCGAGTGGTGATGAGGGCCCCGTGGCCCGCGCTGCTGTCGAGACGCGCCGCAACCGGGCGAAGGAGCGGTTGGAAACCCTCCTTGACGAGGTGCTCGACAACGCCCAGGTCATCCAGGCTGGCGGCAACGAGGTGGCCTCCGGCACCCTGGTGGATAGCGTGAAGGCCGCCATCGCGAACGCGCTGGTGCGCTTGTTCCACAAGTTCAGCCTCGCGGACCACGCCAAGTGGGATGCCGTGGTGAAGAAGGCACGGGCGGGCGATGGCACCGCGCTCACCGTGGTCGATTGGCGCGGCGACACCGAGAAAAACCCGGTCTGCCACGAGATCCTGAGCTTCACCGCTGCCGAACAGACGGGAGCCGAGATCCGCAAGCAGTTCGAGGGGCCGCCCTACGGCTGGTCTGGTGACGCTGTGGACGGCGCGCTCTACGTCCTCATGGTGACTGAGCACCTGCGGGCCTCGACGGGCGGGGGAGCGCCGCTCTCCGCAGCCAGTCTCGACCGCGCCAAGATCGGTTTGTCCAAGTTCCGCGCAGAGACGGTGCCGCTGTCGCCTGTGGAGCGCATTGGCGTGCGCCAGCTCATGCAGAAGGTTGGCATCGCCTGCAAGTCGGGCGAGGAGTCCGCCAATGCGCCCGCGCTGTTGGCTGATCTGAAGCGCCGGGCCGCCGCCGCCGGGGGCGAGCCCCCATGCCCGGTGCCGCCGAGCACGGCACATTTGCTTGCGCTCGACTCGCTGGCCGGCAACGCCCTGGTGAAGAAGCTCTACGAAACCCGCGACACGCTCGCGGCGAACGTGGACGAGTGGGACAAGCGCACCAAGGCCATCGAGGCCCGCAGACCCCGCTGGGAGGCCCTGGGGGAGCTCCTGCGCCACGCCTCCACCCTGCCGGTTGCCACCGAGGTCGGTTTGCAGCGGGACGCCCTGCGTGACGGGCGCGGCCTGCTCACTGAGCCCGACCCACTGCCGCACCTGTGCGAGCAGGTCACCACCGCGCTGCGCGACGCCCTGGTGGCAGCCCGCGGCGGCTGGAAGGCGGTCCACGACGCCGAGATGGCGGCGCTCACCGCCACCGAGGCGTGGGGCAAGCTCACCCTCGAGATGCGTGAAAAGCTCCTGAGCAAGCACGGCATCGCCGCTGTGCCGACGCTGACGGTCGGCAACGAGAAAGAGGTTATCGCGTCCGCGCAGGCCCGCCCACTGAGCCAGTGGGTGCTCGATCAGGCTGGACTGTCCGGACGCTTCGCGGCAGCTCGCCTCGAAGTCATCCAGCTCGTTGCCCCCAAGGCACAGCCCGTGACCTTGCCCAAAGCCACGCTCCACGACGAGGCCGAGGTGGACCGCTGGATTGCCGAGGCCCGTGCCGCCATCCTCGCCAAACTCGCTGACGGCCCCGTCGTCGTCTGAGCCCTTCCGGAGGAGTAGATGCCCACCATCACCCCCAGCCTGCGCGACCTGCTCGCGATAGTTATCGGCAAGGAGAACCAAGACGGCGGCGCTCGCGCTGTCGCCGTAGCCGGCGCACGTGTGGCCATCGAAGCCTTGGCCGTCCACTTGGCCTCTCCCTATGGCCATCTCGACGCGGCGGGCAAGCAGCTACGCAATCGCCTACGGGCTCGTGCGCGGCAACTCGGCGATGTACGCAAGGCCGATGGCGGCCATGAGATCGGCCGCCTCGTGGAGCAGACCGCCTACGAGCACTGGCACAGGATGCTGTTCGCGCGCTTCCTGGCCGAGAATGACTTGCTGCTCCACCCGAGCTTTGGCACTGCTGTTACTCTGGAGGAGTGCGCCGAGCTGGCTCCGTCAGAAGGGGCTTCCGATGCTTGGGAGCTTGCTGGTCGGTACGCCAGCCGGATGCTGCCGCAGATCTTTCGGCCCGACGACCCGGTGCTGGCCGTGCGCCTCGCCGCAGAGCACCAGCACGAATTGGAGCGCCTGCTGGCGAGCCTGCCTAGTGAAGTGTTCCGCGCCAGCGACAGCTTGGGCTGGGTCTATCAGTTCTGGCAGGCCCGCCGGAAGAAGGAGGTCAATGCCTCGGAGGTGAAGATAGGAGCTGATGAGCTGCCTGCGGTCACGCAGCTCTTCACCGAGCCCTACATGGTGCAGTTTCTTCTGCACAACACACTGGGCGCGTGGTGGGTCGGGGCAGGGCGCAAGCTGCCTATGGAGATGCCCTACCTTCGGCTCCTCGACGACGGCACGCCCGCTGCCGGCACCTTCGAGGGTTGGCCCCGGCTGGTTCGCGATCTGAAGGTCCTCGACCCCTGCTGTGGTTCTGGGCATTTCCTCGTCGCGGCATTCGAGATCCTCGTGGTCCTCCGCATGGCTGAGGAGGGGCTGAGCGCGCGGGAGGCATGCGACGCCGTGCTCCGGGACAACCTGTTCGGCTTGGAGATCGACTATCGCTGTGTACAGATTGCGGCCTTCGCGCTCGCGCTAGCGGCGTGGACGTATCCCGATGCTGGGGGGTACCGGCCGCTCGCGGTGATGAACGTAGCTTGCTCGGGCCTCGCGCTCTCGGCGAAGAGGGAGGAGTGGGAGAAGTTGGCGGGAGACAACCCGCGGCTCCGCAATGGTATGGGGCACATGTGGGCTCTGTTCAAGGATGCGCCAGTGCTGGGGAGTTTGATCGACCCAATGCGCGACCTGCCGGACCCGCTCTATGTCGCAGGGCCAGAGGAGCTACAACCACTTTTGTCAAAGGCTCTCGCTCGAAATGAGGCCGAAATCGATGCTGAAGATCGTGAGGTTCGCATCGTAGCTCGTGGTGTAAACGAAGCGGCAAAGACTCTGGGGATGCGCTTTCATCTGGTCCTCACGAATGTTCCGTTTCTAACTGGGGGGCGGCAGGCCGATAGCTTGAAGGAGCACTGCCGAACCTACTTCTTCGATGGTCGGTACGACCTTGGCATTGCCATGCTCAGCCGCATCTTTCGCTTCCTTGCACCCGGAGGAAGCACGGCTGTCGTCACGCCCCACAATTGGCTTTTCTTGGGCTCGTACAAGGATTTTCGGAAGAACACGCTGAGGACTGTCGATTGGCGAATGCTTGCACGTCTCGGACCTCGCGCGTTCGAAACGATTGGAGGTGAGGTCGTCGCTGTCGCGCTGGTGGTGATGTCCAACAGCCATGCGAAGTCTGGGAGTTTTTTCGGTGTGGACTTGGCGGAATACGATTCTCCATCGAGAAAAGCGCACCATCTTATTTCCGATAGCCTAGTCCCTCTCGTACAGAAGGATTTGCTTGCCTCTCCCGACTCGCGAGTGGCTTTCGTCGCTGCATCCTCTCTGCCTCTGCTGAGCCGATATGTCGATTGTCACCAGGGCCTCGCCACAGGGGACCTGCCCCGGTTTGGCTGTTTTTTTTGGGAAGTCCCGAGGCTTGACGAGAAGTGGATTCCTTGGCAGAGCACCGTAGAAAAAACTACTGAATATGGAGGGCGCTCAAAGGCACTTCTGTGGGAGCGCGGGCTTGGTCGTCTGCATGCATTCAACGATGCTCATAAGGAGGTTCGAAAGAACACGCATCTGCGTGGTTCGCATGTGGTCGGTAAGCGCGGTGTGGTCATTACACAGGTTGGCGACTTGCCTGCTACGCTCTACACGGGTGAGCGATACGACGACAACACCACAGTGCTCATGCCGCACAATTCCGATGATCTCGAAGCGATCTGGGCATTCTGCTCGTCAGAAGAATACGCGCGAGAGGTGCGGGCACGGGACGGCTCTTTGAAGGTGCCCGCCAATACACTTGCGAAAGTTCCCTTTGATATTAATGCATGGCGCGCCGTCGCAAGTGAGCGGTATCCGACTGGTCTGCCAGCGCCGTATTCGGACAGACCCGACCAGTGGATCTTTCACGGTCATCCGCGTACCTCTGACGCGCCCCTTCAGGTAGCCATCGCCCGCCTCCTCGGCTTCCGCTGGCCCGACCAGCAGCCCGATGCACTGGATTGTCACGCCGACGTAGATGGCATTGTATGCATTCCCGCCTTGCGCCGCGAGCGCCCGGCCGCCGATCGCCTGACCGACTTACTGGCGGCGGCCTGGGGCAAGGACTGGCACCCACAGACCCTTACCGATCTGCTCGTAACCGTCGGCCACACAGGCAAACTGGAGGAGTGGCTGCGCGACACCTTCTTCAATCAGCATTGCGAGATTTTCCAACACCGCCCGTTCATTTGGCACATTTGGGACGGCCATCGAGAGGGATTCTCGGCGCTGGTGAACTACCACAAGCTCGACCATGAGATGCTGAAATCGCTCACGTACACCTATTTGGGCGATTGGATTCGTACCCAGGAAATCGAGGCCAAAGACGGCAAGAGCGGCGCAGGTGACAAGCTCGCTAAGGCCAAGGCCCTCCAACAGCGCCTCGCCGCCATTCTCGAAGGCGAGGCCCCGCTCGACATTTTCGTGCGTTGGAAGCCCATCGAGCAGCAGCCCATCGGTTGGCACCCCGACCTTGACGACGGCGTGCGCCTAAACATTCGGCCTTTCATGACCGTGGCCGACGTGAGTGCGAAGGGGAAGGGGGCCGGTGTGCTGCGCTGGAAGCCCAACATCAAGTGGGGCAAGGACCGGGGCAAGAACCCGCCGGACTCGCCCTGGGGCGAGGATCGGGATAACGACAAGCACCTGACACTGGCCGAGAAGCGCAAGGCGCGGGAGGCTGCGTGAGCACGGTCCTGGACGCTCTCGCGGATCGTCTCGTTGCCGCGACCGCCCACAACAACGTCACCGAGCGCCCTCCGGCCATCGTCCTGTGGACCGACGGCGACCGGAAGTGGCTGCCCGCACTGTCTGCACTTCGGATGCGCCTGCCAAACCTCTGGACCCTGGGCGAATACGATCCCACCTCCGACCAAGGGCCGGCGGCCTGGGTCAAGTGGCGGCTCGGCCAGCTCAAGGCCGACGATCCGGTGCCGGTGCTCTACCTGCCCGGCGTGCGGCGGCTCCAGTTCCGGTCGCTGGAGGACTTTCCCGAGGAGCTGAAGCCTATCGCAGAGCTTCAGTTCAGGGGAACGTGGTGGACCCAGGTGAACGGTAAGGACTGGACGCCGCTTGCCTTGCTGTCGTCGAAGAAGGGCGGGCTCGGGCTCCCCGTGGCCGAAGACGCCGACACCATCGGAGCTCTGGACGGCCTGGTCTCGCGGGTGTTCGAAGCTCCGGTCGCCGAACTGAAGAAGGGCAGGCTAGAAGCGGACCACTTCGTCGCGCTGCTCACTGACGACCTCGAAGGTGACGTGCTCGACTGGCTTGACGACCCCGGGGGCACACGGGCGGGCTACACGGACTCCGAGTGGGCGGTGTTCCGTAGCTTCGTGAAG
>NZ_DASVWK010000986.1:0-5966 GCF_036389735.1 Archangium sp. | reverse complement strand
GCCGCGCGCCGGAAGGGGTCGAAGATGTGCGGCAGGAGCGCCTCGGGGATGGGCTCGCCCTGGTTCGTCACCGTGAGGAGCACGTCGGTCCCCTCCGAGCGGAGGGCCACCTCCACCGGAGCCGTCTCGGCCCCGTGCTGCAGGGCGTTGCCCACCAGGTTGGAGACGACCTGGGCGAGCCGATCCGAATCCCACGCCCCGGTGTACGGGCCCCGGCCCGGCGACAGCACGATGCGGTCCGGGTGTGTCACCTCGAACTCCTCGAGCGTGGCGCGCACCAGCTCCAGCAGCCGGGTGGGACGGCGCTGGAGGGGGATGCCGCCGCCCACCCGGGCGCGGGTGAAGTCGAGCAGATCGGTGATCATCCGCGACATGCGATCCGCGCTCCGGGCGATGCGCCGTACTCCGACGAGCACGGACTCGGGGACGTTCTCGCGCAGCAGGAGCACCTCGGTGGCCAGGGTGATGCTGTGGAGCGGGGTGCGCAGGTCGTGGCTGACGATGCCCACCAGCCGCTCGCGGAACTGCTCGTCGCGCTTGCGCTCGCTGATGTCTTGGAAGAAGACGGCCAGCCCGCCCTCGTTGGTGGGGAAGGCGCTCACGCCCGTCCAGAGCTCCAGCGGGGCGTAGTACTCCTCGAAGCGCACCGGCACCTTCTCCCGCACCACGCGCTGGTACTCGCGCCAGTACTGGGACTCGGGCGTGGCGATCGCGGGGAAGACGTCCCAGAGGACATGGCCGAGCGTGTCCTCGCGCCGCGTCTGGGAGAGGCGCTCCTGGTTCTCGTTCACCAGGAGGATGCGGAAGTCCGCGTCGAGGACGATGAGCGCCTCGCCGTGCTCCAGGACCTCGACCACACGCTGGCGCTCACGCAGCGCCTTCTCGGCCAGCTCACGCAGGTGCGTCTGCTCACGCAGGAGCCGCTCGCGCTCATCGTCGCGACGCTTGCGCTCGGTGATATCCCGGAAGAAGACGGCGAGCCCCTCCGGGGTGGGGTAGACGCGGATGTCGAACCAGTGGTCCGCCAGGACGTCATGCTCCTCGAAGGCCAGGGGAATGCGCTCGGCGGCCGCGCGGCGGTACGCCCGCTCCAGGGGGGTCCCCACGGAGAGGGGCATGGCTTCCCAGTGGTCGCGGCCCAGCAGTTCCTCGCGTCGGTGCTTCAGGAGGCGCTCGGCCTCGTGGTTGACGTAGGTGAAGCGCCACTGCGTGTCCATGGCGAAGAAGGCCTCGGAGATGCTCTCCAAGAGGGTGGTGGCCCGGTTCCGCTCGCGCTCGGCGGTCTCGCGCTCGCGCACCCGCTCGGTGATGTCGAGCACCGTGCCGAGGAAGCGCACCGCCCGGCCGCTCGCGTCGAAGAAGGTCCGGCCGTAGGCGGTCAGCCAGCGCTCGACTCCATCCCGCGGACGCACGATGCGGTATTCCAGCTGGAAGGTGCCGCTCCCGGTCGGCGCCAGGGCCCGCTGTACCACGGCGTCCACGCGCTCCCGGTCCTCGGGGTGCAGCACGGCGAGGAAGGTGTCGTAGTCCAGGTCCACGGGGGCGTCCGGCGACAGGCCGAAGAGGGCCCTGCAGCGTTCGTCCCAATGGAGCACGCCGGTGATGGGATCGAGATCCCACGTGCCCAGGCCGGTGGCCTCCACGGCCAGGCGCAGGCGCTCCTCGTTCAGCCCGGCGGGAGTCGGGAGGCTCATGCGGGCTTCGGACCCGGCCAGGCGCGCCTGGGTCTGGCGGAGCTCCTGGAGCAGGCGGGCCCGGTCGATGATGAGGCCGTGGCGCTCCACCAGCGTCTCCAGGAGACGACGCGCGCGGGGCTCGAAGGGGCGGGCGTCGGTGGTGCCGAGGTACACCACGCCGAGCAGCCGGCCACGCGGCCACATGCGCAACCCGAGCAGCGAGTGGATGCCACTGGCGCGCACGCCCTCACCCAGCACGAGGCGGGTGGTGGTCGCGTCCGGCAGGTGGAGGATCTCGGTGGAGGAGGCGACCTCGGCGACGAAGGAGCCCGAGCACACGGGCAGGGGGCCGCGGTCAGGTGGGGTACTCCAGAGGCCGCGGGAGGCGGTGGGCAGGAGCCGTTGGTCCTCCGCATCCACCAGCAGCACGGTGGCGGCATCCGCGTGGAGGGCCTCGCGCACCACCTCCAGCAGGGACCCGAGCCGCTCGGGGAGGAAGTCGGCGGCGAGCGCGTCCATGCGGCGCAGGGCACGCTTCTCGGCCTGACGGTCCTCGAGGGAGTAGCCGCGGAAGACGCTGGTGGTGTGCTCGATGGCGGTCTGGAGCGCGTCGAAGAGGTGCTGGGTGTCCTCGGGCGTGGGCTGCTGCTCGGGAGGGAGCGCCTCCCAGAGGCGCGCGAGGAGGCGACCGAGAAGGACGAACTCGGCCGTCGCGTCCTCGAGGGTGTAGCCCAGGCGGAGTCGCAGGCCGATGTGCGTCTCCTCGATGCGGTGCTTGGTGAGGCCGGGATCGCCCCGCTGGCCACGGGAGAGGGCGCTCAGCGCGGAGAGGTACTCGGGGGTGTTGTCGAGAACCTCCTGGGAGCGCACGCCCTGGGCGGACGGGAGCCGGCTGGCCTCCTCGAGGTAGCGCTGGAGGAGCCGCTCGCGGTGCTGCTCGATGAGATCGGCGATGGACGGCATGGGCGAGGAGGGACCTCGGGTACCAGCCAGGGTTCACGGAGCGTGGACAGCGGACAGAAAAAAAGCCCCGTCTCCGAGTAAACCCGGGGACGGGGCCTTGGCCAGGGTCGGACTTGAACCGACTACCTGCGGATTATGAGACCGCCGCTCTAACCAGGTGAGCTACCTGGCCAAAAAGTGGTGCCTCTCATAGCGGGACCGGCGCCCCACTGCAAGAGGATAGGTGAGCCGAGGCGAATCCGGCCTCCTGGCAGGCGTCCAGCCGGTCGGGCTCGAAGCCGAGCCTTCCGCCCTACCTGGGACTGGAACACCGGCTCGCGCCGCCTCAGTCCCGGTCCGTCCTACCAGGGCTACCCACGCGTGGGCGGTGTGAGGCCCTTCTTGGCCACCTGCTGCTTGACACTCGCGATGGCGTCCAGGCCCTCCTCCCGCCGGAAGTGGCCCTGCCGGATGCGGCGCAACCGGCGCTCCGCGTCCTCCACCATCGCCCAAGCCATTGGGGCTCGGTCCCGGTCGTGGTCCGACATCCACAGCAGGGTGAGGCAGGCGGTATGAACCTGATTCTCCAGGTCGATGAAGCCGAGCCGTTTGATGCGGCGCAGCACCCGCGAGAACTCCTCCCAGCTCTTGGCGTGAGGATGTGCGACGTTCAGGATGTCATGAGCGATCAGTCTCTTGATGTGCCGCCGCTCCCACTCTGTCCGCGCTCCCTCCAGCAGCTTCTTCTGGAGGGCCAGGTATTCGCGCTCCGCTGTCTCGAAGGGAACCCGCTCGGATCCCGGGCCAAATGCCATGAACGCCTCGTGGCGCTCCTCGACGATCCTCTGCCAGAACAACTCCCGTGAGGGCTTCATGACTCACCCTCCCGGGCACTGCTTGCCGTTGGCACTCCAGGGCCAATACCTCTTCTTCCTGCATAGGTCGAAACAGCTCTGGCAGTGGCTCGTGCCGTACTGAAGGTTGATCTTGAGCCCGCGCTTCTCGATGCACCGCACGTAATATCCCTGGCACATCATTCCAGAATGCCCCTCGGATGCCACATAAGCGGACCTTCTGGGGGGGCTCCCACGGGTGGGCTGGCCTAGTCCCAGATGAAGAGCCATTTCACGCCCCTGGCCAGCCCGTAGAAG
The DNA here is from genome assembly GCF_036389735.1 of Archangium sp. GTDB lineage: Bacteria > Myxococcota > Myxococcia > Myxococcales > Myxococcaceae > Archangium. Next base: position 2,197 of record NZ_DASVWK010000986.1, on the reverse strand, counting down.
ATCCACCCCACGGGCCCGGGGCGCACCGGCCGGCCGAAGTCGAGCTGCACCGTGGACAGCGCCACCGCTCCCTCCAGGGCCTCCAGTCGCGCCTTCAGCGACTCGTACTCCACCGTCACCCGCTCCAGCTCCTTCTCCACCAATACCGCCTCGGACACCGACGCCGCCTTGTCCAGGAGCTGGAGGTAGCGCTGCCTCGCCCGCCCCAGCGTCTCCAGCCGCACCCGCAGGTCCTGGTGCGTCTCCGTCACGTCCTCCGCGGACACCCGTCGCTCCGCCACCAGGCCCAGGGCCGGCACCTTCTCCAGGAAGGTGTCGAGCCGCCCCGCCGGAATGCGCACCGTCACCGAGGCGTCCGTGACGAGCTGCGCGTACCCACCATGCGCCTTGGCCAGGGCCACCGCCTCCGCTGGCCCCTTCTCCGGCTCGGCGCGCTCCAGCCGCACCCGCACCGTCGTGATGATGGAGCGCTCCTTCCCTGGCTGTGCCTCGCCGCCAGCCTCCCGAGGCTCGCCAGGGGGCGGACCCATGCGGGTGGCGCAGGCCGGGAGCACGAGCAGCAGGAGCAGGACGGGGAGGCGCACGGGAGGTCCTTTCGACGAAGCGCGCCCTGGGACGCTCACGGCCGAAGCCGGGTTCCACACAGGGGGTGCTCGGAGAGGTCCAGCGCTTCGAGGAGGTCCCCCTGCCCCCAGCCGAAGGTGGGGGCGGGCGGGAAGTGCGACGTGACTTCTACTCAGGAGGCTCGAGGCAGCTTGTGGCGGCCTATGCCATCCTCCGCGTCGTCCGACTCGTAGTAGAGGGTGGCCCCTCCCTCGTCGTAGACGACCAGCACACGCTCGCTCTGATCCAACAGGCCCGTGGCGGCCGCCGCCGCCTGACGGACCAGCGAGTCGGTCCGTAAGGGACGCTTCTTGGTGTTGCTTGTACGCACTGACGCACTGGGCATCTGTGAGTTGACTCCTTGAGTCCCCCACCTACAGCGAGGGAGGAACGTGCTATAGCCAACGGAAGACTTCGTTGACAAGCGCTTGACAGGACCCTGTCGGTCGCGAGGTAAGGAAGCGTCATGAATCGTCGCTTTCCGCCGTGCCTCCTCTTCACCCTGTGTCTGTCCTCGGCCGCACTGGCCGAGACGTCGTCCGACTCAACCGGGGGCCAGCGCTCCTCACCCGCCTGGGTGCCGCATGGCGTCATGCTGGGCACCTTCATGCGGGGAGGGGCGGTCGCCCCTCAGATACGCCTGAACTGGCAGGTGCCGTTCTTCCGTGGCCGCAAGGACACGCTGTCCGTGCTCGTCGAGCCGCTGGCCGCGTACACCGCCTCGTACCCGGACACCGTCGTCGAGGACGATGACGTCACCATGCGAGCGCTGCGGCTCTTCTCCCTGGTGGTGGGGGTGGGGTACCGCAGCCGGCCGGAGCAGGGCCTCGAGTGGGGTTTCCAGGTGGGCTCCGGCCCCGCCTGGTACGCCGCTCGCTTCGCGCGGGGCTCCAAGGAGAGGGAGTCCTACTTCGTCGGCCTGCTCGATGGCCGGGCCCAGCTCGGCTACAACCTCGGGGCCCTTTCCCTGGGGCTGACTGTAGGGTACGGTGATATCTACAACTACAGGCGTACCAGCCTGTCCCGGCCCTATGTAGGTGGGTTGCACTTGGGGTTGTACTTGGAGTGGCGCTAGGCGCCTCTGGACCGTGGCCCCCCAGGTGGGGTGAAGTGTGTTACCGATGGTCGAGCTTCTCAGCCACCACATCAGCCGCTTCCAGCGCGAGCGGGGAGAGTACGAGCGCACGCTGCCGCCAGCGGTGCTGCTGTACTCGCCCATGCCGACGGCGGCGATGGCCCCTGGCGACGACGAGGACGAGCACCACCACTTCCGCACCCTCACCAGTGTGGAGACCCCCATGCTGGGAGTGGGCGAGCCCATCGTCTTCCCCATCGTGAAGAACCAGGAGAACGCCTTTGGCCGCGGCATCACCGTGGGCCGCACGGGCAACAACGACGTGGTGCTGGACGATGGCACCGTGTCGCGCTTCCACGCCTGGTTCCAGCGCGAGGGTGATGGGCGCTACATCCTCACCGACGCGGGCTCGAAGAATGGCTCGTTCGTGAGCGGGGTGCGGTTGACCCCCCGGCGGCCGTCGCCGGTCTCGGACGGCACCCGCCTGCGCTTCGGGCAGGTGGACTTGACCTTCTACCT
>NZ_DASVWK010000985.1:0-16357 GCF_036389735.1 Archangium sp. | reverse complement strand
ATGGGGATGCGCCCCCGCCCGCTCCTCCACGGCATGCGGGACGAGGGAAGGGCCGTGACCGCACGCCCGGAGTACGGGCGGGCGAGCAGAGGCCCGTGCTTGTGAGTCCGTCCGCCCGTGCACATCTCGGAGGCGACGGCTGCAAGGGGACGGCGGGTGCATGACCCCGCACGCGGCCCGATTCGGGGGAGCGACGAGCGATGCGAAAGGCAATCGTGGGCGCGGTGTTGCTGCTGGGGCTGGCCGGCTGTGCCACGGCGCGGACGGTTCCGCCGGACGCGCTGATCGACTCGGAGGTCACCATCCGCCAGGCGGAGGAGGCCGGAGCGGCGCTGGTGCCGGACGCGGCGCGGCACCTCCAGTGGGCCCGGGAACAGGCGAACGAGGCGCGCAGGTTGCTCGAGCGCAACCAGCGGGACAGGGCCGCCCTCTTGCTCCAACGTGCCGAGGCGGACGCGGAGCTGGCGCTGGCGCTGGCGCGCGAGGCTCCGGCCCGAGCCGACGCCGAGCGGGTACGCCAGGAGATCCAGCAGCTCCAACAGAACACGGTGCAGTAGTCGCCCCCACGCTCGGAACGCGCGGTGAGGACTCGTTGCCGGAGGAGAAGGTCATGCGGGGATGGAAGCGTCTGTCGTGGGGGGTGCTCGGCGCCGCGGTGATCGCGGGGTGCGCGGGCAGCATGCCGCGCGAGCTATTGGATGCGCGCTATGCCTATGAACGGGCCTCCTCGGGTCCAGCGGCCCAGTACAGCCCGGACGACCTCATCGAGGCGCGCGCGGCGCTCGACGCGGCCCACCGCGCCTATGAGTTGGAGAGCGGCTCGGAGCGCACGCGCTCGCTGGCGTACGTGGCGCTGCGCAAGGCGGAGATCGCCGAGTCGCGTGCCCGGGCCGCCGTCGCCGAGCAGGAGCGCCGCCAGGCCGAGCAGCAGCTCGCCGCGTACCGGGCCACCGACGAGGTGCGCATGCGCCAGGAGCTGGACAGGGCGCGCGCCGAGCTCACCGAGGCCCAGCGCCTGCGCGCGGAGGCGGAGCAGCGGCAGGCCCAGATTCAGCAGCAGCAGGCGCAGGCGGCCCAGCAGCAGGCGGAGCAACAGGCGCTGGAGCAGGCGCGGCAGGAAGAGGCGCAGCGACAGGCGCGGCTGGCCGAGGCGCAAGCGCGACTGGATCAGCTCAACGCCCAGCTCGAGCAGGAGCGCCAGGCACGCTTCGCGGCCGAGCAGCGCGCGGCCCAGGCGGAGGCCGAGGCACGCGCCCAGACGCAGGTGGCGAACGAGCTGCGCAACATCCGGCAGGTGCAGGTGAAGGAGGAGTCGCGAGGGCTCGTGTTGACGCTCTCGGGCAGCGTGCTCTTCCGCTCGGGGAGCGCGGACCTGCTGCCGGTGGCCAAGAGGCGGCTCGATGAGGTGGCCGAGGCCCTGAAGAAGACCCAGAGCCCGCTCGTCATCGAGGGACACACCGACAGCCAGGGGCCCGAGGAGGTCAACGAGGAGCTGTCCAACCTGCGCGCCGAGTCCGTGCGCGACTACCTCGTCGAGCGCGGCGTGGACAGCGCGCGCGTGCGCACCACGGGCCTGGGTGAGTCGCGCCCCGTGGCCTCCAACAAGAATCCCGAGGGCCGCGCGAACAACCGCCGGGTGGAGATCGTCATCGAGCGCGGCATCGGCGGAGCGGGCCAGCAGCCCGTGCCGACTCCGTAGGAGCCAGGCGTTGGAAATGAAAAGGCCCCGCTGCCTCGGAGGCAGGGGGGCCTTTCGTTACCGGACGACGCCGCGGGTGCCTACTTCTTGGCCGGGGCCGCGGTGGTCAGCTGCGAGGGGTGCGTGGGCACCTGGAGCGAGCCGTCGACGATCTTGGCGCGCAGCTCCTCCACCTTCTGGAGGGCCTCGGCCTTGCCCGGGAACTCCACGCGCACGGGGGCGTAGGTGACGCCGCCCTCCTTGAGGCCCAGCGTCACGTCACCGCCCTCGAGCTTGCCCTGGGACAGGTCACGCACGGCCTCGTAGACGCCCAGGTCCACGCGCTTGAGCATGGAGGTGAGCACCGCCTCGGGGGCGAGGTGGGACTGGTCCGAGTCCACGCCGATGACGTACACGGACTTGCCGGCGGCGCGCGCCTCCTTCACCGCCTGGATGACACCCATGCCGTCCGAGCCAGCCGCGTGGTAGACGACGTCCGCGCCCTTCGTCACGAGATCCTGGCCCACCTGCTTGCCGGCGGCCACGTTATCGAAGCTCCCCGTGTAGTTCACCAGCACGGTGGCCTTGGGGTTGGTGGCGGCCACGCCCGCGCGGAAGCCCGCCTCGAACTTCTTGATGAGGGGCACCTCCATGCCACCCACGAAGCCCACCTTGTTGCTCTTCGAGGCCAGGCCGGCCAGCGCCCCCACCAGGAAGCTGCCCTGCTCCTCGCGGAAGAGCACGGAGCGCACGTTGGGCAGCGTGTAGGACTTGCCCTCGGCGTCCGCCAGCGTGCTGTCGATGAGGACGAACTTCGTGTCGGGGTTGCGCCTGGCCACCGTCTCCACGGCGTTCTCGAGCATGAAGCCCACGCCGACGGCCATGGACACGCCCTGGTCCACCAGGAGCTGGAGGTTGGGCTCGTAGTCCTCCGGCACCTTGCTCTGGAGCACCACCGGGGTGACGCCCGCCACCGCGGCGATATTGCGCTCGGCCAGGTCCTGCTGGAGCGTCTCCTTGAGCTCCTCGGGGGAGGCGTCCTTGTAGCTGCCGCCCTCCATCTTCTTGCCCGCGCCCCACAGCTCCAGGCCGCGCAGCGCCGAGTCGTTGAAGGAGTGGTCACCCCGGCCGCCCACGTCCGTCACCAGACCCACCTTCAGCGCCTTCTCCTTGGGAGCGGCGGCGACCGGAGCGGTGGCCTCGGCGGGCTTGGTGGGGGTGGCCTCCGGCTTCGCCTCCTCCTGCTTCTTGCAGGCGGACACGAGCAGCAGACCGGAAATCAGGGAGACTCGTAGGGCGTGACGGGAAGTGGGCATGGCGCGGCGTCTAGCAGAGCCTCCCCCGCCCCTCAAGTTAACGTCAGGCCAGAAGCGCCGCTCCAATGAGGCCACTGTCATCACCCAACTCCGCGTCGGTGATGAGCAGCCCCTCGCGCGAGGTGTTGGAGGCATAGGCCTGCACCCCCTCCAGCACCCGCCGCCGCATGCCCGGGCAGTGCGCCAGCACGCCACCGCCCAGGATGAGCCGCGCCGGGTTGAGCACCGTCACCTGGTTGGCCACGGCCATGGCCAGCATGAGGCTGGCGCGCTCGTAGATTTCGCGCGCCTCCGCGTCCCCCGCGTCCGCCGCCTGCTCCAGTGTCACCGGCGTCACCCGGGACGGGTCCCCGTCCGTCAGCTCCGTCAGGACATTCGAGCGCCCGGTGGCCAGCAGCTCGCGCGTCTGCGCGATGAGGTTGTGGCCCCCCACGTACGCCTCCAGGCAGCCCAGCTCGCCACAGCCGCAGCGGCGCCCATTGGGCACCACCTTGATGTGGCCCAGTTCCCCGGCCACGCCCCCCCCACCATTCACCAGCTTGCCGTTGGCGATGATGGCGCTGCCCACGCCCGAGCCCACGAACACCGTGTACATGTCATGGGCCCCGCGCCCGGCTCCGGCGTTGAGCTCGCCCCAGGCGGCGGCGGACAGGTCGTTCACCACGCGCACGGTGAAGCCCAGCCGCGTCTTGAGCATGTCGCCCAGGGGCACGTTGCGCCAGCCGAGGTTGGGCGCCACCGCCAGCACACCCGAGTCACCGTGGATCTGCCCCGCGGCGCCCACGCCGCAGGACGTCACCGGCGTGCCGGCCGCGTCCACCGCGGCCTTGGCCGCATGGGCGATGGCTTCCACCACCGCCCACGGGCTGCGCTCGGCGAGCGGAATCTTCGAGGCGGCGACGATCTTCCCCTGGTCGTCCACCACCGCCGCGCGGGCGAACGTGCCTCCCAGGTCGATTCCGAGCGTGGGCATGCGTTGACTCCGGTCGAGGGCCATCGGGCCCCCATCTGGTTCAGGTACCAACCTCGCGCTGCATCTTCTCCACCGTGCCCTCGATGAGCTGGCGGATCTCCTCCAGCCGCGCGGCGGTCTTGGCCTCGAAGCGCAGCACCAGGATGGGCTGGGTGTTGGAGGCGCGGATGAGGCCCCACCCGTCCGGGAAGGTCACCCGCACTCCGTCCACGTCCACCAGCGAGTGGCCCGCCTGGCGCAGCGACTCGGTGGCGCGCTTGACGATCTCGAACTTCTTCTCCTCCACCGTGTCCACGCGCAGCTCGGGCGAGGCGAACGTCTTGGGCACATCCGCCAGCAGCTCGGACAGCTTCTGCTTCTCGTGGGTGAGGATCTCCAGCAGGCGCGCCGAGGAGTACACGGCGTCATCGAAGCCGAAGTAGCGGTTCTTGAAGAAGATGTGGCCACTCATCTCGCCGGCCAGCTCCGCGTGCTCCTCCTTCATCTTCGCCTTGATGAGGGAGTGGCCCGCCTTCCACATCACCGGCTTGCCGCCGTGCTTCGCGATGTCGTCATAGAGGGTGTAGGAGCACTTCACCTCGCCGACGATGGCCGCGCCCGGGGTGTCCTTCAGCACGTAGCGGCTGAAGAGGATCATGATCTGATCGCCCCAGAGGATGTTGCCCTGGTCGTCCACCACGCCGATGCGGTCGCTGTCGCCGTCATAGGCGATGCCCACCTCGGCCTTCTCGCGCTTCACCGCCGCGATGAGGTCCTGCATGTTCTCCACCACGGTGGGGTCCGGGTGGTGGTTGGGGAACGTCGCGTCCATCTCGCAGAAGAGCGGGACGACGTCGAAGCCCATGCTCCGGAAGAGCGGCACGGCGATGGCGCCACCGGTGCCATTGCCCGCGTCGATGACGATCTTCATCCCCTTGCGGCCCACCTTCACCGTCTGGGTGACGAAGTGGTTGTAGGGGTTGATGATGTCGTAGGGGCTGACGGTGCCCGGGGTGGCGGCCTGCTCGAAGTCGCGCGCCTCGATGAGCTTGCGCAGCGCCTGGATCTCATGGCCGTGGAAGGTCGTCTTGCCGGCGCCGATCTTGAAGCCGTTGTACTCGGGCGGGTTGTGGCTGCCGGTGATCATCGCCAGGCCGTCCACCGGCAGGGTATTGGCGGCGAAGTAGGTCAGCGGGGTGGGCACCACGCCGACGTCGAACACGTTGAGGCCGGTGGAGGTGAGACCACGGCAGAGGGCGTCACGGAAGCGGGTGGAGGACTCGCGGCAGTCGCGGCCGACCACGATGGAGCGGCCGCCCTTGCGCCGCACCACGGTACCCAGTCCCTTGCCCAGTAGTTCCACCACCTCGACGGTGAGGTCCTTGTCCACCAGGCCACGGATGTCGTACTCGCGGAAGATATGCGCGTTCATGAGGCTGTTTTCCTGAAGCCCTCGCAAGGGGGCTGAGTCGAGGGCGGCGCACTGTACACAAGCCCAGGGCCGGGGGGTATTCAAGCGAGGGCTCTCCCATCGCCGCACACCCCGGCGCCCCGGGACCTGGAGGGAAACGGGCCTCCCCGCCCAGGTGCACGGTGGGTGGAATCGGCGTGACTCGGGGTGCCCGCCCAGAGGGGCGAGCCCCCCGTCCCGGCTAGGGCGTGCTCTTCGGGTCCGCCGGATTGCTCCCGGTCTCCCGCTCGTCACCGTCCAGGAAGCCGTCCTCGTCCCGGTCGATTCCCATCCGCTCGCCCGAGCCCGGCGGCGTGCAGGTGTACGTCAGCGGCAGCGCGCCCGAGCCCGCCAGCTGCCGGAGCACCGCCTCCGAGACGGCCGGGGCCTCCTTCCGGTCGGACACGAACCTGCCCGCGCCGAGATAGAAGAAGCCCTGCTCGTGCTGGCCCTGGGTGCTCTTCGCGATGAGGTCGCACTCCCCCACGTCCGCCCGGGCGAGGAGGAGGTCGAGCCGCGGGCCCACCACCACGGCGTTGGTCCGGGTGAGTGTCACCTGCTGCCCGACGATGGGCGCCAGGTTGGTGTCGAAGGCGAGCATGAAGCTCTCGAGCTTGCGGCGCATCGCATCGCCCTCGGCGTTGGCCGGCAGGCCCGTGATGTTGTCCGGCCCTTGCGTGAAGGCCATGACGCTGTTGAAGCGGAACATGGTGTCGACGCTGCCGTCGTGGATGAAGCCGAAGCCTCGCACCTGCTCGCCCATGAACTCGTTGTCGCCCGGGTTGAAGATGGGCGTGCGCGGCATGCCGAACATGCCGACCTTCTGGTACATGTTGCGCAGGTGCGGCACCTTGAGCACCTGGGCCGCGAAGGGGAACGCGCTCCGGCCATCCGCGCCGAAGAAGCCGGGAATCACCGCGTCCGGGTTGGCGTTGGGCTCGATGACGTGACACGTCCCGCACGAGATGTGGAAGACGATGTTGGAGGGCACGTTGAAGAAGAAGTCGTGAGCCTCCTGCTGCTCGGGCGTCAGGGAGTTGTCGAGCGCCCGGACGGGATTGGGCGGGTACATCACCCGCAGCATGCAGTCCGTGAAGGCCTGCATGTCGGCCTCGGAGATGGGCTCATCGCGCCCGAGCAGGTCCACGAAGGCCGGACGGAACTTCTTGAACGCGGCCTCCTCGTCGAAGGAGCCACTCTCCGGCTGAGCGCTGGGAGCGTCGTTGCCTCCGGTCCGGTCTCCGCGCCAGTGCATCGGCCCGTGGTTGGCCATGCCGCGCAGGCTCTGGGTGACCATCGGCCCCTTGAGGGGATGGAAGTCCGGGTTGACGATGGTGTTGCCGATGAAGGGGCCGGGGTTGGTCTCCGTCCCAGTGTCCGGGTTGCCCAGGTCCCACGCGAGGCTGTCGAAGTCCCCGAAGACGTGGCAGGTCGCGCACGACGAGTCGCCGTGGCTGGAGCTCAGCGAAGCGTCGTACAGGAAGCGCCGCCCCTTCACGATGTTCGGCGGCTCGGGGTTGTACATCGCCACGTGGCCGATCTCCGCGCGTCCGCGGGTGTCGACAATCGAGATGGAGTTGTCGAACCGCGTCATCACATACAGGCGGTTGCGGCGCTCATCGAGCACGAGCCCCGTGGGGCCCCCGCCGGTGAGCGGGATGTGGTGGGCCGCGTTGGGGACGAAGGTGTCGTTCTCCAGCTCCGCCGTGTTGAAGATGCCCACCTTGTTGGAGCCCAGCGCGGCGACGTAGAGCGTCGAGCCGTCGCCGGTGACGACCATTCCCGTGGGAAGGGCGAGGCTCTTCTGGTTCTCGGCGTTCGGAATGGGGGCGCAGCAGGCGTCGTAATCAATGTGCTTGTTGAGGTGGCGCGGCGCGACGCCGGCGCTGCTCAGCACGGTGATGCGGTTCTCGTGGAAGCGGCCCTTCACCGAGTGGCCCGCGAACTCGCCGGAGCCCTCGAAGCGCTTCTCATTGAAGGCCTCCGTGTTGGAGACGTAGACCTTCCCGCTCACCGGGTTGACGGCCATGTTGTAGAGGATGGTGCCGACTCCGGCGAAGAATCCGGACGGGCCCGGGAGCTGCGCCGGAGGGTTGGCCATCGCGTCGATGACGAAGACATCCTTGTCCGGCAGCGAGAACCGCACGGAGTTGTCCCAGATGCGCTCCAGCTCATCCACCCAGTGGGCGCCGTTGTACTTGACGATGAGCCCCACCTCGGGCTGCCGCTTCCCATCCACACTGGTGTTGGGCGCGGGCAGACCTCCCTTGGCCTCTCCCCCATCCGGAACGAGGATGTGCGAGAGCGTCGTCGTCCGGTTGCCGGAGTGGAAACCGGCGGCGTAGACGCGGGAGCCGTCCGGCGTCACCGCCAGCGAGCGCGGCGTATCGCTGAAGAGGGTGAGGATCGTGCTCGGCATGATGCTCGCCGAGCTCGCGTTGAAGACCCAGATGTCCGCACGGCCGATGCCGGGCGTGGTGAGCTTCGGATCGAACGGGATGTTCTGGCCGCGGTGCGCCGTCGTGATGAAGGCACGGCCGCGCTCCGGCCCCGCGAAGACGATGTCGCGCGGCTCGTCGCCGACGAGCAGGGTGCGGGTGACACGCCCCCCGTTCCCGTTGCCGCTCAGCTCGACGACGCTCACGCTGTCCGAGAGGTGGTTCACCACCCAGACCTCGGTGTTGCTGCGCGCCGCCACGGCGACGGGCTCGAGCCCGACGGGCACCGAGGCCCGGTGCGTCAGACCGCCGCCATGCACCCGGAAGATCTCCAGCCGATTGTCCGGGGTGTTGACGGCGAAGAGCAGCTTGCCGTCCGGGGACAGCTCCAGGGGACGGACCTGTCCACTCTCGAAGAGCGTGAACGAGGACTCCGCGTGCGCGGGAGTCACCGCGAAGAGGCAGACGGCCATGGCCGCGGCGGCGAGCCAGGAAGTCACGGAGAGGTACGGAGCGGGGTGTCGTTCCATCGGGAACTCCTGCACGGGAGTGAGTGAAGCCGCACTACCCTACCCAGCTCCCCCCGGGGGAGAGGAAGGCCCGGTGGGCAGCTTGAAGGTGGCGGTGGCACCCAGGCCAGGCCCCGCGCTCTCCAGCGACAGCTTCCCGCCCATCAACTGCGCCGCGAGCGCGCTGGAGTGCAGGCCAATGCCATGGCCTTCCTTGCGGGTGGTGAACCCCTGGGTGAAGAGCCGCCCGTGCACCTCGGGGGCGATGCCCCTGCCATTGTCCACGACCTGGAAGAGGACCCACTCCCCCTCTCCATACAGCCGGAGGAGGAGCCGGCGCTGCCCCGGGACCACGCCCTCCAAGGCCTGCCGGGCGTTGCTGATCAGGTTGAGGAGGATTTGCAGCAGCCGGTGCCTGTCCACCTTCATCCTGGGCAGCGGCGCCAGTTCCTTCGTCACCTGCACGCCCAACTGGTGCAAGGCGCCCGCCTGAAGGCGCAGGACCTCCTCCAGCACCTCGGCCAGCTCACACTCCTCCACCAGCAGCGTGGCCTTCGCGTAGGCCTGCTGCATCTGGATGATGGTGCGCACCCGATCGACATTCCGGGACAGGTCGTCCATGCCTTGCTGGAGTGACACCCGCTCCTGCGCCAGCTCACCCGCGAGGCCGGTGAGGTAGGCGAAGAGCTGGTGGCCGCGGGGATCTTTCGTGAGGAAGCCCGCGAGGTCGTCGCGGTGCTCCTCCATGAGGTGGACCACCTGCTCGACACGGCCCATGCGCGAGGCCGCCACCGTGCGGCGCAGCGTCTCGCTGTCCACAACGAGGCTCGTCAGGGCATTGCCCACGTCATGCAGCACGCTGGAGGCGACCTCGGACTTGCCCACCAGGCGCGCCGTCTCCACCAGGTTCGCCTGGGCCTGCATCAGCTCACGCGTCCGCTCCTCCACGCGTGACTCCAGCGCCTCGTTGGCCTGACGCAGGGCGAGCTCGGCCTGCCGCACCTCGCCGTAGAGCCTCGCGTTCTCCATGGAGATGGCGGCCTGGGAGGCCAGGTGCTGCAAGAGGGTGATGCGGCTGGGGTTGAAGGCCTCGGCGGTGAGGGCGTTCTCCAGATACAACACGCCGTAGAAGGCCTCCTTGCGCTTCAAGGGCAGACACAGCACGGAGCCGGTCTGGCTGGAGGCACCGGCCGGGTCGGAGAAGGCGTGGGGTTTGGACGTATCGTCGATGAGCACGTACTCGCCGGTGCGCCGCACATAGGCGATCAGCGGCCCCGGCAACCGCCAGGAGGTCAGCTCCGGCGGTACCACCCGGGCGGCCACCGTCAGCTCCTCCCCTTGCAACAGCAGGAGGGCACCCCGCTGAGCCCCCGCGTTCTCCATGGCCACCTGCATGAGGGTGCCCACCAGCCGCTCCAGGTCCATCTCGCTGGAGACGGCCTGCTGGGCCTTCACGAGGCTGAGCACGTCCAGCAGCTTGGAGCTCGTGTCGTAGCTGGTGGTGCCCTGGCCACTCAGCCCCAGGCGGGAGATATCCGGCCACTGCTCGTCCAGGTGCCGCACCTTGCCCTCGGCGCCCCACTGGAGATAGGCCTCGCGCGCCTGGCGGGCATAGGCCATGGAGATGAGGGGAATCCCCTCCTCCTTCCAGAAGCGCGCGGCCAGCTCGCTCGCCACGGCGACGTTCTGGATGAAGCCATGCTCGCGAGCGGCCCGAATGGCCTCCTCATAGCCATGGACGGCCGCCACGAGCTCGCCCCGCAGGCGGTGCAGCTCCGCCGTCACCAGCCGCTCGGCGGCTCGAAACGTCTCCGGACAGCTCGTGGCCCACTCCTCGAGCTGCCGCCGGTGCTGTTGGATGTCCTCGAGGTATTTCTCCCGCAGAGGCGCCGCGGCCTCCCGGCAGCACGCCGCCAGGGTCAGGGCCCTGTAGAGATGATGGTCCAGCAGCTGACCGCGGCCGATCACCGCCCAGAGCAGCCCCTGGGCCTTGTCCGCCGCCCGGCGCGCCTCCTCGTAGGCGCCGCTCATGAAGCGGGACCGGGTCTTGATGACGGCATACGAGCACTTCAACGGGGCCATGCTCGTACTCAGGAGGCCCTCGGCATCCTGCTCGCTGAACCCCTCCATGCTCAAGGAGCCGAACGAGACGGTGAGCCCTCGCATCTGCTGCACGAAGGCCTGGAGCAGCCCGACGATGTTGCCCGCGTCCCGGAAGCCCGCCTTGCGTGCGAACCCGGCATGGGTGACCGCCTCGCCATACACCTCGACCAGTTCGGCGCCCATGGAGAGCTGAAGCCAGACGATGAAGATGCAGCAGTAGCCGGCGATCTGCAGGTCCCCCGACAGCAGCGCGTGATGAAAGGCCTTCTGATAGAGCTCCCTCGACTCCCGCAGTGGCCGCACCCAGAGGCTCACATGCCCCTGGGTGAAGAGGACCCGGGCCCGGTAGGCGGAGATGTCATGGCGCTCGACGAACCCACTCGCCAGCTCGCCGAAGGCATATCCCCGGTGGGGCTCCTTGAAGAGACAGCTCGTCACGAACCCATACCAGGCATAGGCGGACGCGGACTCGTCGGTGCTTCCATGGCGGAGGGTCAGCGCCACCATGCGGCACAGGTGCAGCGCCAGGAGCGTCTCGCTGGTGAAGAAGGCCGGCGCGAACAGGGCCCCGAGCAGCCCCATGACCGTCTTCGTCTCCGGATCCATCATGGAGGGCAGCTCGATGAGGCTCTCGATGGGGCGGTTGCCCAGGAGCGACTCCACCTCCTTGTTGGCGGCGGCCACCTCGTCCCAGGTGGGCCTGGCGGGGATGCTCACGCCGAAGCGCGCCAGACACTCCAGCAGACAGGCGGCGGCGGCCTCGGGTTGGTTGGCGGTGAGGAAGATGCCGCTCTCGAGCCGGTAGGCCGCCGCGAGGTCCTGGCGCGACAGCTCCCTCGAGCGAAGCTCCTCGATGATGCGGCGGGCCTCCGGGCCATTTCCGCTCATCAACTCACTGCTGGCCTGTCCCAGGCGCAGCTTGAAGGCCAGCTCGGGCGCCGTTACCCACAGGTCCCCGGGCATCAGGCGCAGGGCCATGGTGAAGTAGCCAATGGCCGAGCGGTGGGCGGCGGAGGACTGGGCGCGGAAGCCCGCCTCGGCATTCAGCCGCGCCAGCCGGGTCCGCTCCTCGCTGTCCCCCATCAACTCCGCGCCCGCGTTGAGCTGCCCCACCACGTCGAAGAGGCGCTCGCGCAGCTCCTCGGGCGAGAGGCGGGCCCATAGCAGCCTGCCGAGCTCCAGGTGGATGGTCTTGCGCTCCACCTCGGCCAGCATGACATGGGCCGCCTGCTGGATGCGGTCGTGCAGGAAGCGGTAGTGGCCAGGACCCGTCTGCACCACCAGCTCTTCCTGGAAGGCCGGCTCGAGGCCGAGCTCCACCTCGGAGGACTCCTGGTGGGAGAGGAGGGCCAGGGCCTCCAGCGCGAAGGTGTTGCCCGCGCACGAGGCGAGGCCCAGCAGCTTCAGGGCCCGCGCGGGCAGCTTGCGCAGCCGGCTGGCCATGAAGTCCACCACGTTGTCCGAGTAGCCCATGGCCCGCACGGCCTGCTCGTTCCAGAGCCACCCGCCCTCGGGCACCCGCTCCACCAGTCCGTCCTGGTAGAGCGACTGAAGGAACTGGAGGAGGAAGAAGGGGTTGCCCCCCGTCTTCGCCTGGAGCAGCTCCGACAGTGGCTCGACAACCTCCCGGGACGCACCCGGCAGGGCATCCGTCACGAGCTGCCGCGTCTGCGTGGGCGAGAGCGGCCCCAGGTGCATGTCCTTGAGCCGGGCCCCCTCCTTCCGGGCCTCCTCCAGCACCAGCGCCAGCGGGTGCGCGGTGCTCACCTCGTTGTCCCGGTACGCGCCAATCAGCAACAGGGGCGGCGTGTCCGGATGGGTGGACAGGTACTTGAGCAGCGTGAGGCTCGCGAAGTCCGCCCACTGCAGGTCGTCCAGGAAGAGCACCAGCGGCCGCTCGGAGGAGGCGAACACGCGCAGGAAGCGCTGGAAGAGACGGTTGAAGCGGTTGCGCGCCTCGGCGGGCGGCAGCTGCGGCGCGGGGGGCTGCGGGCCCACCACCTTCTCCAGCTGGGGCACCAGGTCCACCAGCACCTGGCCATTGCCCTCGAAGGCCGCCCCCAGGCGCTGACGCCAGGCCTCCACCTCCGCATCGCTGCCCGCCAGCAGTTGCTGCACGAGGCCCCGCATGGCCTGGGCCAGGGTGGCGTAGGGCACGTCCCGCTGCAGCTGGTTGAACTTGCCACCGAGGAAGAAGCCCCGGCGCTCCAGCACGGGCTTGTGCAGCTCATGGACGATGGAGGACTTGCCGATGCCCGAGTAGCCCCGCACCAATACCCACCCCGCCCGTCCTTCCCGCGCCACGTCTTCGAAGGCCCCCAGCAGCGCCTCGACCTCGGCTTCGCGGCCGTAGAGGTGCTGGGGGAGCTGGAAGCGGGCGGGGAAGTCCCGGAGGCCCAGTGGGAAGTCCTCCCGAGCGCCCCGCCGCACCGCGTCCTGACACCGCTCCAGATCGGCCTTCAGCCCCTCGGCGCTCTGGTAGCGCTCGTCCGCGGCCTTGGCCATCAGCTTGAGCACCACCGCCGAGAGCATGGGGGGAAGCGAGGGCACCAGCTCGTTCGGGGGCACGGGCCGCTGCGAGATGTGCGCGTGGATCCACTCCAGGGGATCCTTACCCTGGAAGGGCAAGCGCCCCGTGAGCAACTGGTAGAACGTCACCCCCAGCGAATAGAAGTCGGTGCGGTAGTCCACCGCCCGGTTGATCCGCCCCGACTGCTCCGGGGACATGTACGGCAGCGAGCCTTCCACGAGCGTGGCACTGGCCCCCTCGACGTGCTCCACCTGCCGCGAGGTGGCGAGACCGAAGTCGATGAGCCACACCTGCTCCCCCGCCGACAGGAGGATGTTGGCGGGTTTGATGTCCTTGTGGATGACGCCGCGGCGGTGCATCTCCGCCAGCGTGGTGGCCAGGGGAATCGCGATGGAGAAGAAGGAGGAGGGCTCGAGGGGCTGGCCCAGTTGCTCCGAGAGGGCGTTGCCTCCCACATCCTCCAGCAGCAGCACGGGCCGCTCCCGGAGCACCTCACAGCCACGGGTGGCGAGCACCCCAGGCGTCCCTCGCAGGCGCTGCAGCACGCTGTACTCGCGCTGGTAGCGCGCACGCTCGCGCGGACCGAGGTGCTCGTTGCGCGGAGTCTTGACGATGACGGGCTGTTGGTCGGCCTCGCGCAGCCCCTGGAACAGCAGGCTGCTGCTCGTCATTTGAAAGAGGCCGAGGAGCTTGTACCCAGGGATGTCCATCATGGTGGTACGGCGAGTTTCTAACACCTCGCCGGAGCCGCTCCCTAGATGGACAAACCCATGACCCACTCAGGGTGCGGCTTCCACCTCGCACACCGTGTGGCCACGGCTCCGGGGAATCCCTAGCGGGCGCGCTCGCGGGCCTCCAGCTCGCGGTCGAAGTCCACGAGGGCCTGGAGGATGTGCTCGCGGGAGTCGGTGAGCAGCAGGTAGCGCGCGTACTCCTGGCCTCGGGCGAGCTGCTCCAGGAGCGGGTAGACGGGCCGCGTGCGCGTCCAGAACTCCTGGCCCAGGAAGATCATCGGGCTGACCACGCCCACGGTGTTGTAGTGGTTCTGGCAGGCGTCCTGGAAGACTTCCTGGATGGTGCCGGCGCTGCCCGGCGAGTAGATGACGCCGCCCTTCGCGATGGTGAGCAGACCTTCCTCGCGGACGCTGTTGGCGAAGTACTTGGCGATGTGGGTGGCGAAGGGGTTGGGCGGCTCGTGGCCGTAGTGCCAGGTGGGGATGCCCATGCTGGCGCAGAAGGGGACATCCTCGTCCTTCAGGGGCCAGGCCGCGCGCACCTCGAAGGCACGCGAGAGCCAGTCCCGGTCCTTGTAGCTCGGCGCACGGGCGAGCACCTCGAGGGCCGCGCCCAGCTCCGCCTCGCTCCGGCGGGCGAACCAGGCGCCCAGGTGCGTGGCCTCCATGGCGCCCGGCCCGCCGCCGCTCACCAGGAAGAAGCCGAGGCGCGCCAGCTCACGGGCGAGCTCCGCCACCGAGCGGTAGTCGGGCTGTCCCCGACGCATGGAGTGGCCGCCCATGATGGCCACCACCTTGCGCGGCCGACCCTGGTGGGCGAGCAGCTCCTCCATGGCATCGGTGATGGAGTGGTCATGGAGCCGCTGCGCCAGCGTGTGCAGCAGGGAGGGCGTGTGGACTCCGCCTTGCGCGCTCCAGTGCGCGTAGATGCGGGCGTCGGGTGTGTCCGCGTAGCTCTCGGGGCGCGCGGGGTCGAAGCCCGCGTACAGCTCCTCGGGAGTGTAGAGGCTCCCCCGGTAGGGCGAGTAGGGCAGCCCCGAGAAGGGGGGGAAGACCATGGCGCCCCGTGCGAGGACGGCCTCGAGCGCCTCCTTCTCGAGCTGGCAGCCCAGGAAGGCGGTGCCCATGAGGTCCGCGCCCAGCAGCGCCCGGGTGTGCCCCGTCAGGTCCAACCCCTGGAGGATGACATTGGCGAGGCTCGCGCCTCTCGCCAGGTGCTGCTCGAATGCCGCGAGACTCTCAAGCTCGATCAGATGGACCTCCCGGAAGCGCGAAGGGCCCCCGACGGTAGCAGGGGGCCCTCCGTCTACGGAGTGGTTCTTCGACTCCTCACGGCCCGGGCTGGCCGCCGAAGGACTCGGCGCCGCGCGGCTGCCGGCCGTAGGCCTCGCCCGGCTTCAGTGGAGCCAGCCACAGTAGATCCAGGGCCTTCAACCCGTCCGGTGCGTAGAGGGACACCTCGGGGTTCTTCGGGTCGAGCGTCGCGCCCAGGCCCTCCACCCCAGCGGCCCCCTGGCGGAAGGTGACGACCTGTCCAGGCTGCACGGTGAGCGCGGGCAGCCGCCATTGCGTGGGCACCCGGGTGAAGCCCGACAACAGGTGTCCCTCCAGCGACACCGGCGCGCTCCCCCGGTTGTAGAGCTGCACCCAGAAGGCCCCGGAGCCGTCACGCCCCACCCGGTCGATGACGAGCGCCCCGCTCCCATGCGACTCGATCTCCCGGATGTGCTGGAGCAGCCACTCGCGGCGCTCGCGCACGAAGCGGCGGAGGTACTCGGTGCTCCGCGCGGCGTGCTCGGGGCTGACGTACGGGTCCACCGTCTTGCCGTCCTTGCCCGGCAGGATGTACGGGGCGAGCAGCTTGTGCATGGCGTCGACGCGCGGGCCGATGTTCTCCTCGGTGAACCAGGTGTCGAGCAGCAGGCGCAGCCGTGCGACATAGCGGGCGCGCAGGCCCGGGTCGTCGTAGATGCGCGTGGACAGCGTGCTGTACGTGGGCTTCATGCCCGCCATGCCGAGCACGTCGCGGCGGAACTGGAAGAGCTCGTACACGCTCGCGTCATAGGCGGAGTACGTGAAGAGCGGGTGCTCGTCCTTCACGCCCTGGACGACGGGATTGGTGCGGTTGTAGAGCGACAGGGCGTTGTTGAGGTCCCAAGGCACGTACGTCCACTTGCCCGTCTCGCGGTCGTAGACGAGGTAGCTGCGCGAGTCGCCCTGGAGGTCATTGGCGATGAACGTCTCCGTCACCATCCAGGTGAGGTAGTCCTCCAGCTCCAGGTGCTCCCGGGCGAAGGCGGCGAAGCGGTGCGGCGGCGTGCGGTTGATGTCCTCCATGAAGGACCACAGCCGGTCCCACGGCTCCTTCTCGTTCGTCTTCTTGTCCCATTTCTCCTGGTACTCCTCCTGGGGCGGCGGGCGCATCTCGCAGTCGTGCATGCCACAGCGGTAGATGTCGCCGTCCTCGTCGAAGTCGTGGGCCTCGAGGAAGTCCTTGTTGACGGACTCTAGCTCGGTGAAGACGCCCTCGTACTTCGTGATGATGCTGCCGTCGTCCTGGACGAGGTGGAGCTTCACGTGGACGTAGCGGGCGCGCAGGGCCGGGTCATCGTAGATGCGCGTGGTCAGCGTGCTGTACGTGGGCTTC
>NZ_DASVWK010000984.1:0-5127 GCF_036389735.1 Archangium sp. | reverse complement strand
TGGACGTCCTCTCGCGAGGTGTTCCGCGAGTTGGGCAAGGCGGTGACGGAGTTCGCCCCGGTCGACTGGGACAAGGCCGCCCCGCCCGACCGGGAGACGCCTGGCATCAACCCCCTGCCGACCGCCGCCGACGGCCGGCCTCCGGGGTACCGTGAGTTCGGCGCTCCCAGGGTTCGGGGTATCTGACAATGAAGCGCGTCCTCGAAATCTTCATCATTTCCGCCGTCATCCTCGGCGCTCTCGCGGGCGTCGTCGCCGCTGCCTATGCCGTGGGCGGCGTCGCGGAGCGCTACCTCTTCACGGGCGCCAGCCGGCTGACGAACATCATCTTCCTGATGCTCGTCTTCGTCATGGTCATCGCGACCATGCTCACCCTGGCCGAGCGCAAGTGGAGCGCGCTCATGCAGGACCGCATCGGTCCCAACCGCGCGCGCATCGCCCTCCCGGGCCTGCAGAACGCGGCCCTGGCCGGTCTGCCCCACGTGGCCACCGACGCCTTGAAGATGCTCTTCAAGGAGGACTTCATCCCGGCCACGGCCAACAAGCTGCTCTACAACCTGGGGCCCATGCTGGCCTTCGCGCCGGTGTTCGCCCTCTTCGCGGTGGTGCCCGCCGGCCCCAGCATCAGCTACATGCTCGACGGCCAGCGCGTGAACGTGGACATGGTGGTGGCCACGCCGGACTTCGGCCTGCTCTACGTGTTCGCCATCGCCTCGCTGGCGGTGTACGGCACCTCGCTGGCGGGCTGGTCCTCCAACAACAAGTTCGCGCTGCTCGGTGGCGTGCGTGCCTCCTCGCAGATGATCTCCTACGAGGTCGCGCTGGGCCTGTCGCTGGTGGGCCTCATGCTGGCCTTCTCCTCGGCGCAACTGCCGGCCATCCAGGGCTTCCTCGTCAACGAGATTCCCTTCCTGGCCGATGCGACCTACGCGACGGCCAACCCCGGCCAGGCCCGCTACCTGTGGCAGTTCACCGGCGCGGGTGGGGGCTTCGACTTCGGCATCCCCGCCTGGGGCATCCTGCTGCAGCCGCTGGGCTTCTTCCTCTTCTTCGCGGCGGCCTTCGCCGAGACCAAGCGCGCCCCCTTCGACTCTCCCGAGGGTGAGTCGGAGATCATCGGCTACTTCGTCGAGTACTCGGGCATGAAGTTCGGCCTGTTCATGATCTCCGAGTTCGTGGAGATCGTCATCCTCTCCGGCCTCATCGTGGTGCTCTTCTTCGGTGGCTACCACCTGCCCTTCGGCGGCGAGTGGCTGGCCAGCGCGCTGAAGGACCACGGCTTCCTCTACGGCCTCCTCCTGGGCACCTTCTTCTGGCTGAAGGTCGTCTTCCTGTGCTGGCTGCAGCTGGCCATCCGCTGGACGTTCCCGCGCTTCCGCTACGACCAGATCCAGACCCTGGGCTGGAAGATCCTCTTCCCCATGGGCCTCATCAACGTGTTCGTCAGCGGCGCCCTGGTGCTGTGGGATCCGTCGCTGCGAATGCTGGCCATCTTCGGGATGTTGGAGATTGGCCTCCTGGTGGCGATGACGCTGTCCAGCACCAAGAAGGAGCCGGGCACGGAGGGTCACGGGCACGGGGGTGCGCACGGCGCCCACGGGCACGGCGGCCACGACGCCCACGGTCACGCGCTGCCCGCCCACGGGCATGCCGCCACCGCTCACGCGGACACCCATGCCGTCGGCACGCATCCCGCCCCGGCCTCGCACTAGTCGGAACTGAGAGACAAACACCATGGCTTACAAGGCAACTCAGGATCCCCGCACCGACATCCGCGAGCGTGCGTACCTGCCGGAGCTGATCCGCGGCCTCGCCATCACCACGCGGCACTTCTTCCGCAACCTCTTCGGCACGCGCGAAGTGGGCGTGCCGTTCGAGGATCGCCAGGGCACCAGCCTCATCACCACGGTGCAGTACCCGGAGGAGAGGGTCCCCTACCCTCCTGGCTACCGGGGCCTGCACCGGCTGGTTCCGCGCGAGGATGGCAAGCCGCGCTGCGTGGCCTGCTACATGTGCGCCACCATCTGCCCGGCCCAGTGCATCTACATCGAGGCCGGTGAGTACGAGGTGGACGCGGCCGAGGGTGGCTCGCGCGTCATCGAAAAGTTCCCCACCCAGTTCGTCATCGACGAGCTGCGCTGCATCGTGTGCGGCCTGTGCGTGGAGGCGTGCCCCAAGGACGCCATCCGCATGGACACGTACACGCACACTCCGGCGGAGTACAACCGGCAGGCCTTCGTCTACGACATCCCCAAGCTGCTCAAGGGGCCGGCCGTGGCGCACCCGTCGGATCCGTGGAACAAGCGTCCGAGCTCGGATCAGCCGGCGCACGTGCACAAGGAGGCCCATGCCCGCGTGGGCGAGGGCAACGAGCCCCAGCACCCGCACCTGGAGGCCGGCGACACCCACGGCGACCACGTGACGCCGCCCACCTCGCGCACCGTCGTCTCCAACGAGGGCCCGGTGCCCGTGACGAAGTTCCTCAAGTAGCACCCGGCCACACGCGCTGGCTCCCGGCCCGCCTTCCCCGCTCCGTGCGGTGGAGGGTGGGCCGGTGCCATTTTGGAGCACCGCGTGCAGCCCCGTTGCAGCCCTACAGCCCCGGGCGAGGCGTGCGAGGGAGCGGGCCCTCCTGGACCGTGGGCGCCCTTTCCAGCACCTCGCAAACTCCGTAGGGTTCCCGGTTCATGAAGCGCTACCGCCTCTCCGTGTGCAAGGGCTCGAGCTGCAAGGCTGGCGGCTCGGATGCCGTGGCCGCGGCCGCTCGCGATGAGCTGTCCACGCGGAAGCTCCAGCCGCGCTGTGAGCTGTACCGCGGAGGCTGCTACGGCTTCTGTCACATGGGGCCCAACGTCGTCATCCGCGAGGAGACGGGGCGCAAGAGGGATCCCCTCTCTCCCGAGGACTACCAGCTCATGGGCTGGGAGGGCGAGACGTACTACTCGCACATGACGCCGGAGAAGATGCGCCGCGTGGTGGCCGAGCACATCTCCGAGGACAAGCCCGTCGTCGAGCTCTTCGGTCACCCGGACGAGCCGGACCCGGGCGACTGAGGCCGCTGCCTACTTCCCCTCGAGGGCGAAGACGCCGTCCCAGTCCTCCGGCGGCGCGGCCTGGGAGAACTTGCGGCAGCGCTCGGCATATACCCCGGCCACCGAGTCCTGGAAGGCCTCCGTGCCGCGTGAGAACAGCGCCAGCGCCTCGTCGAAGCGCCGCTGGTGGTACGCGGTGAGCGCCTGCTCGTAGAGGGCCAGCTGCTCCTGCACCTGGGTGGACAGCTCTCCCTTGCGGCCCACCAGCTCGTGGATGCGCAGGGGCTCGGCGCGGTTCTTCATCCGCACCCGGTCCACCTCGCGGAAGACGTAGCCGTCCTGTGCCAGCCGCGCCGTGGCGTCCCCCACCAGCACGAAGGTGCCATAGGCGCGGTTGAGGCTCTCCAGGAACATGGAGAGCTTCACCGACTCCCCCATGACGGAATACTTCGCCGCGAGATCGCTCCCCATGCCGCCCACCACCAGCTCGCCGCTGTCGATGCCGAGGCGGCACTGGAGGCGCTGGCCGTACGTCTTCTCCCAATCGGCGTTGCGCTCCAGCAGCGCCTCGCGCACCTTCAGCGCGGCCTCGCACGCCAGGTGGGCATGGCGATCCGTGCGCAGTGGCGCGCCCCAGAAGGCCATCACCGCGTCGCCGATGTACTTGTCCACCTGCCCCTTCGTGGAGCGCACCACGTCCGTCATCTCCGTCAGCGAGTCGTTGAGGAGCTGGACGAGCTTGTCCGGCTGGAGCTCGTTGGACAGGCGGGAGAAGCCGTCGATGTCGCAGAAGAAGACCGTCACCTCGCGGCGCTCGGCCCGCGTGAGCATCCGCAAGTCCCGCGTGACGAGCCGCGCCACCTCCGGGCTGACGTAGCGGCCGAGCACGTCGGTGATGAAGTGGCGCAACTGCCGCTCGGTGCGCGAGGCCTGGACGATGGTGAAGATGAAGGTGAGGCCCATGGCGAGCAGCGGGCCCACCATCGCCACCCAGAGCAGCTTGTTGACGAACAGGTACCAGGCCACCCCGGAGTAGACGAGCCCCGCGGCCACCATGGTGGCCAGGTACATCCACACGTCGCCGAAGGAGCGCAGGCCCCGGTTGAAGGTGAGCGCGAGGAAGGCGCCGATGAACGCCAGCCCCAGCGTCAGGAAGAGATCCACCTTCGGCGTGGCGCGGGTGAGGCCCTCGGACTGGAGCAGGTTCACCAGCGACTGGGCGAGGACGGCCCCCGAGGGCGTGCGCTCGCCGATGGGCGTGTGCTTGAAGTCCAGCGCCTGCCGCGAGGTGTTGGTGAAGACGATGACGCGGCCCTCGATGTCGTGCACCGCCCGGGGCGGCACCCCCTCGCGCACGGCGAAGAGGTTGAGCAGGACGTTCCACGCGGGAATGGCTCGCGACACCGAGCCCCGTGAGCCGCGCCCCACCTCGGCCGCGTCCCAGCGCACCAGGCTGTAGCCGGACTCGTCCATGGGGATGGAGAAGCGGTCTCCCACGTACAGCCGGCCGTCCGCGTAGCGAAGCTGGCGCGTGCCCGCCAGGCGCATCGCCGCCGCCAGCGGCATGGAGGGCAGTACGTGCCGGGCCCCCTCGCGCGAGCGGTAGCTCACCAGGTGGGGCACGGCCCGCACCAGCCCGTCCGGATCCGCCGGCACGGTGGCGGCGCCATAGAGGCTCCCCGTGCCGAGCAGCGGCGCGATGGGGTGCTCCACCTGGCGCACCTCCGGCAGCAGCGCCGCGTCCAGCCCCTCCACCTCCACCTCGGCCAGGGACACGAAGAGCTCGAGCGGGCCCACGCGGTACGTGTCGTCCGTGGCCCGCCGCTCCTGCACCCTCGGCGGCTCGCGCACCCCCTGCTCCACGGCCACCCGCAGCCCCTCCTGCTCGCTGGCCACGCCCGCCCACGCCTCCACCGCGTTGCCCTCGGGGATGAGGAAGGCCGGCCGTTGATCCGCCAGCACCAACTGCACCCGGCCCCGCGCCTCGGCCGCGCTGGCGTAGGTGCCGAGCCGCACGCGGTACGGCCACAGCCGGCCGCTCGCGGGAATCTCGCGGTCCGGCGACCACTCGAAGGCCAGCACGGACTTCTCGGGG